>CAZBJH010000109.1:8087-12079 GCA_964492185.1 uncultured Bacteroidales bacterium | reverse complement strand
AGCTCATGAACTCATTTAATAGCAAGCTCATGAACACAATTAAAATGAATAACGGTGTGAATAAAAGGACATTAATAAAAAATTGAGTGGCAACAAATACCACTAGCGATCAATAACGTAAACAGACACATGACTAATTAGAGTTTGTCTATATCTTATTCGAATGATGAGATTAAGAAAAATTATTGATAAGGTCAAACCCCAATTTGAAAAGGGCCGCAGGTTTGAAAAGTTTCATTCGGCATTTGACGCGATTGAAACATTACTGTTCGTGCCCGACAGGGTAACCACTTCCGGTTCGCATATCCGCGATGCCATTGATATGAAACGTACAATGATAATTGTGGTTATCGCTATGATACCCACCACGGTCTTTGGCATTTGGAACGTCGGATATCAGCATTTCCTGGCTACAGGCGAAGATGTAGATCTTTGGGGAACCTTTCTTTATGGTTTTCTTAAAGTACTGCCGGTATTCGTGGTTTCCTATGCCGTGGGATTAACAATAGAGATCATTTTTGCCCAGCTCAGGGGCCATGAGGTAAGCGAGGGGTTTTTTGTGACAGGCTTCCTGATCCCCCTTATCCTGCCGCCGGACATCCCCCTGTGGATGGTGGCTCTGGCCACAGCCTTTGCTGTTATTATCGGTGTTGAAGTTTTCGGGGGAACAGGAATGAATATTCTGAACCCGGCACTTACGGCACGTGCTTTTCTTTTCTTTGCTTACCCGGCTGAGATGTCGGGTAACCTGGTGTGGGTATCAGGGATGAAAGAAGGGAAAGGCATCATTGACGGCTTTTCGGGTGAGACAATTCTGGGACAGGCAGCTGCCGGCACCACTGATTTTGTCAACGGAATTAATGAACCCTACCTGATACAGGATATGTTTATAGGGACTATACCCGGATCGATAGGCGAAACATCCACCCTGGCAATTTTGCTCGGTGCGGTGTTGCTTATATGGACAGGCGTGGGTAGCTGGAAGATAATTGTATCGGTAATTGCCGGGGGACTGGCAATGGGGTTGATACTGAACCTTTTTGCAGTGAACGCCTTTATGGAGGTGCCCGCGTGGGAACACCTGGTGCTTGGCGGATTTGCTTTCGGGGCGGTGTTTATGGCTACCGACCCGGTGTCAGCAGCCCAGACAGAAAGGGGGAAATATATCTACGGCTTACTGGTCGGTGTATTGGCAATACTTATACGAGTGCTTAATCCTGCCTATCCCGAGGGTGTTATGCTGGCCATTCTGCTTATGAATGTTTTTGCTCCATTAATAGACCATTATGTTGTGGAAGCAGGTGTTAAAAGAAGAATGAGAAGGGCCGGGGCAAACGCAAAAAAATAAAGTCGTGACTACTAAAATAGAGTCTGTCTATAAACTCACAGTGTTTGTTCAGAATGTTCGAGATCAAGGCGCGTGAGCATTTTAAACCGCAGTATACTAAAGTATTCGAGGATTTAAAATGCGAGCAGCAACGCGGATATCGGACATTATGGACAGACACTAAAATAAGTTGAAATGAAGAATTACAGTAATAAATATATTTTCGTCTTTTCAGCAATCATGGTCATTGTTGTGGCCACGGTTCTTTCACTGGTATCCCTGCTGCTGAAACCCAAACAGGAAGATAATGTAAGGATAGAGCAGATGCAGGATATCCTGGCTTCTGTAAATATCAGCAGTACGGCTCAAAATGCCATCGATAAATACAATGAATTTATCATCGAAAGCTACGTGGTGAACAGTAATGGTGAAAAGATAGATGAAGAAGGGGCACTTTCCGTTGATATGAAGCCCGAGCTTGCCAAGATCGAAAAAATAAAACAGTTGAAGGAAGATACACTGCAACAGCAGGCAAGCCCCTTTAAAAGGTTACTTTCAGGCTTTATTGATCTTAAGCCCCCTGACAGGGAAACGCTGGAAAAGGAAATAAATAAAGTTTATGAAACCCGCCGGCTGCCGGTATACATCTGTGAGAAAGACAATGAGATCTTTTATGTTTTTCCGATGAGGGGCAGGGGCCTTTGGGGAGCAATATGGGGATATATTTCCCTGGAAAAAGATTTTAACACCATTTACGGAGTTACCTTCGATCATAAATCGGAAACGCCGGGTTTGGGGGCTGAGATCAAGGAAGACTGGTTTGAAAAAGCTTTTCAGGGTAAAAAGCTGTTCGAAGATAATGAATTCACATCCGTAAATGTAGTGAAAGGAGGAGCACCGGAAGGAGACCCCCACAGTGTGGATGCCATATCAGGAGGTACCATCACCAGCAAGGGTCTCGAAGCTATGATGGAAGATAATTTGTCGGATTATATTCCTTTTTTTAAAAAACAAAAAGAATCAGATCATGAGTGATAAGGAACCATTATTTTCTCCAAAGAACATTAAGCTTCTGAAGGAACCAATAAATAAAAGCAACCCCATTACCGTCCAGGTGCTGGGCATATGTTCGGCCCTGGCGGTAACTGTCAAGCTTGAACCCTCAGTAGTTATGGCCATAGCTGTCATTGCCGTTATGGCCGTATCAAATGTAGTCATTTCATTAATGCGTAATTATATACCGCCCAGGATACGTATTATCGTGCAGCTCACCGTAATTGCAGCTATGGTGATACTGGTCGACCAGATACTGAAAGCCTATGCTTACGACGTGAGTAAGCAACTGTCTGTTTTTGTAGGACTGATAATTACCAACTGTATAATTATGGGAAGGCTTGAAGCCTTTGCTATGGGCAACAAACCGTGGCCTGCCTTCCTTGATGGTATAGGTAATGCCGCGGGCTATGGTTTAATCCTTATTATAGTTGCCTTTTTCCGTGAGCTATTGGGTTCGGGGACAGTGTGGGGATACCCGATCCTTGAAAAAACAGGGCTCTATAGCACGGGCTATGTGAATAACGGACTGATGATACTTCCCCCCATGGCGCTGATAACAGTGGGGATAATAATTTGGGTGCAAAGAAGCAGAAACAAAGAATTAATTGAGTCAAACTAAGGATCAATGGAAAACCTGGTAAACATATTCGTAAGATCAGTATTTATAGATAACATGATCTTTGCATACTTCCTGGGCATGTGTTCTTACCTGGCCGTATCAAAGACTGTTAAGACTTCAGTGGGACTGGGGTTAGCGGTAATATTCGTTTTGGGGATCACTGTTCCCATCAATTACCTGATAGAAAATTATATTTTAAAAGAAGGAGCACTGGCATGGATAAGCCCCAATCTTTTGGATGTAGACCTAAGCTTTTTGTCATTTATTATGTTTATTGCAGTGATAGCTTCCATGGTGCAGCTTGTTGAAATGATTATTGAAAAGTTTTCGCCGGCACTGTACAGCTCATTAGGGATATTCCTTCCTCTTATCGCCGTTAACTGTTCCATACTGGGCGGCTCGCTTTTTATGCAGGAACGTGACTATGCCAATATTGCCGAGGCTACTGCTTTCGGACTGGGATCAGGTGTTGGCTGGTTCCTGGCCATTGCAGGGATAGCGGCGATCAGGGAAAAGATCAAGTATTCGAATGTGCCTGCACCATTGAGAGGACTTGGTATTACTTTTATTATTACCGGACTGATGGGTATTGCTTTTATGAGCTTTATGGGTATTCAACTTTGATATTATTGAACAATGATCATATTAACTTCGGTATTAGGCACTCTTTTAATAAGTATAGGGATCTTTCTCGCGGTTATCCTTATCCTGGTCGGCGTACTGTTATATGCACGTAAAAAGTTAACGCCGCAGGGAGAGGTGGAATTAAAGGTTAACGATAAAGAGTTCACTGTTGATCCGGGATCCACCGTGCTGACCACTCTGTCTAACCAGGGTATTTTTCTTCCCTCAGCATGTGGTGGCGGAGGAACATGCGCCATGTGCAAATGCCAGGTGCTCGAGGGCGGTGGATCAATTCTCCCGACCGAAACAGGGTTCTTTACCCGTAAGGAACAACAGGATAACTGGAGGCTGGGATGCCAGGTTAAA
>CAZBJH010000109.1:4050-7987 GCA_964492185.1 uncultured Bacteroidales bacterium | reverse complement strand
TCACGAAAACCCGGGGATAAAGTAACCATCTCGGGCCCCTACGGTGATTTCTTTATTAAGGATACCGACAGGGAAATGGTATATGTCGGCGGTGGCGCCGGTATGGCTCCCCTGCGGTCACATATATTCCACCTTTTCCATACTAAAAAAACCAAAAGGAAGGTAACATACTGGTACGGGGCACGGTCAAAAAGGGAAATTTTTTATGAGAAAGAGTTCCGTAAGATAGAAAAGGAATTTCCTAACTTCACTTTTAATATAGCACTTTCGGAGCCCCTTGAAGAAGATAACTGGGACGGGTACACGGGATTTATACACAAGGTGTTGTATGATGAATACCTGTGTGATCTTGAAGAACCCGAAGAAATTGAATATTATTTATGCGGCCCGCCAATGATGAATGAAGCAGTGCTTAAAATGCTTTACGACATGGGTGTGCCTGATGAGATGGTTGATTTTGATGATTTTGGAGGTTAACAGCAAATAATAATGATAAACAGAAAAAGCATACGTATAATTATTGTGATCATCACCATAGCAGCGGGGATCATTTATACACGGGACTTGCTCTTAAGTGAATACACCCGTATCTCAGGATTCACGCAGGGGACATCATATAATATTACATATGAAAACCGCGGGAAGGGGAACCTTAAGGAAGAGATAGAAGTTCTGCTTGATGAGTTTGAAAGGTCACTGTCAATATATATCCCCAATTCCTTAATCTCTAAAATCAACCGCGATGAGCCGGGAGTGACAGCTGACGAATATCTTGTAACTGTTTACAACGAGGCACGCGGGGTTTACGAAGCAACGGACGGTGCTTTCGACATTACCGTTGCACCGTTGGTTAATGCCTGGGGATTCGGATCCTCGGATAAAGCCGAATCAGACAGCCAGCTTATCGACAGTCTTATCCGCTTTGTGGGCATGGACATGATTCGCATGGAAGACAAAAAGATAATAAAAGAACACCCTGAAACAATGCTTAATGTAAATGCCATAGCAAAAGGTTACTCGGTTGACTTGGTAGCGGATCTTCTCGATGATAAAAATATTCGTAATTACCTCGTGGAGATCGGTGGAGAGGTCAGGACAAAGGGAAAAAACAAAGAAGGAATGATTTGGCGGATAGGCATAGACAAACCTAAAGACAATAATATGATACCCGGGGCCGATATGCAGGCGGTGATCACGCTCGATAACAAATCACTGGCCACTTCGGGTAATTATCGCCAGTTCTACGAAAAAGACGGTAAGAAATATGCACATACCATCGATCCTTCCACGGGATATCCCGCGCTTAGCAATCTGCTTAGCTCTACAGTGGTGGCAGAGAATTGCATTACGGCTGATGCTTATGCCACAGCATTTATGGTTATGGGTCTTGAAAAAGCCAAAGAATTCCTGAGTAATAATGAAAAACTCGATGCTTACCTTATATACAGTAATGATGAAGGTGAGCATGAAGTTTATTTTACACCGGGCATTGCAGTTAGTATCGAGTCTTTATAACCAGTGTCTGTCCATAAAGTCCGATATCCGCGTTGCTGCTCACATTTTAAATCCTCAAATACTTTAGTATATCGCGGTTTAAAATGCTCACGCGTCTTGATCTCGAACATTCTGAACAAACACTGCGAGTTTATTGACAGACTCTATTTAGTGCCTGTCCATAAAGTCCCATTTGCAGCGTTACGCTTGTCCGGAAATTGCTCATTTACGAATAGTAAACTCCGCGTTTCCGGACCGCGCGAGCCTTGCAAATGGAACTTTCTGAACAAACACATAACTGTTTAAGCATTTTGCCAACTTTATAAACGGGCTCTATTAGTGTCTGCTGAAAAACACGAAATTAATTTATAATGTATATGATAGGGAGATTAATTGTTTGTAAAATGCAAGGATTTTGATCAATATTTGCAAAAACCCCTGTATTTATTAAGGATAATATTTCGTTTATTTTATTATGATAGCATCATGTAGCTTGTCACGGGGGTTAAACATCATTCCTGCAGGGTTCATCCCTTCCGCATGCACATGAGAATTCCCCGCCTTCGCGACCCTTTATTGATGTATTGCACGACCCGCCGGTAAATGTCGCCTTTTTATCAAAAAGCATCTTTATACCCATTGCCAGGAAAACAACGGCCATAAGTATTACTGACATCAGAAGTAATTTTAAAAAAGCCATACAGCGTTTGTTTAAATTCTTTATACCAGGTAAACAATGAGGAAGAGGGAATGTTTAACGGACAATTTTTAATTTGCCGGGATTGATCCTGATTTTCTTTTTCCGGTAACGGGCTAATTCCTCACAACGTGCACATGAGATATTAAGCTTTCGCATTTGCCTGTTCTTACCCACTTCTCTCTCGGGAAACTTACCGTCCTTACGAAAAAAGATATTGAAGCCCAGGCCCAGAAAAGCCAGTGCAACAAGTAAAACGGCAAATAATAATATAATGATTTTCACAAATTATATATTTAGAGTCTGTCCATAAAGTCCCATTTGCCGCGATACGCTTGTCCGAAAATTGTTCATTTATGACACGTGAACTCCTCATGCGCATGCGTTACAAACATGCGAGAGCCCCAAATGCCGCAAGTCTGTCACTTGTGGCTCTCACATTTTCGAACTGTGCAAACCTTGCTGGATTTGCTGGCGCGGATTTGTAACCCGTGCCTGTATCATTTTGCTATCCCTACTGCAAATATAATAAATCAACCCTTTATTGTTAAATGCCCGGCAATAATTCCCAGGCCGGATTATTGTCTCCGCCCCCCTTAAGCCTTAGCTTTCGGCACCCTGCATCTGCCCCGGGCCTGATGCATGATTAATACAGATTAAAGTTACCGGTAAACTTTACATAATTTATTTTGTTACCAAACTAAAATACCATAATAATATAATGATAAAACAGGATACCCTGCATTTTGCCGGTACCAGCCAAAAGGAAGCCATGAAAGAAATACTGAAGGATTATCTTCTTGCCAACCAGAGCAGGCAACTTTCCTTGCTGGGCAGAATGGAAGTTTTTTCCGGCAAGGCCAAATTCGGTATTTTTGGTGATGGTAAAGAGATTGCCCAGATCACTATGGCCAAATATTTCAGAAAGGGCGACTGGCGCGCGGGATATTACCGTGACCAGACCTTTGTGCTGGCAGCAGGCATTTACTCTATGGAAGAGTTTTTTGCCCAGTTATACGGTATACCGGGTACTAAATGGAATCCCGGCAACGGCGGCAGGAATTTTAATAACCACTTTGCTACAAGGAGTCTTGATGATATGGGTAAGCGGGTTAACCTTATGGATCAGAAAAACTCCTCATCCGATATCTCTCCCACAGCAGGCCAGATGCCCAGGCTCCTGGGGCTGGCTATGGCTTCAAAACTGTTCAGGCAAAATAAAGAGTTGCACAGATATACCGGGCTTACCGATAAAGGAAACGAGGTGGCTTTCGGATCAATAGGCGATGCCAGCACATCTGAAGGGCATTTTTTTGAAACAATGAACGCTGCTGCCGTATTGCAGATACCCATGGCCATTGCCGTGTGGGATGACGGTTATGGAATATCGGTGCCAACGGCCATGCAGACTGTCAAAGGGAATATCTCAAAAGCACTGGAGGGATTTGCGAAAAACGGTTCCTCAAAAGGCATCCTTATTTATGAAGGAAAAGGATGGGATTACCCGGGATTATTGGAAATGTTCGGAAAGGGGATAGGCAAATGCCGGAAGCACCATGTTCCGGTATTGTTTCATATTACTGAAATGACCCAGCCGCTGGGCCATTCAACATCAGGCTCACATGAACGGTACAAAACTAAAGAACGCCTTGAATGGGAAAAGGCTTTCGACCCGATAAAAAAAATGCGTGAATGGATCAGACATTCAAATATTGCCCCGGCGAACGAGCTTGATAATATAGAACA
>CAZBJH010000109.1:0-3950 GCA_964492185.1 uncultured Bacteroidales bacterium | reverse complement strand
CGCAACGCGTATTTGATACCGGCATACGTGAAACTTCCATTATAGGGAAAGGAATTGGCATGGCACTTCGGGGCTTGCGTCCGATAGCCGAGATACAGTATTTTGATTACCTTCTATATGCATTACAAACATTGAGCGATGACCTGGCAACAACACACTGGCGAACGGCTGCGGGACAATCGGTGCCTTTGATAGTAAGCACCCGCGGTCACCGGCTTGAAGGTGTATGGCATGCCGGATCGCCATTGAGCATGGTTATCAACTCGTTGAGGGGTGTTTATGTTTGCGTTCCCAGAAACATGACACAGGCCGCGGGTTTTTATAATACGCTTCTTGAAGGGCAGGACCCGGCACTGGTGGTCGAGCCTCTTAACGGATACCGGCTAAAAGAATCCCGTCCCGTCAATATCGGTGAATTCAGGGTACCGCTGGGTATTGCCGAAGTTCTTGAAGAAGGGGATGATATTACTCTTGTTACATACGGATCATGCGTAAGAATAGCACAGGATGCTGTCAAACAGCTGCATGATTTTGATATTCATGTTGATCTGATCGATGTGCAAACGCTTCTTCCTTTCGATCTTAATGAGACAATAAGTGAATCGATTAAAAAGACAAAGAGGGTGGTTTTCTTTGACGAAGATGTCCCGGGCGGGGCAACAGCATATATGATGCAGCAGGCCCTCGAAGGGCAACAAGTCTGGCAATACCTTGATGCACCGCCGCGTACACTGACCGCTATGGACCACAGGCCGGCATATACAACCGACGGTGATTATTTTTCCAACCCCAATGCCGAGAATGTTTTTGAAACCATATATCGGCTAATGCATGATATCAATCCTGAAAAATACCCGACATTGTATGAATAATACAGCGTATATGTAAGGAATTAATTTGTCAGATTAATATCTTTATCCGCTGTATGTGAATTGTTACTTCCTCATGATATCAGAAGCAAAGAACGAAGACAAAGACCGGATAATACGGATAATAGATTCCATATATCGTGAATACGGCGATTCCATCTGCCTTGAAAAAGCTGATGCCGATCTGCTGGACATTGAATCCAACTACCAGCGGGAAGGAGGTATGTTCTGGAAATTTATTAAAGACGGGGAGATCATTGGCACTGTGGCCGTATATAAGGATAAGAGATCATCAGGGGCATGGCTCAAAAGAATGTATGTAGTAAAACCCTGCCGAGGACAGGGTGTTGCTGACCGGCTAATGAAGATGGTTATAGATTGGTGCATTGAAAGAGGTTTGGAAAAGATCTCCCTGTGGTCGGATACCCGCTTTATCAGGGGTCACGCGTTCTATGAAAAATACGGTTTCGTAAAGGGCATTGTTCAGGACAGGAATGACGGTAATATGCCTTACAGTGAATTTTATTTTGAAAAAAATATTCAATCCGGAAAAAATATTTGATAAGGGTCTGCCTTTTCAGCATACCCGTATTATTACGTATTTGAAATACTACCCATTACTATACATCTCTCCTGTGATCTTCGTCCAGCGCTACCTCATCAGCTTCACCCTTTGAATACTTTCTGATCCTGATATTCAGATAAGCGATCAACACGGCGATAAGCGGGTTGATAAGGTTGAAAAAACAATAAGGAAGATAAGTTAAGACCGATACACCCAGCACACGCGACTGGGTAGCGCCACAGGTATTCCACGGTATCAGCACTGAAGTAAGGGTACCGCTGTCTTCCAGCGTACGGCTAAGCAATTCGGGTTTAAAGCCCCGTTCGCGGTATGTTTTTGAGAACATGCGGCCGGGCACAACAATGGAGATATACTGGTCGGATGCAGTAAGGTTAAAGAAAATGCATGTCCCTATAGTCGAGGCTACCAGTGACCCGGTAGAATTTGCCAGCCTGATGATGGATTCGGTGATCCCGCGTAGCAGACCGCCCGCTTCCATAGCACCGCCAAAGGTCATGGCCGAAAGGATAAGCCACACGGTATTGAGCATGCCTGCCATCCCACCGGTTGTGAACAGCTCGTTAACCATTTCATTTGAAGTGTGCACCGACACTTCCCCGAACATGGAGTGCATAACGGCAACATAGGAAGCCGAAAAGTAATTGTATTCCTCTCCTGCCAGTGACCGGATAAGCTGCGGCTGAAATATGATAGCGAAAAGTCCTCCCAGCAGGGTACCTATCAGCAATGCCGGCAAGGGAGAAACCTTTTTTATAATGATAAATACGAGTATCACAGGCACCAGAAATAATACGGGATGGATAGTAAATGATGATTCTATCGCTGAAATAACGCCTTCAATATCAGTATGTGCGGCAGAAAAATCATATGTAAAACCTATTACAAGAAAGATTATGCATGTTATTATTATCGAGGGCCATGTAGTATAAGTCATATAACGTATATGAGTAAAAAGATCTGTGCCGGCAACAGCGGGAGCAAGGTTGGTGGTATCGGATAAAGGGGACATTTTATCACCGAAATAAGCGCCGGAGATAATGGCCCCCGCGACAAGGCCTTCATGAATGCCCAGTGCCTGACCTATGCCAAGCAATGCAATACCTATGGTGGCAATGGTGGACCACGAACTGCCGGTCACCAGTGATACAACACCACTTACAACAATAGCTGTAAATAAAAAGATGCCGGGATGAATGATCTTAAGACCGTAATATATCAGTGCCGGCACCACACCGCTGATCAACCAGGTACCCGCCAGGGATCCAATGATAAGAAGAATGAGTATTGACGGCATGGCTTTGCCAATGCTGGCAACCATGGAATTACGTATGGATACCCAACTGTAGTTCAGTCGTATGGCAATCACAGAGGCAATAGCCGCTGCCAGTAAAAGAATTACCTGGTTTGAACCTGACAGGGTATCCTCTCCGAAAAACAATACATTGAGAGAAAGGAAAAAGATCAGAAAAACAATTGGAATAAGGGACTGGAAAAGTGTTGGTTTTTTTATCTCGGGATCCATTTAATGCAATAGCTTTCGGATTTAACAGAATGCAGGACAAAATACGTATTTTTATTTATCAAATCCTAAAAGCTCAATAAAATACATGTTTTTATTCTTTGATTCTTCAATGTATTTTAAATGATTTTGTTATAAATTTGCTCACAGGTAAACAGTATTTGTCAATAAAGTTGACAAATGTTTAACTGGCCATGTGTCTGTCCATAAATACAGGTCTTTAAAAAAGCATTATATTAACGGGATTATGGATCTGAACTATAATTTCTTCGATATGGATACGAATATAGAGCCTCAGAAAGGACGTATCCTTATCTCCGAGCCTTTCCTGCAGGACAACTATTTTAAACGTTCCATCGTCCTGCTGACCGAGCATACCGATGAAGGCTCGGTGGGTTTTGTGCTGAATAAACCCATGAATATTAAAGTAAATGAGGTAGTGAAGAATTTTCCACGGATTAATGCATTTGTTTCTTTGGGCGGGCCTGTAAATACCAATACCATCCATTATCTGCACACCCTTGGAGATATTATTCCCAACAGTATTCATGTTATTGATAATATTTACTGGGGAGGTGATTTTGCCGTGATAAAGGATCTTATCCAAACCGGCAACCTTCCAAAGGACCAGATCCGCTTTTTCCTCGGCTATTCAGGCTGGAGCGCCAATCAGCTGAACAATGAGCTGGCTGAGAATGCATGGATAGTTACAACAGTCAAACCGGCTGAGGTCATGTCACATTCAAATAAAGGTTTCTGGAAAAATACCCTGAAGAAAATGGGGAAAAAGTACGAACTGTGGACAAACTTTCCGGAAAATCCCCAGATGAATTGATCCTTATTTCAGTAACATAGGTAAGTATGTGGCTATTGTATAGAATAATATTGTTTTAATTTCTTCCCGCGGGCCGGGGTTTCGAACTGCCCGCAAGGCAGTTCGACCTACTTTTTATCTTCCACATAAAAAGTAGGCAAA
>CAZBJH010000108.1:0-12203 GCA_964492185.1 uncultured Bacteroidales bacterium | reverse complement strand
ATTTTGCCAACTTTATAGCCGGACACTAACTGTATGTTGCATAAACCTTGAATGGAAACATAATTCCATTCTCAGTATGAAGCAATCTGTTTATTGTTATTTTTTTCACAAAAGTAATCGTTTTTTTCTACTAATTAAAAATCTTTATGATTTTTTTAAGTCCCTACTCCTTGTACCCACTGGCACCCACTGACGCGAGGCTCACCCACTGGCACAAGGTTCCGGCCTTGTATTCCACTGGCGCGAGACTCCTGCCTTGAGTCCTTCGGAACAAAACCGCCCTTCCGCGCAAAACGCCCCTATAACATCACCATAAAAAAACAAAACCCAAAATGATGCATAAATAACACGAAATAGATAGATTTGTATAAAGGTTGAACAGCATGCGCATCCGTTTTTTTACTTGTATTATTATTATCGTATTGCTTTTCGGTTGCAAAAATACCGGCAGGGAGGTTGGGCATTCTTCCGTTTTTACTATTGCTACCTTAAAAGGTCCTTCTTCCATGGGTATGATCAGGCTTATTGACAGCCTGGACCGGACAGGGGATCATAGCCTGCAGGTGAAAATACTGAACGAACCCATCCAGGTAAGGAAGATGATGATCGAAGGCACGGCTGACTTTGCTATTCTTCCTTTAACAATGGCAGCCATATTATACAATAAAGAGTTGGAATACAAGCTGGTTGCTGTGCCGGTATGGGGAACGCTGTATCTTTTCGGCAGTGATACTACCATTACAAATTGGGATGATCTCAGGGGAAAACGTGTGCATGTAATGGCCAGGGGTATGACGCCCGATGTGCTTTTCAGGTACCTGCTCCGGCAAAACGGCATTAACCCCGAAACAGATATGATACTCGATTACAGTTTTCCTACCCATATTGATCTGGCCAATGCAGTTGCCGCCGGCCAGGCAGAACTTGGTGTGATCTCCGAACCTTTGGTCAGCCTGGTGATGCAAAGAAACAAGCAGGTACGGTCCGTTTTTGACCTGAATGAGGAGTGGAACAAAAAGCAGGGTGTGCCTATTGCACAAACAGCATTCCTGGCCAGTGATGCCATCATGCGTGATCATACACAATTGGCCGAACAGGTTGTTGCAGCCTGTGCAGCATCTACCCGGTGGGTAAACCGGCACCCCGACAGCGCGGCCACAATGATTGTAAACCACCATATCCTGCCTGATCATGATGTTGCCCTGCATGCTATCCCGCGGTCAAACCTTAAATTTGTCCGGGCAAAAAGCATAAAAACACAGATAGAGGAATACCTGAACATATTTTACCGGATGAATCCGGATATCATCGGAGGAAAAATACCGGATGAAGATTTCTATTACTAAAAAGCAATATATAGGCCTTGTATCGGTGATCATGATGGTTGTTGCGTGGAAACTGGCTGCCATGCATTTTGATTCCGATTTTGTTGTTCCACACCCCGAAAAAACAATTCTGACTGTTATAAAACTGTTTGTTGACCCGGGATTTATTACTATTGTCGGTACTACAATCATGCGGGGGCTTGTAGGGTTTGTGTTATCTTTTATCCCGGGTATGGTATTTGGCATTCTTGCCGGTATCAGTCCCGGCTTCAATGCTTTTTTACGGCCCATATTGGTTACTATCCGGTCAATCCCGGTCATTGCCCTTATCCTTATGGCCCTTATTTGGTTAACTCCCGGTTCGGTGCCTGTTTTTATTGCCATGCTTACCATGTTTCCTTTCATTTGTACTAATGTGACGGATGGTATACGGAGCATTGATCCCCACCTGGTTGAGATGGCAACTTTTTACAGGGTAAGCAGGTACCGGATCATCCGTGAAGTATATATACCTGCTATCATGCCATTTATTATGAGCGGCGTATCAAGTGCTATGGGTATCGGGTGGAGGGCTATTATCATTGGTGAGGTGCTGAGTCAGCCAACATACGGGATAGGTACGGTAATGCAAACAGCACAAACATTTTTAAAAGTTGATGCAGTGATTGCATGGACCATCATTGCCGTTCTTATCAGCTATGGTTTTGAAAAGATTATCCGGTGGATTGAGAATATTATTGTCGTCTGGAAAAATTCATTATGAGTTTACAAATTAAA
The DNA here is from genome assembly GCA_964492185.1 of uncultured Bacteroidales bacterium. GTDB lineage: Bacteria > Bacteroidota > Bacteroidia > Bacteroidales > UBA10428 > JAFGSZ01. The sequence goes on along the minus strand of CAZBJH010000108.1, from coordinate 10,101 downwards.
GACCTGAGCAAAACATTCGATAGCATTCCTGTTTACAGGAACTTTGATATTGATTTTCCTGAAAGTACGATAACCTGTATCCTGGGCCCCTCCGGATGCGGGAAGACCACTTTGTTGAATATCATTGGCAGGATCATGGTGCCCGACAGCGGAAACCTTATTGGTTTTGACAACAAGGATATATCGTACATTTTTCAGGATCCGCGGTTGCTGCCCTGGAAAACTGTTATGGGAAACATTGATTTTGTAATGAGCAGGGACATACCTGCTGAAGAACGTAAAAAACAGGCCGGCTGGCTCATCAGGCTTGTTGAACTCGACGCCTTTGCAGACTATTACCCGTCAAAACTGAGTGGCGGCATGCGCCAGCGGGTTTCTATCGCGCGGGCTTTTGCCTATTCTTCGGATATAATATTGATGGATGAGCCGCTGAAAGGACTGGATATTGCATTAAAAAATAACCTGATCAGGTCATTTTCGCGTATCTGGCAGTCCGACAGGCGGACCGTAATTTTTGTCACCCATGATGTGGATGAAGCTCTTTTGCTTGGCAATGAGATCGTGGTTTTCAGTCGTCCTCCTGTGCGGATCGTTACCCACGAAAGAGTTGAACTTCCTGTTATCAACCGTTCCCTTGGATCTGACTATTTAGCGGGTATGAAAAAGAAGTTGCACAGGGCATTGGGCACGCCATTGCATTCTGATTTCATTTCATAATACCACCGGCATATGATAAGTCCGATGCCTACGGCCGTCTGTATTTTTGATTTGTCTATTAGTCAGGGTCTGTCGATTCGATGGGCGTGCGTTAAATTTTTATTTTATTAATCTCTTAATCATTGTTACAGAATGTTTATCGGATTTTACAACCTCAAATCCGAATTTTAAATACCACTTAAAGGCATAGTTTAGCTTATCAACACTCAAAGAAACCTGCTTATAATTTAGCTGAATTAATTTATCGATCATGGTTGCAATCAATTTGGTCCCAACTCCCTGTTGCCGGTATTTTTCAGCAACCGACATGCTTAATTCAGGGGTTTTTAAATCTACATAGCCGAATCCTTTTTCTGTTTCGGTAAAAATTCTTGTCCAGACAGCACCGATGAGGTTACCTTGTGATTCAGCGACTAAACATAAATCCGAGTCCTTTCCGAAATCCTTTATATAACATGATAATTCAGGCAATTTAATAATTTCTTTACCGGGTTTCTTATGTCCTTCGGGTATAAAGATGGCTTCATATAAAAAATTATCTAAAAGAGATATTTCATTATTTTCAATTCATTAATCCTTTTATTATCAATGTAATGTGTCGCGTATCTATCCTCAATATTTTTATTACCTGATTTACTAAATCTTAACCGGCGTTTTACTCCTTTTCCATATTTGTTATATCCAGTCCAAGAGCTTTTTAAATCCAATTCGGTTGAATATTTTCTAATCAACTTATTAATCAAAGTTAGTTTGCTCAAATTTATATTGCATACTTTTTCGAGGTAATCAACTCGTCCAAATCGCCAGTCTTCATAATCTTTTTTTGTTAAGTAATTCATTTGCATAAGTACATCTACTGCACAAACAAATCCTTTCTCATACCGATTTTGGTGAACGAGGCTTTTAACTTTTTTATCTATGTCTTTATTATTCAAAATCAGTTTTATTTAAATCAATCTGCTCTTTTATCCACTCAAAATAACGCATTTTTTTGAAATCAAACCACTATTGTCGATACTCACCTGAATTATCAATCTGCCACTTAAAATTCCGAAATGGTTTTGGTCTATTTAATGCGTTTATCAATTTGTCCTGCAATCTTGAATCATCAACGCTCTCAGCAAAATCAGCCATTATCCCAAAAGAATCACGAGATTCAAATCCCTCGAATTCAAAATAATCAGCCCAGTTTCCGTCAAACTCTTTTGTTTCTTCTTTTCATGGTTCCTCGTCAGCTCCAATGCAGCTATCGAAGTTAAGTATTGTCTTAATCTCAACAGTTTTAAGGTTATAAAAACATCTCATCCCGCAATTCATGTTATCAGCTATTTCTTCTATTTGTTTTTCAGTCAGTTTCATGTTTGCAGGATGTTTTTTAAGCTCGCCGGTTCAATAGTTCAATATACACAATTCCGTATATCGCTATTATAGTTATACTTGTTTTTTTTGTTCTAAGTGCCTGATTTAACAATTCGATGTGCATTTTTTCACATATTTTGTTATTCGATTTTAGCCGTTTATAAATGGATAATATATGATCAAATAATTGTGCATGTTCATATTGATGTGAACGGATGAGGACTTTCGTTTCAATTTTTCCCTAGCCTGCTCTTCATTTAAAAATTCGGAACAAGTTTAAAAATAGCAGGATGAAATCAAAAATCCGGGATAAGAGAAACACAGCTGGTGCGGATTTGCAATCCGTATCCTTTCGATGGTATGGATTTGTAATCCGCCGGGCATGCCGGAAATATTTTATTAGAGGCCACATTTTAACCAAAAATTGAGCTTCTAAGAGCCGTAAATGGTGGTTTTCCGGGTTTATTAGATTCATTGTTAATAATATAGCCTTGTCCGACTGGGTTCTGCTGGGTTCTGAGGGTTTTGTCCGACTGGGTTCTGCTGGCCCCGGGTTCTGACCGGCCGGGTGATTATGATCCAGGCTTTGCCGGGGCCGTGATAATGATTGGATAATGATGGCCATGTCCGAATTGTTCAACGCACTGCCGGAAGATTATGAGGACAGGGATTACAAAACGACAAAATTGAAGTCCAAAAAGCCAGACCTGATTACCGTAACAGCACCTTTCACTTTCTGTTAAAAAGTGAGAAAAGTGAGTGGCTGAGAAAATGATGGCAGTAAAATCTTATAGGTTATTTTACCATGATGGATTTGTTTTATTATATATTTGAAAACATATAATCAAAGAATTGATGAGATGAAAAAAATAATATTGAAAGCATTCGTTTTATTTATGAGTATTTCCAATTTATGGTCACAACAATTAGCTTTTCCCTCTGCAGAAGGATATGGAAAATATGCAAAAGGCGGCCGTGGAGGTGTAGTTTATGAAGTAACCAACTTGAATGATAGCGGGGAAGGGAGCCTGCGGGCAGCGGTTGAAGCATCCGAACCAAGGACTGTTGTTTTTCGGGTATCGGGTAACATCGAACTTAAAAGTGCTATAAAAATTACAAATCCATATATTACCATTGCCGGGCAAACGGCACCGGGTGATGGCATTTGCCTCATGTACTATCCGCTCAGCATTGACGCAAACCATGTAATTATCCGGTATATCAGGGTCCGTCCTGGTGATTTGGCAGGCAGAGATTTTGATGCTGTATCCAGCAGGTATATTAATAACATAATCCTGGACCATATTTCAGCAAGCTGGAGTGTTGATGAATGTATGTCTGTTTATCATTGTGACAGTATCACTGTACAATGGAGTATCATTTCAGAAAGCATGAGTGGCTCTCATCATAAAAAAGGATCACATGGATATGGCGGAATTTGGGGATCCAATTACAGCTCCTATCACCACAATTTACTGGCCCATCATAGCAGTCGTAATCCCCGAATGGCCTCTGGTTCCGGTTATACCGATTACAGAAACAATGTGATTTATAATTGGGGGTTCAATAGTTTATATGGTGGAGAGCAACAACAACCGGGAAACGATAAATTCAATTTTTCAACATTCAATATAGTGGCCAACTATTACAAACCCGGCCCTGCTACTGAACCGGGGGAAGTATCGTACCGCATCGCTAACCCTTCCTTTAGGAATGAGAACGATTTTGGCAAATGGTATATAGCCGGCAATGTTGTTGAAGGTTATGATGATGTTAATAAAAATAATTGGAACAATGGGGTACAAACAGGCATTTGCTTAGAAAAAATCAAACTTGAAAACCACTGGCCATCTATGCCAATTAATCAACAATCAGCAGAAAAAGCATATACAGCGGTGCTTGACAATGCCGGGGCTATATTACCTGAAAGAGATCCTATAGATACCCGTATTATAGAGGAAGTGCGGGGTGGTTATGCAAGCTATGAAGGTAAAAGTTACAAAAATCAGCATCAGGTATCCGACCCCAATAAACCTTGTGGCATTATTGATTCTCAAAAGGATGTAGGTGGCTGGTCAGTGCTTAAAAGTACTGATGCTCCATCCGATACTGACCATGATGGTATACCGGATTATTGGGAGGATGAAAACAATCTGGATAAAGAGAATCCCGATGATAGAAATTATTTAGCTTACGATGGGTATACCATGTTGGAAAAATATTTAAACAGTTTAAAATAAATTTGAAGTACAAAGGGATAAAATATTTATCATCACAGAAATTAATAGCATTATGAAGAATATCTTATTTATAGCGTTGTTACTTCCACAAATTTTGTTGGCACAATTTCAAATAACAAATCACCCCCCAGAAGGAAATGATTATTTTACAATTGTAACCCCCAAAAATTCAAATACATCCATTTTCTTTGATTCAGCGGATTATAAAGTTGTTCATAAGATATCGCAATTATTTGCTACGGATATAGAAATGATTTCAGGAAATAAGCCAATTCTTTTGTCAAACTATTGTAAGCTAAATGGAAACATAATCATCATTGGAACAATTGGAAAAAATCAGTTGATTGATCAGCTTATTGCTGAAAAAAAACTAAAAGCATATAACATTCATAACAAATGGGAACGTTTCTTAATTCAAACCATAGATAAGCCGTTCAAGGGCGTACAAAAAGCCCTGGTAATTGCAGGGAGTGATAGAAGAGGGACTGCTTATGGCGTATTTACCCTTTCCGAAAATATGGGAGTTTCTCCCTGGTATTGGTGGGCAGATGTGCCTGTTAAGATGAGCGGGGAGCTTTATGTCGAAGACCTTTCTTATATTTCAAAAGCCCCATCAGTAAAATATCGCGGAATTTTTATTAATGATGAGGATTGGGGATTACAACCCTGGGCATCAAAAAATATGGATACCGGAATTAAAGATATTGGACCCAAAACTTATACCCGTGTATGCGAACTATTACTCCGGTTAAAAGGAAATATGTTTGCCCCGGCCATGCATAGCTGCACCGGACCTTTTTATTCCTATCCCAAAAACAAGAGAGTAGCCGATGAATATGGGATAATCATCACAACTTCCCATTGTAAACCTTTGTTGTTCAATAATGCATCCAAAAAGGAATGGGATAGTGAACGTGACGGGGAGTGGAATTATACCACCAATAAAGAAGTTATTCTTAAAAAGCTGGATGACCGCATATATGAAGCATCATCCTATGAGAATATATACACAGTTGGCATGCGTGGTTTACACGATGAGGGTTTGCGCGGTGATCATTTAGCAGGGGAAAAGGTGGAGATTTTAACCCAGGTCATTGCTGATCAGCGAAATATACTCGAAAAGCATCTGAACAAACCGGCAGAAGAGATTCAACAGATATTTGTCCCGTGCAAAGAAACCATGGAGATTTATGAACTGGGGCTAGAGATTCCGGAAGATGTTACCCTGGTTTGGGTGGACGACAATTATGGTTATATCAAACGGCTGAGCAATCCCAAAGAACAGAAAAGAAGCGGAGGGGCCGGCGTTTACTATCACTTATCATACCTGGGAACGCCGCATGATTATTTATGGTTGAATACTACCCCGCCCGTGTTGATGTACGAAGAGTTAAAAAAAGCATACGATGTTGGAGCCAACCGCTATTGGCTGATTAATGTTGGTGATATTAAACCTGCAGAACCGGGCATGCAGACTTTCTTTGATTTTGCATGGGATGTTGATAAATATGATTTTTCAAGAATCAACCGACACCAAAGCCAATATCTTGCAAGCATATTTGGTGATCATTATAAAGAAAGGTTTCAGGATATTATGGATACCTATTACAGACTGGCATGGAGCCGCAAACCTGAATTTATGGGTTGGGAGCGCGAATGGGACCGAAATAAGGAATTAGAGCAATTGGCCAATACGGAATATTCATTTCGGCATTATAATGATGCACGTCAACGTCTGGCAGATTATAAAAGGATTTAGGATTTAAGTTATGAAATCCTGAACGAACTGCCGGAAAACTACCGTCCGGCATTTTATGAACTGGTGGCATACCCCGTTATGGGTTCTTACCAGATGAATCGTAAATTCCTTTTGGCACAATTAAACGATGAAAAGGTGAAAGAGAAAGAATATGCGGCAGCCAACCGGGCAGCGGACGAGACGAAAGCAGCATTTGACAGCATCAACAGTTTAACAAAAGAATACAATACCATGCTCAATGGTAAATGGAAAGGTATGATGGAGCTTGCCCCGGGTTGGACAGCCAAATACCAGAATATGCCTGATGTTGTGTATACCGAAGGTGCAGGAAGTAATGATGTGGATATATCCCCTCAGCAAGAACAAAACCAGTTGGTAGGATGTACAGTTCTTGACCTGAGAAAATTCAAAAACAAAACAACAAAAAATGGCCATACCCTGGGCGTGATTGAAGGTATCGGATATGACTGGAACGCTATCCGGCTTGGAAAGGTTACAGAACAAACTACAGATCCAAAAGACCTGAACGGATCGCGCTATGAATATGAATTTTCAGGTGTTGATGCCGATTCGATTACTGTATATGTTTATTCGATTCCTTTTTTCCCAATTTACAAGTGCAAAAGCAACAGGTATGGTATATCGGTTAATGGACAACCTGCTGTAATTGTAAAAAATGAACCCAAAGAGTTTTCTAAACAGTGGAAAGGCCAGGTATTACGGAACGGCGCTGTCGCAACAGCTAAATTCCCTGTTCAACAGGGGAAAACAACTCATACCCTTTCACTGATTTGTGGAGATCCGGGCACTATTATTCAACGTGTAGTAATCGATTGGGGAGGATTGAAAGAAACGTATGTTGGACCTGGCATAAATTTAGCAGAATAAGCTGCAGATATGGTTGAAACCGGCTGAAAGTCAAGGAACAACATTTAATTTCAGCCTTCCCTTTATTGTAGCCAGTAAAGAAGTTGAAACAACAAACGATCCGAAGATTGAGGACGTCAACAATATCGGGCTCATGAATAAGCGGTTATTGATTGTCGAGGCTTCCGATACCAATTTTATATTGCTAAGTTCTGTATTAAAACATTTCAATATCGCCATATATTGGGCTAAAAATGGCCGGGAAGCCGTGAAAATTTGTGATCGTGAAGAGGTCGACCTGGTATTGATGGACATTAAATTTCCTGTTTTAGATGGATTGGAAGCAACCAAACAGATCAAGAAAAAAACCCGGTTTGCCCCTTATTGCCCAAACAGCATATGCCATGGAGACGAACAGGGACAAATGCCTGGCTGTGGGTTGCGATGATTATATTGAAAAACCATTTAATGTGAATATGTTGCTGGACAAAATGAAACGTGCTATGGCATAGTATCGGGACTTTGTATAATTTAAAGATTATATAAAAATATGCGTGCAGGAATCAATAATGTCGTGGTTTTCCGGTATTGTTTTGATTTTATATCCTTAGGTATTATATTTACAAGTATAAAAACCGTCAGCCTATAAATATGAATTTATTATGGGATTGAGGGGCCGGAGGAGTGTTAGTCCAATAATTATCATTCGTTTTTATTGCCAAAAAGTTTATGAATGGCCGGGTTCATGTAGGGTTGATAGGTGACCAGTATCACTTTTTCTTCCGGGGCTAACGTGTAGCCGTATTCATAGCAAAAATAATATATCATACCGGAATTTGTCCGATAGATATGGGTGTGAAAATCGAAGTTAAACCCACTGTTTATTAGAAGTTTTTTACGCACGGTCGTTTTACCGATCGGGCTAAGTGTTTTAAGGATCGACCTGTTTTTACGTAATACACTGTTTATATAAAGTATGGCTGCTTCATGCTTCCTTTTTTTTCGATTATTGTATAAATACCGGCATTGGTCGTTGCAGAATTTTTTATCCAGGCGTCCCTTTAAAGGTGTGTTGCATTCCAGACATGTATGTGCTTGATCCATAAGGCAAAGTAGAATTATAAATAGTTAATAAACGGATATATCCGAATATATCCGGATATAAACACGGCTATAATACAATTTTTCTATAGGATTGCCAAAAAAACAATCCAAATGATGAAAACAACTGTGTATTTAAACAAAATCGAGTATAACCAGAAAACCCATTGCAAATTGGTTATAAAAGGTAGCAGTACTGCGCTGCAAGAACGGTTAAACAATAATCCTCTGTTGAGCCGGGAGGAAAAATGGGGTAATTATATTTTCCCCTATTCGGTACATAACATACAATTGATTACCGAGCAGTTGGAGGATCTGGCCATCGTAAACCGGCGCTATTTGGACCGTAAGCCGGTAAAAACAAAAGAAGTGTTTATCAATAAGCAAGCGTCGTTTCTAAAGCAAAGGGATAAAAGCAAGGCATCAGTGTCTATCTATCCGTTATCCTACAAGGGTAAACCCTATGCATTGATCAAGTTCGCCTATAATCCGGGGATTTACAAGAAATTGCGGCAGTTGGATTACGTGCATTTTTCGAAGATTTATAAGGCTTTTATGACTTATCTCGATAGCGATAATCTCAGGAAACTGGTAAAAGACTTAACTCCACAATATCAATTAAACTTTGATTCAAAGATTGAAATAGGTGATATCTCCTTAATGCAAGTTCTTTGGGAACAATCACATAAGGATGGGGAGTATATTCCTTGTCCGGTTGTCTATTTGGAAAGCCTTAAGATGAAGAATTACAGTATTAATACCATACGGACCTATCATGGATTATTGCTTCGGTTTTTAAATCATTGGGATACGAATATTGAGATTATCAATAGTTATACCGAAGATGAGGTTAACGCTTACCACCGGTTGATGATCCAAAGCAAGAAATTTTCGTATTCCACCATAAATCAATCCCTCAATGCCATTAAATATTATTTTAAAGAAGTTTTGGGTAAGCCTTTGTCTACCGAGCGTATTGAAAAACCAAAGGGTAGTAAGCAATTGCCTAAGGTGCTAACTGCTAATCAGGTTACAGAGGTATTAAAGACTGTCAGGAATACGAAACATCAAACAATGATATTTCTGGCATATTCAGCCGGGATAAGGATTGGAGAGCTATTGAGCCTTAAACCTGAGGATATTAATTATGAGCGGCGTATGTTACATATACGTTCAGCCAAGGGAAGAAAAGACCGTTATACCATTCTGTCAGAAAAAGTCATGCGGCTAATAAAAAAATACATGGAGGAATTCCGGCCGAAGGATTTTTTATTCGAAGGCCAGTTTGGCGGAAAATATTCCAACAGTAGTATACAAAAAATCTGGAAACGCGCGTTAAAAGCAGCTGGTATAAAAGGGAATTTTAGTTTTCATTGCTTACGGCACAGTTTTGCGACTCACCTGCTTGAAAATGGAACAGACATAAGGTATATCCAGCAATTATTGGGGCACCAATCCAGCCGGACCACCGAGATTTATACGCATATTTCCAACAGGTATATTAACAATATTAAAAGCCCAGGTGATGATGTTGATTTATAAATTGTTTAATATGTTTTATATAAGGCATAGAAATATGGATTCGGAAAATTCCCATATCTTGTTTATATTTGAAAATAAAACAATTAAAGTCCAAAACAAAACGAGTAACATAAACTATTATACGGAACAACTCCGTATACAAAGTAGTTGGCAACCATAATAAGAACGAAAACAAAATCATTAACATTAATAATTTGAGTCATGAAAATGAAAAATTTAATTTTTACTGCATTAATTTTAGTTGTGTTGACATCTTGCGTATCGACTTCCTACTTCCAAGTTTATAAGGCAGCACCTTCATATAAATTGGTAATGAAGGAAAACGCTTTCGTCTATGAAGATGACAATTGTAAAGTTTCCTACAATTTATGGGATGAAGGTGGAAATATTGGATTTCAGTTTTATAACAAAACTGACAAGGATATCTATTTGAATTTAGAAAAAAGTTTTTTTATTCTCAATGGCGTATCGTACAATTATTATAGGAACAGAGTTTTTACTAGTTCTACAAGTACA
>CAZBJH010000107.1:0-12212 GCA_964492185.1 uncultured Bacteroidales bacterium | reverse complement strand
AACCGCGGTATACTAAAGTATTTGAGGATTTAAAATGTGAGCAGCAACGCGGATATCGGACATTATGGACAGGCACTAATTTTTACAGAGTACGGAGTAGTTAAATCCGTCCCCGAATTTTTAAGTTTTAAATATTTAAACGAATGAGAAAATACAAAGGAAAAATTTGGCCGGGAAAACCTTATCCGCTGGGTGCGACCTGGGACGGGAATGGTGTTAATTTTGCCATTTTCAGTGAACATGCCACAGGTGTTAAGCTGTGTTTATTCAATGACCCTGATGATGCCGAAGAATATACCCAGATTGATATTACCGAGGTAACCGATTATGTATGGCATGCTTACCTGCCAGGGATTAAGCCGGGGCAATTATACGGTTACAGGGTATTCGGGCGTTACAAACCCACTGCAGGATTACGTTTCAATCCCCACAAGCTTATTATCGACCCTTATGCCAAAGCAATAGCAGGAACAACAGGTATAAATGAAAAGATGTTCGGCTATCCGGTGTCTGCATCCGGTAAAAATCCAGATTTGAAAAAAGATATACGTAATAGTGCGGATGTGGTTAACAAATCTGTAGTAATAGATACATCTTTTGACTGGGAAGGAGTTGAACGGCCGGAAACAGAAATGCATAATTCCATTATTTATGAATTGCATGTGAAAGGATTTACGAAGCTTCATCCCGGGATACCCGATAATGAAAAGGGGACTTATAAGGGTCTTGCTTCTGAGACTGTGATAAGTTATTTTAAAAATTTAGGGATCACGGCTGTGGAACTTATGCCCGTGCATCATTTTGTACATAATAAGTTTTTACTTGACAAGGGGTTGACAAACTACTGGGGTTATAATTCCATTGGATATTTTGCGCCTCATGCCGAATACTCCTCCTCGGGCATGAAAGGTGAGCAGGTTCGCGAATTCAAGGACATGGTAAAGGCATACCACAAAGCAGGTATAGAAGTTATTCTTGATGTGGTATATAATCACACGGGTGAAGGTGATCATCTGGGACCCACCATTTCATTCAGGGGTGTGGATAATATTAATTATTACAGGCTGGATAAGGACCATCCGAGGTTTTATACCGATTATACAGGTACGGGCAATACATTGAATATGTTAACTGCACGAACATTACAACTTGTAATGGACAGCCTGCGCTACTGGGCCACGGAAATGCAGGTTGACGGATTTAGATTTGACCTGGCCTCCGCGCTTGCCAGAGGTTTATTTGATGTTGGCAGGCTGTCTACCTTTCTTGATACCATACATCAGGATCCTGTAATATCGCAGCGAAAACTGATTGCCGAACCATGGGATCTGGGAGAAGGAGGGTATCAGGTTGGTGGTTTTCCGATACTGTGGGCTGAATGGAATGGAAAATATCGCGACAGTGTAAGGAAATTCTGGCGGGGCGACGAAAGCCAGGTAGCTGAACTTGCATACCGGCTGAGCGGAAGCAGTGACCTATATGAGGACAATGGTAAGCAACCCTCGTCCAGCATTAATTTTGTTACTGCACACGATGGATTTACATTGAACGACCTTGTTTCCTATAATGAAAAGCACAATGAGAAGAATGGAGAGGATAATAATGATGGCGAAAACCATAATATCAGCTGGAATTGCGGCGCGGAAGGCCCCACCGAGGACCCTGGTATATACGCCCTTCGCGAAAAGCAAAAAAGAAATTTCCTGGCTACTCTTTTGTTTAGTCAGGGTGTTCCGATGCTAAGCCACGGAGACGAGTACGGACGAACCCAGCACGGCAATAATAATGCTTATTGCCAGGATAATGAGCTGGCCTGGTTTCACTGGGACTGGAATGAAAACGAACAGGCACTGTTTGATTTTGCACGTAAGCTGATTGACATAAGGACTCATCAGCCAGTAATGCATAAAAGGAGATACTTTAAGGGAAGAAGGATACATGGAAGGGATATTGAGGATATCAGGTGGCTGAATGCAGATGGTTCGGATATGAGCGATGAGGAATGGGATACTCATTTTATCCGTTGTATGGGTATGCTACTTAACGGAGAGATGACAATGGAAGTGGATGAGTTTGGAGAACCGATCAAAGATGATATACTTTTGTTGCTGGTAAACAGCTATTGGGAGAGATTGTCTTTTAAATTTCCTCATGAAGGCGTTACGAATGAATGGGAAGTACTGACGGATACTTCGAAACCCGGAGAATCCGGAGGAAACAGGGTGCATGATGAATATACAATCGAAGGCCGTTCGCTGGTGTTGTTACGAAATATGAAGGAATAAGATCAGATGAAATGACAATAACAGATCACCGGATAGCGGATACTTTTAATTCTTCTTTTCCAGCTCCCGGCGTGCATTCCCTGCCAGTACAGGAACAGCATGACCAAATTTCTGGTAATTATACAGCCCGTCCAGCAATTCATTGTAATGTATTTTTTCTTCTTCAGTGAGGATCCCTTTAAGAACACGAAGTGCACCGTCACGAAAATTTGAATTGCTGCTTTTATCAATGAGCTCCTTTAACAGGGGGCCAAGGGAAATCCTTCCCAGTTTGATGAGAGTTTCACCGGCAATCCAGCGTATGCTGCTTTCATGGTCGGCCATCATGTGAATAAGAGAAGACATCGAACTTTCACTTGCAAAATGCTTCAGGATTTGTGCAGCTTCCCATCGCAGCTGTTTATTATCACTGCATACCATATCGTGAATATAAGGCAATATGCCGTCCCCGTTTTTTATCAATTGTTTTCTTGCAGCTTTTCTTTCTGCGGTTTTCAGACTGACCAGCCCATGCATTGCCCTGACTACATGGTCAGGGTAGTTACTAATGTCTATATCTTTTGGTATTTCATGTAATGGTGTCATAATATACATGTTTTATACTGTATCAATGATCAGGATTCTTTTTCCATATAAACAATTTTGCCGGCAAGAAGATCAATGATCTCAAAAGAAATTTTCGAAGGAACAAACAAATGAAACCCTCATCCTTAAGGAATTTAATTTAAATAGTACAAAAACAACCGAGCGAAGCGAGCTCATGAACACAATTAAAATAAATAATGGGGTGAATAACAGGACATGAATATTTACTTAGGGTTTATTATTAGGGATGAGGGTTCGCCGAACGCCTTAAAAAATATAAAAAATTGGTGAGGCAACAACCGATCCCGCGTAAGCGGGAGAGCTCGTGAACACCATTTAAAATAAACAACAGGTGAACAAAAACCACCAACTTTGATTAAACGAAATAACAAATTAATTACTAATAACTTAAATAAAATATATTCTTGTGAAAAGCAATAGTAATTATATTATCAGCCGGGTTTGGATAAAGCGATAGATTCAGCAGTTCTCCGATTGTTTTTTTCAGGCACATAGGGATGGTGTAAATTTGCCCCGTCACAGCAGGGACATCTTCGGTTTCAGTCAATACATGTTCGTACGGATAAGGTACAGTACTAAAACATGGATCACTTGTAAAATCTTCATAATTAACCTTTTGATTTTAAATGTTCCAGCAGGCGGTTAGCGGCGGGAAAATTAGCAAAAATAATTTACAAATAATTCTTTAATTTAGCCTTTTGGCTTAACCTGGCTAAAGACTAATGGAAATGAATGAGAATTATATAATGTGTTCAAAAATTGGGGCATGAATAAAGGTAAAAAGTTGACAAAATGTTTAACTGGTATTTTATTAATTAATATTTATAATCAATATGAAACACCTGCATATATTTTTGGTTCTGATCATTCAGTTTTTGTTATTATCAGGTCTGACAGCCCAATTTGACTAGGAAAACCCTGAAATTACCGGTATGAATAAAGAACCGGGGCATGCGGTAATGGACCTCTTTTCGTCTTTATCGAAACGCGGCTCGGATCATGGAAAGAAGCCGCCGGATACCGGGAGGTAACAGAAATCAACCTTAGCAATGACCAGAAGATCGCCATTGTGGATTTTGCTATGAAACTGCCTTTTGAAAATTCCGGCCTTGATATAAAATTCCGTGTTAACGGATCGGGGCAGGTAGAAGTAAACATGGATTATCATCCTGGATCAAAAGATGTTCCGCTTATTCCCAAGTTTGGTACACGATTGGCCATACCACGGATGTATGATAATATTGAATGGTATGGGAGAGGGCCTTTTGAAAATTATCAGGACCGCGAGACAGCAGCATTGACCGGTATTTATGACAGATCACTGGACGAATTCGTGGTTCCTTATATTTCCAGTCAGGATAATGCCAATCGTACAGGAACGCGATGATTTATGTTCACTGATAATGCAGGGAAAGGTTTAAAAATCAGTGGGAGGCAGCCACTTAGTTTCAGGGCATGGCCCTACATGGAATACGACCTGGAAAACACTAGGCACAACTATGAGTTGCCGGACCGGGATTTTGTCAATATCAATATAGATTACAAAGTACACGGAGTTGGAGGAAGCAATAGCTGGGGCAAGCGTACTTTACCTCAATATATACTGGACGGAAACAAGCCATGGTCATATGGTTTTATTCTTAGCGTGGCAGATTGATCTGTAAGTTGAGAAGTTTAACAAGGTCCTGCAAGTCATGCCGGTGTTTTTCCGTATAAATTATTATAGTAATAAAAGGAATTGGTTTTACTCCGGGCTTTAAGCTTTAAGCTTTTTTTCTTCCGAATCAGAAACTAATTCCGGTGCTTTTCGTAAACATTTTTGTCAGTTAAAATCCTTTTGTATGGTTTCCGATAAAACGGGAAATATCTGCTATGGGTTTTTTACTATCTTTATTACAAATTTGTATCACGGTACAATGAATTGATAAAAAATAAGTTCTATTTTATAAGGGCAAACCATAATTAATTGTGTAATGGCTAGTTTACGTGCTATCATTGGAATGTATCCTAAAACCTCAGAAATTGAGGCCAGGCGTTCTGCGTTGATCAAAGAGTTTAATGATTTTAAGGATTTTGAACAATCCGATGAATTGAAGGAATATTATGAGTTGGAAAAATTGATCCGTTCACCGGAATTCAGCCAGCGGAAAATGCATATAAAGTCCCGGAAGTATAAAGATACAGATGAATACAGAAAAGAGCAGGAATACCGGCAATTAAAAAAGGCTTCTGATATTAAGCTGTATTACAAGACGAAAAATTCACAGCAACTGCAGGATTTCAAATGGTTTGACAGATCCGATGAATTGAAAAAGCTAAAAGATCTGGAGGATTATCTGAAATCAGAAGAATATTTCAGAATTAAGAATTTCATGAAACTTCCCCGCCGGAAGAGAGAAAAGATTTCCGATAAACCTACAGAAGCCTTATCATTTAAAGAAACTGATGCTTACCGGAAATTACAGGAATATAAAGCCCTGAAATCATCAAAACCGGCAAAGGATTATTTTAAGTTTAAAAATTCTAAAGCATACAATAACTATAAGCATCTTGATAGTTCCGAAAGAATTGCACGATTTGAAGAGCTTGAAAAGTACCTTCAGACGGATGAATTCAAAAATAAAAAGGATTATATGCTGCTTTCCCCGGGTGAAAAGCTTAAGCTATCGGATGAATATAAAAAGGAGCAGAATTATGAAGAACTGAAAAAGTCGGATAAGTTCGTTTGGTATTTTAAGCTTAAAGGTTCGGATAAGTTTGATGACCTGAAAAGATGGAAAATCACGTTCGAAGATGATTTTTCAACACCAAAGCTTGACCGTGGTAAGTGGAATACCCGGTATTTTTGGGGTGAAGTTTTGATGAACGAAGGTTATGCCCAGGCAGGAGAGAAGCATTTTTTCACTGATAAGGATAATTTTGAGATCAGTGACAGTGTGTTGAAGATCATTACCCGGAAAGAAAAAGCCTCGGGTAAAGAATGGAATGCCACGATCGGTTTTTTTGAAAAGGAATTTGATTATACTTCCGGACTGATAAACACGGGTAACAGTTTCAGACAACAATACGGTATTTTTGAGGCCAAGATAAGGATCGGCAAAAGCTATCCCGTGAATCATGCATTCTGGATGCTTTCCGATCATATCACTCCCCATATTGATGTGATGAAGGCAGAAAAGAAGTTAAAAATGAACTTTTTTTGGGGTGATGTAAACCAGCCGGGACGGATAAGGAGAAAATCATCAGGACTGGGGATATCCCGTTTCACAGATGATTATTATATATACAGCCTGGAATGGAATCAGGAGCGGATCACATGGAAGATCAACGGTGTGAAAGTCGCATCTGCTAACCGGAATTTACCAAAATCACCCATGTATATTAATTTTTCTTCGGGTTTGTATAAAGACGCGAACGGTACAGTGCTTCCGGCCGTTTTTGAGATCGACTGGGTAAGATGTTATCAACGTGCTGACCGTGAATAATTTTCATATTTAGTTTTTGGATTTAAGAAGCATTAAACAGGACCTGCTGAAAAAGTCTGTATTGCATCAAATACAAGGCGGCAAAGCGAAGGTATAGAATAATATTCATTATATATTTATTTCGTGTTTTTCAGCAAACACTGAATAACGGGGCTGTCCAGAGAAAAGATGGCAAATCCGTCCTTCCTGTTCAAACCTGCTTTCCAATCCGCAGTTAATACGTATAAAGGATCTACCCTGCATTATCTACGCCCTGCATCAGCGTCAAACCTTATACATTAATAATACAGGGTATATTCAATAAAAGTCTTTTTGGCAATGTAAACTCTGATTTTTCCGTTACGATTACATATATTGCAGATATTTGTAGTATGTCAAAAACAGCATTCTTTATTATTATCTTTTTTCCAATATTGTATTCCTGTTATAAGGAAGAGGTAATTCCTGTCTTGCCAATTAATACGATCGGGCTTACGATGACATCTGATCAGGTGCAACAGGTAAGGGATTCAAGAAACATAAAATATGAGATTATTGACCCCCTGCCTGTTTTTTGCTATGATGATAAAAATTATGATATTGATAAAATCGGGCTTAGAGGACAAAGTGCCCTGAGGTTTGAACGGAAGAATTTTAAAATAAGGTTGCATGATGATTTTGATTTTTTTTATAATGCAGGTGAATCAATAAGATTTGAAGAGTTTAACCTTATTGCAATGACAAAGGACTATACTTACATTGAAAATGCCATCTCATACGGATTATTGAAAGAAGTTAATGTATTCCCTTTGTTTTATGATTTTGTCGAGTTGAAGTTCAATGAAAATTCGCAGGGATTGTATTTGCTGATCGAAGATCCGGAATATTATGCAATTGATCTTTATGGCAGTGAGTTCATCATGCGGCGGGGATACAATAATTCAATTGATAATTTTGATTACCGGTCGCAGGGTTCAGGCCGATCCGTTGATTATTATCTAAAACGTTATAATTCAATATATGATGTAATACTGCATTTTGAACATGGGGAATTATATGATACCCTTTCCTCACTAATTGATATTGAGCAGTATATGCAAAAAATGGCGATTGATTATATACTGGCTAACGGTGATTATACTGATGAAGTTTATCTATACGGTTCAAATAACCGGGAATCAGGCGGCCGGTTCAGGATAATTCCATGGGACTATGATGATGTTTTCAATGATAAGCCTCATGAAATAGGATCGGGATGGGGAATAGGGACACTTTTTGGCGATCGCAGCTATGCTTCTGTTCAGGAAGTTATCGATGAGATAGGTGAAAACCCCATTTATTCTATAGAAGATGATCTTGATTATACGATTGCGCGTGACAGTTTTCTTTATTCGAAATATCTGGAAGAACTTGAAGTTGTACTTGATGCTGTTGATGAAGCGTATATTTATAATTTATTCGAAGAGGTAAAACAAAAACTGCTTCCCTTTTATGCCAGGGCTGAGATCATTGAACAATCTGTTTATGATGATAAACCGACAAATAAATCAAGACTTTTAAGTAATCTTAATGATAAGAGGTCATTGCTAATTAAACGAAGGAACAAACTGGCTTCATTCACTGAAAAATAGATTTATCATGAGGGCAATAAAAATAATATTTATATTTTTTGTTTTTTCCCTGGCCTTTTCCTGCAAAGAAAAACCTGAAATTCAAGGTCCGGGGGCAAAGATAGATCTGGAAAACCTGGAAACCGAATCAACATATTATGCCCCGCTGGAAGTAACCATCGATGATAATGACAATGCCTCTTCATACATATTATATATGAACGGTGATACTGTGAGCCCGCAAAATTCCCTGGTCATTGAAGAAGCCGGTTATTACGAATTGATAGTTCAATATGATTACAATGCTTATCCTGACGACACTCTTGTATTTGTCCTTCTCGATGCGGACCGGGGCGAGGCCGAATGGGGATTGAAAAAGTGGGTTCCCCGGCCGTTCACATATTCATCCCGGTCATTTGATAGTATTGATGTTATTTATCCTTCACGGTTTCCTGCAGGTTTGAAATTACCGGTTATATTCAGGGTGCCTGAAAATACGATAGAAGATCCTGTATATCTTGAGGTGATTGATGAAATAAATTCCGCTGCTTATGACATCCGGAACGGAGTACTCGCGATCAATTACAACATAAATACCGGAATTCCCGCTGATCTGAAGTTTTCAGTCCAGAGTAAAAATGTCAGCCTTTCTGTTGATGAACAGCTGCAGATCAAAGAGATTCCTGCGTATTCGATCGATTCCGATGTTCGGCTTGATCCTTTTACGGCACTTATAGTTAAACAGGATCTGACAATACAGCCGGGAGCAGAATGGATTATTCAGGAGGGATGTGTTATTGCAATGGAAGAAGGAGTAAATATTTATAATTACGGCCAGATAACTGTAGATGGAAACCGCGATGACCCGGTTGTATTTACCTGTTCGGATCCGGAGTCATATTGGGGCGGGTTCATTACCGGACAGCAGGATGCTGACTTTACGGTTAATTACGCGTTCTTCTGCCGAAGCGGTTACCATGAGTCAGCCGAATACCAGTACGGACATGCCAAAAGGCAGGCTTTGTTTTACATGAACAACAACACCATCGATATTAAGAATTCCGGTATTATTGATAACGCGGGACAGATATTTTATTCTGTTAATGCCGACCTGTTTATTGACAGTGTGATCATATGCGGGGCAAAAAGCGGGGGTGAGATTAACGGGTCGTATATTCAAATTAGAAATTCAGTATTTACAGATTTTCCCGATGGCTCATATGACTACAGGGATGAAGATAACGACTGCCTCTATCTGAATGCCTCTGATGCAAATATTCAAAAAAGTGTTTTTATGTTTGCCAAAGATGACGGTATTGATTCGGGCGGAGATGCAGGAGGCGTTATCAAAATTACAAATTGCCGGTTCGAATCCATATTTCACGAAGGTATGGCCTTGTCAAGCGGGGGAGAAAATGCCAAAGAACATAATATAAGAGATTCATGGTTTGTTAATTGCGGCCAGGGTGTAGAGCTGGGTTATAGTTCACCGCATCATTACGTGTATATAGATGAGTGTGTATTTCATGATAACCTGGTCGGGATACGGTACGGTGATAATTATAAATGGTCAGTTAAAGGGAAAATGTTTGTTTCAAATTCAACAAGCATTAATAATATTGGCCATGATGTATGGAATATGGTGCGTTCGGAATGGGGGCCGGTAATATCGAACATAGAATTTGAAAACACAATTGTTTCCCGGTTTGATCCTGTATACCCGGAATTACCCGTTCAGTAATAATTTTTATTTTATATCAATGATCGCAAGGAACAGTAAAACGAAATGGCATAATTTCTTATTATTTTTATTGGTTTTTATTTCTGCACCGGCATTTTCACAGGATATTCAGGTGGTTCGTGACCTTCAACTATGGACCGGCATTTCACTTGATAAAAATATTAACAAGAAATGGGAGCTTTGCTTTAATGAAGACATACGTTTTCGAAAAAATATGAGTCAGATCTATGAGATAAATAACAATATCGGTGTGAATTATGAGTTGAACAAATATTTTTCCGGCGGGATTAATTACCGTTTTATTATTGAACATAAACGGTCGGGAAGTTATGAGTATTTACATCGTTACCATGTTGAAGCGAAGGTAAGTCAAAGGTGGAATAAGTGGAAAGCACAATACAGGGCCAGGTACCAGAACAAGGATGATCAATATTTCTTCGATGAATCAGTATTTGATCCCGTACATGCTATCAGGAACAGGATCTCGGTAGCGTATGATCCGGAAATGTTTCCCGCGGAATCTTTCCTTGAAGGGGAAATATATTATAAAATAAAGACTGATTTAAGTAACTTCAGCAAGGTCCGTGTAACGGCCGGGATGGAATTTGAAATAGCAAAAAATAATGAAATTGAAGTTTATTACCGGATAGACCGGGATATTAATGTTGATCATCCTCAAACAGTTTATATAGTGGGATTGGAATTTAAATTCGAACTTTAATTTATTGCATGTAAATTGATGCTGAACAAGCTACAGGCGTATTTTATTATATTTATTCTTTTGTTATTGTCCGCATGTTATGAGGAGTTGGTCGGGCCTTCTGATAACATGGTTGATAATACCGGGGAGTACCTGTATTTTGATAAGGCTACATGCTTCTTTGATAAGCCATCGGGTACCTTTCTTTATCCCCTGAAAACGGATTTTATATCCAGCTATTCACCAATAATTTCCTATAATTTTGATACCTGCTCATTAATTATAAATGGCAGGAACATAATAAATCATGAGAAGAACAGACTGGGTGATGTAAAGCTTAATGAGGCATATCCTGTTCTGGGGATATCTGGTATTGACACGGTCTTTTCTTATCAATTGGTTTTTACGGCCCTTCCTGTTATTCATGTAAACATCGATTATGAGATCGTTGATGAACCGAAAACAATATGCGAGATTACGGTAAATGATCCATGGTATATGAACGGTGATTATTATGTACGGGAGTTTCGTTCATTTGCAGGCATAGAAATTCGCGGGGGTGTTTCCCAGGGGTATCCTAAAAAATCCTACAACGTGGAATTTTGGAATGATGAATACGGTAAAGAGAAAAACTCATTTTCTTTGTTTCAATTCCGCCGTGATGATGACTGGATATTCGATGCAATGTATATTGACAGGTCACGTATGCGTAACAGGTTATGCTGGGATATCTGGAGCTCTTTTGATAAAATGGAATACTACCTGTCGGAGAATCCTCATCTTGGTATAGACGGTAGATTTATTGAGGTATTTATTAACAGGAAATACAATGGGATATACTGTTTGAATGAAAGGATAGATGCAAAGCAGTGCAGGAATTACGGTATCCCCTTTTTTTATGATCAGGGATTGATTTACAAGGCAAAACAATGGGGTAGCCCTGTAATGTTCAATTCCTGCCCTGATACCAGCCTGAGTTTTTTTTGGGACGGTTGGGAGCAGGAGTATCCTGATGACGAAACCAGGTGGAGGCCTTTATACCAGTTCACTGCTTTTTTCCTTAATTCTTCCGATAATGAGTTCATTGATAAGGTTCAGGATTACATACATCTTGAAAGTTTTATCGATTATTATATTTTTCTTAATCTTATTTCAGGATTTGACAATACTTCCAAAAACACGTTTTTTATCCGCCCTGATGATCATTCTCCTTTTATCATTGTTCCCTGGGATATGGATGGGACATTGGGAAGGAACTGGGACAGTACACTAACCGGTCACCATTATATACTTACCAATAACCTGTATGACCGCCTTATTGAACTGGATGTAGGCCAGATCAACAACCGGCTTAAAAACCGGTGGGATGAATTAAAAAATGATCAGTTAGCCTTTGAAACATTGCAGGAACGGATGCAGGATTACGCCGCTCTTTTTAATCGCGGTGGTGTCATTGAAAGGGAAAACAGGACCTGGGATGCCGGACTGGATATAGACGCCGAAATGGATTACATAATGGACTGGCTGCAAAAACGGATTGACTATCTGGATGATTATTTTAACGGTCTTTAAATCGGGCATTTTGGAAAACTGCCGGTTATTTTATTCTAATATGCCCTCCCGCGGGGCTGGGTTTCGAACTGCCCGCGAGGCAGTTCGACCTACTTTTTTGGCTGCCACCCAAAAAAGTAGGCAAAAAAGGTCACCGTTCCATAAAAATCGCTGGATTTGCTACGGAAGGTTTTCTCCCCGCGGAACCCAAACTCACTCCTCCTTCGTCGTCGCTCGGACAGGGTTCCTCCAGTG
>CAZBJH010000106.1:0-12219 GCA_964492185.1 uncultured Bacteroidales bacterium | reverse complement strand
CGCAAGCCTTGCAAATGGAACCTTCTGAACAGACACATGACCAGTTAAACATTTTGCCAACTTTATTGACAGACACTACTTAATCACATGTTGAAAGTATGCAAAACCCGGCAACTTTTCAATACTTTTAAGGCGGTTTTCATTAACAGTGATGTGTATGACTGTGAGGAGCTTTGTTTCACTTCAGCAGTTCAAGTCCTTCAAGTGCTGATGATCCGCCGGGTGTGTGCATAAGTGATTTATAAAAAAGGATCTTTGATTCACGTAATTTGTTAAGCTTGAGTTTTGTCCATGCCAGCATTATCAGTCCGTCATAATCAAAGGGATACAGGTTCACTACCTTTTCAAAATATTTTTCTGCCTTTTCAAAGTTGTCCCTGCCATAATAGATCAGTCCAAGCCTGTGATTTGCAACCGAATTGTTGGGATTTATCTCAAGGATCTTTTCATACTGGGCAATGACAACAGACCAGTTTCCCATTGCCGAAGAAGGCAAGGCCAGTCCGAAACGGGCCTCGACAGAATATGGCATTAGTGATATTGCTTTGTTATAGTAAGCTATGGATTCGGTGAATAAACCTGCCGAATAGGTAAGCCATCCGAGACGTATGTTTATTTCGTATGAGTCCTTGTCATAAACATTCTTTATTTCAGTAACGGCTTTTGAATAGTCGCCGGACGCTTCTTTTAGATAACTTTGCTGAAAAGCCTCAATTATCCTGTTATAGTCCTGGGCATGTGCCGATAAGGTGAACATACCAAGAAAAATACCTGTGATGACTTTTTTTAAAATTTCCATTGTATTCCTCCCTTTATGATGTTAGATTGATATTCAATTATGTTATAGTATTGATTTGTATTTTCGAGTGGTATAAAGCGGCTTTCATTTTCAGAGTAAAAATAACGCAAAAAGAATGTTGATCCTTTTTTGCCGAATGGAACAATCAGAGAACCTCCGGCAAGCATTTTTGTAATATCGGCATTGTTATATACTATACTTCCGTTTTTATCGCTGAAGTTATGCATTTTGCCTGCATTCCCTTCAATCTCTGCCCAAAGGAAATCTGTAATTTTCAAACCGATCAGTGGATTATAGATCCATTCGGAGCGTATCTTTTCCGAACCTGCATATTCGGTCAGCCGGCTGACCGAAAGATTTATATAAAGATCAAGGTTGCCCGGCGGGTACCAGGTGGTTTGAATATTATACTGAAGCTGGTTACGGTTGTTTAAACCGGCCCAGGATGACCCGGTTTGAAATGTAAACGCACCCAGATCTTTTAAAAGGGATAGTGAAAGAACATAATCATTCATTTGCCGGATGGTATAATCGTAATATGATTGTTGTTGTCCGTATCTTCCGGTGCCGCTGAAATAATATGAAGGAATACGTACTGCAAGATAATGAAAGGAAGGGATGATATGAAAACCTTTTGCCGCTAATATATCAAGTGACAGATAATAATTTACCTGGCTGATTTTTTCTTCTTCATTCATCAGTGTGTTTCCCTGGTACTGCAGGTAACGAAAGTTTGTTTTATGAAGGTAGCCCGGGGTATGGACAACTGAAACCCGCCGGCCCAGCATGTGCTTAAGGGTAATGCTGGTTGTGCGGTAACTTTTTGTCGCCGGTTGGCTGCCGTCTGCGACAGGCAGGTTATCCGCCGGATAGCTCCCCATGCCAATGGGATCTGATGTGAAAGAATGATCATATGTAAATCCCACGGACAAGATAAAAGACCCTGAACGGTTGATCTGTTTCTTTACATTCCCGGGTAAAGATCCGTAAACAATAAATGCATCTGCATTTCTTCCCGAGAAAAGATATGCATAATATAAATATTTCCCTGCATTAAGATCACCGGGGGAAAAGTCCAGCGCATTTTCAAAATGGATTATGGACCTGCGGTAGTTCTTTTTTTCAAACCAGGCGATCCCCAAACGCATCCTGAGATAATAATAATCGATATTTTCCCGGATTGCCCGGGTTCCCGCGAATATTAACGAATCCCAGTTTGTTTCCAGGTAATACCGGTATGTTTTCTGATCAACAGTAATAAAGTCCGGTTTTTCCTGTGCGTTAGCCATAGACAGGAACAGTAGAAAATATACCGATAAGATCAGTCGATACATGTTGCAATCCGTTTTTTGTTTTTATGTTTGACCGAAAATTTTTTTATCCCCTTTGTGTCCAGTGTCAGACTGAATTGCAGTGTGCTTGTTTTTATGCCGAACAGAAATTTTTCACATTCCGATTCAAGTATGATCTCTGAAGGGGATATATCATTGTCAATATTCACGTATTTAATTTTATAGGCTGCTTTGAGAAATAAAAAGAAAGGAGCGAAGAAATCCTGAAAAAACAGGGATTTCCAGTTGAAAGTCCGGTTAAGCGGAAAATAATCAGTGATAATCAGTTGATCATAGTATCCTTTTTGTATTTTAAATGCAGCGAGGTAAAATGAATAGAGCAGTGAAAACCTTTTCCCCTCAAAATGGGTGAAATAAAAAACATGGCCGTCGTTAACAAAATAAGCCTTCGAACCTGTATCCCGGCAATATAAAAAGCTTTGGTTATAAATACTGGTTTTCACCTCCCAGGTAAGACCGCGGGTTTGATCATCTTCCTCAACACTGAATTTCAGTTCCTGTCCCGGTATAAGATCAAATGACCGGGTCAGGAGCCGGTTGCTTTTTATAGCGGAAACGTTGTCATTTTTTTGGGGACGGCTGAATGATCTGAATTCATAGCCATCGTTTTTGTGGAGTATATAATAGCTGATGGGATAGTCAAGTGTTTTTGATCCGATGTGGGGGGTTGACTGAAGCTGAAAATGCAAATGGGGATATGGCGAACGGCCTGAATTACCCGCACTGGCAAGCACCTGTCCCTGCTTTACGTGATCACCCTTCGATACTTTCACAGACCCCGGTTTCAGGTGGCTCAGCTTGGAAAATAAGAAATCATGATGTTTGATCACTATTGTATTTCCCCAGTTTTGACGGAGGTTCACATCACCCGGCAGGTTATCGTCTATTTCATCAATGAGCTCTTCAATTATCCCTCCGGCAGGCGAGAGGACTGCCTTGTCGTAACAATAGTAATCAGATAAATTATTTCCCCGGTTTTTATATTGTTTATTATCATCATCAATTATAACAAAATCCCATGCGTGCCGCCATTCTTTCTGATGGGTATATTCTCCGTTGTGAGCCTGAGAAACTGTCCATGTGCCGTAAAACGGCAGTTGTATACGTGTAAGGTGATGGCTCCCGAACCGTCCGGCTTCGTTTTTATACTGGTACAAATTGCTTTCCGGTGAATTTTGCTGTAATATTACTTCGGAAAGCCCTTTATGCCCGGATGTCCTGAATTTAAGCGCGTATAAAAACAGAAGTACTGCGATGTTAAAGGGAAGGGAATACACAGGCAGTTGAAAAACTGCAAGTACCGAGCTTAAACTGATCGTTAGCATGGCTACAATGGGAATGATAAGCACAACCCACAGGTATGAGTTCCTGCCTGGGATGATATAAAACCCGCCTATGGCTATTGACGTTAATATATAGTTGAAACCGATATAGCTGTAAGTTACTTCTGTTATATTTGCCCCGATAATCTGATAAAAGATATAGGCACTATAGAAACCTATCAGCGACAGACTGAAACCTATCCTTGAATAAATGAGCAACCCGGCAGCAATTGCAATACCTGCAAGCAGATTATACTGAAAGAATATTGCAGCAAGAGAAAGGAAGTATACGCGCAATGACCGGCTGATATCAAGATTGTTCCAGTAATTATAGATTTCAATCAGTGTGTTTCCACCTATGGCATACAGATCATTGAGCGTATAAATACCGCGGTCACTTATTCCCAGGGCCTGGAATTCCCTTGCAGCCAGCATTGAAGCCCAGATGCCGAATAGAAAGGGTAAGCTTAAATAAGGAAGGGCATATTTTCCTATTACTCCCTGAAGCGTCAGACAAACGAAAAATGTGAAGATGGATGCAAAAATCACCACCGTATAAAATAAAATACCGGGCTGGAACCATATCCCCAGGCCCAGGCCTACCAGTAAAGTGTTGAAACCATAATATCCTTTTCGGATATGGTCTTTATCAAATCCGAGGATATATCCTGTAAAAATTGATGTGATAACCGCGAGCAAACCAGCTATACCGGCCCCGATATCTATGAAGGTAACAAGCAGGATAATAACTGCAAAAAATTTATTCACAGAAAAGAATACCTGTGAATAGCTGTTCAGAATAGCCGTGGTTATTTCTGAGGTATTATTTTTTATTTTTTTTGCCTTCACTTTCAGCCAGTATTATTTTACTATTTCCGGAGCCTCCCCGGCTATTAATCCTGCATAAACTTTTTCAGGACTAATCCCCGGATTTATTTAGGGTCTGCTGAAAAAGTCTGTAGTGCATCAGATACAAGGCGGCAAAGCGAAGCTGTATAAGAATACTGCGAGCTGCAGCCAACGCGGTAGATGATGTGATACAGACTAACGAAATTTTATCTTTAATAAATGCAAGGAATTTTATTAATATGAGTTAAAACCCTTGCACCTGGCAAACAATCAGTTGCTGTATTGTGCTGGTTATTAATTTATTTCATGTTTTTCAGCAGACCCTATTTATCAAATGGTCCGGTATATGTTCAAGGCTTTCAATATATTCAGTAGTCTCGTTTTCTCTTATTACATGGACTTTTTTGTTTGTATCGATCATTACTATTTTCGGACGCAATGTTATAAACTGCATCCATTGTGAAGTATTATAAGCTCCTGTTCTGCTTATAACAAAGTGGTCACCCTTTTTCATGGGAGGTAATTCAATGGCATCCCGTATAACATCGATATTCATACACAGGGGGCCGTATATTGTTGTTTCCTCCGTATGTTTGGAAAAAGGCTGGGACGGATTGATCTTATGATGATACCAGAATGAGGTAAATAACAGGTTGACACCGATATCAATTATTGTTGCCCTTCTTCCGTCACTCAATCTTTTATTAGCCAGTACGGTACCCAGCATATATCCTGCATCATCAATAAGTGCCCTCCCTGTCTCCAAAACCAAAAGAGGCAGATCATCAGGCGGGATCTGTGAATTGATCAATGCTGAGGTTATGGCATCGGCATACTCATCAAATGAAGGAGCAGTATCAACTCCTGAGTGATAAGCACCCTTCAGGGTGTTTTTTGAAGCAAACCCACCTCCCATGTCAATATATGAGATCGTATGATCATATTTCAGCCGTACATTATTTATAAGGTCAGTAAGCTTTAATCCGGCAGTCTTATAAGCATTAACCGAAAGCATGTATGTGCCTATATGGGTATGCAGGCCGGCAAGCTCAAATTTTTTGCTCAGCATTATCCGGTTGAGCGCTTCCCATGCCTCGCCGTTTTCATAGTTAAAACCAAACCTGTCCCACATGGGGTATATCCCCGTATCCATATTTACTCTTATGGCTACTTTGGGTTTTTGATCAAGTGACCCGGCCAGGTCCAGTAATGTATAAAGCTCATCGAAATGATCAATATGAATCAGCGAACCGTTTTTAACAGCAAAGGCCAGGTCATCTTTTGTTTTTTCCGGACCGTTATAAATTATATTGTTGCCGGGGATGCCGTTACCCAGTGCCTTGTTGTATTCGAAGCGGGAAACAACCTCGGCCCATGATCCTTCCCGGTGAAAAACCGAACATACGGCATTCAGATAATTTGTTTTATATGACCATGCAAACTGCACTTTCGGATAACGGGTGGAAAATGCCCTGTAAGCCTCCCTGTAAGTTCTTCGTATAGTGTTTTCGGATATTACAACTACAGGTGAGCCATGTTGCCGTATGATATCACTGACAGCGATATCATCTATATGGGTGATCATTTCCGTACCCGTTTGTAGTCCGAACTTACTTGGTAAACCGGCATTTACCTTCTTTATTACCGGACGTTCAAAAGTTTTCTTTTCCATTTTTTTGAAAATTTACCTGTTTTATTAACCTGATGTTCGGGTCATATTTCTCCTGTGGTTGATATTTTTTCAAATTCATCACGATCACATATCAGATCATAAGAATAACGTATAAACATTTTCCCTGTTTCATAATCTGTGAAGGGTTTGACGGATTGGCCCATTGCCAGTTTGACCAATGCTTCCGGCAGGTTTTGTCCCGCGCCGACAGCGAGGTATACCCATGCCGGTATACGGGGATTGATCTCGATCAGGTATAATTCATTTTTTTGAGTTTTGACCAGCTCCAGTTCCATGCCCCCGCGCCATTTAGTCTCGCTGATAATACGGCGGGTAATGTCGGTCATATTATGATCATCAAGGGTTATGCCTCCCCATGCTTTACCCTTATCTGTAATGTATTGTTTACGCATGGGAATGGCGCCGATTGTCCTGCCTTCTCCATCACCGAGGGCAACAACATTTACTTCAGTGCCTTTGATAAATTCCTGTATGATGACAGGCATTCCCCATTTGGTGGAGATCTTATTGAAGTACATTCTAACCTGTTCTGAATTATAGGCCAGGTAGGCGTCATAAAATTTACCTTTGACCATTAAAGGATACTCAAAATCATCCTTTAGTGCGTCAATTTCATTATGACCAGTTATTCCGCGGCTGTGGGGGACCATAATGTCATGTTTTTTCCCGAATTCAGGCAGGTTGGATTTGTGTCTTTCTTCATACTGCTCGAGTGTCGGCAGAAAAGTATGAATCCCCAACTCTTTAAGCTTTTTGGCAGATTTCATAAAAGTGAACAGTTCGGCATCAAAATTAGGGATCAATAAATCGATTTTTTCCCTTGAGTTGATATATTCAAGCCGGTTAAGCAATGCTTCCACACCATCAGAGGGATAAGGTATCATGTATGTCTTATCAACGAGGTCATGCAGGTAAATCCCGGGTTCAAGATTTTCATAGGCAAGGCCGATAATCCTGACATCAAATTCTTCCGATTCACGAATACCCCTTATCACCGGGATACCTGGGCCCGGATTGTCGGTATTGTTAAGACCGCTGACCGCTACGATATACCTTGGCTTTTGCATGTGCAATGTCTGATTTAAGTTGATAATAATTATCTTCAGGGTCCGGGTCACTGATTGTAATGATCAATCTTCAATAAGGTTGAACTGCCGTAACAGATTTACGAAATCGATAAAATAACGTTCAAAAGTCAGTTTATCCGTATCGTATTCCTCCATGATCGCCTCTGTGATTTTTTCTTTTGATAATCCCCTGTTCATCAACATAATTATTTCTTTTCCCATATCATTAAGGGTATATGAATCACCGCTTGAAGGATCAAAAACGAAACCCGAGTCGCTGATCGCTATGTTTTCTTTCAGTTTCATATGTATATGGATATGTTGATGAATTACGGATGTTTATTAATCTATTGATATTGCATGACTTACCATGATAAAAGATTTATTTTCTTTTGTAATTATTATAATGAATATTAATCATGGATGGTTCATTAGGTATGATCCTGATTTTTAGTTTGGATATTTAATTACCTGTATTATATTTCAATGCCTGTGGGACTTGCTGTCTCACTGAGTTTTTTATTCTTAAGCATTATACTGTTTCCTAGCACAAAAGTTATTAATAATAATAAATATTTATTTATATTTTTTTGATTAAATGTTAAATAATTTTTGGATTGTCAGAATTAGCGTATGGTTTGAAACGAAAGTAAGGCAATTAACATGGAATAGTCAAGCTTTAGAACTAATTAGTGCCTGTCCATAATGTCCGATATCCGCGTTGCTGCCAATATTTTAAATCATCGAATACATTAGTATACCGCGGTTTAAAATGTTTTTCACAACGTTAATAATTTTTAAAGGTGTTCAAGAGCTCACTTTTAAAAGTGGGTTCTTGAACACCTTTAAAATTGAGTTCAAGAGTTCACTTCGTTCGGTTCGCGCGCCTTGATCTCGAACATTCTGAACAAACACTATGATTTTATTGACAAACACTATTTAGAATAACTTTAAATTGAAAGTTTATAAGGAATGTAAGGGTTATTTTACTGTTCACAATCATATAAACAGTGTTAAGAATTCCATCGTTCTTGATACCAAACTCTCACGTTAATGCAATCCCGCCTGATGGAATTCTTTTTTTATTTTGCCTTTCCCGCGAGCATTCCGGTGTTTTTTATACTGATATTTTTTATTAATTTGTTTAATTGATTCATTTTATGTATTTTGATCTTTCTAACTTTCTTCAATTATTTATGAGGAAGGGATAGTGTCTTAAATTTATTAATCAATGAATTTATGCTGTTGATCAATTAATCGGCACTGTTCATATAATTTTAAGCTAATTTTATACTGAGGAATAAAACATAAACCTTCACAGCATTATGGAAGATTTGTTTATTGAAGGTACAAAAATGCTTCCGACCGTTACAATGAAATCGGACGGAACGATCAAGCTGGAAGGAAGGGCTTTGCCTGAAAATGCTTTTTTATATTTCAAGCCTCTCATCGAATGGACAAAATCATTCAGTAACAAGGACGTGGATATTAAAGTTAACCTGGAATACTTCAATACCGCGGTTTCCAAACAATTGCTTGATCTCTTCAAAGCAATTGAAGCTAATCCTGCTAATGAGAATATCCATATTACATGGATGTATGAGGAAGGGGATGATGAAATGCTTGAGTCAGGAGAGATCTACGAAGATATTTTAAAGCGGTGCCGTTTCACTTATAAACAGTACGCTGAAATACCCAATAAGTAATATATTTGTAGAGGGTCTGTCTTTTGTCATTTGTCTGTCCGTAAAGTAGTTTTTCTGAAAGGCCGTTGATTGTATAGAGCCAAAGTTCATAGATTGTAGTCTATGGATAGGAACTGCTCTTTTTATTTTCATTTCTTTTTACTTCATATTTGGTTACTTTGACGTCTACAGTGATACCGCCAACGCCGTTTATGCCTGTGCCCCTGTATGATCCCAGCTGGATGGCAGCCTTCGCGAAATCAACAACTATAAAATTGATGGTAGAATTTACCAGGGTCCGCTGTCCGGTTTCATTGCCAACATAATCCGCTTCCAGAACAAAACGCCGGTATTTAGGGTCTGCTGAAAAAGTCTGTAGTGCATCAGATACAAGGCGGCAAAGCGAAGCTGTATAAGAATACCGCGAGCTGCAGCCAACGCGGTAGATGATGTGCTACAGACTAACGAAATATTATCCTTAATAAATGCAAAGGATTTTATTAGCATGAGTTAAAAACCTTGTACTTAACAAACAATTAGTTGTTATATTGTGCTGACTATTAATCTATTTCGTGTTTTTCAGCAGGCCCTATTTAATCATACGTTCGGTAAGTTCCTTTGCACGTTCTTCATTTGCCAAACGCTCTTCTTTCCGTTGTTCTCTTTTAATCTTTCTTTGTTCTTTTTTACTCAATGGTTCTTCTTCCTGTACATAGCTGCCGGTCATTGTGGCAAGCATCACTATGATGATTATATATTTATACATTTTCTGTTACTTTTATTAATTACTAATTTACTACTTGTTTGCATTTATCCTGTGAGAATAATACAGGATAATAAAAACAAAAGGCATACCAAGTAATTGTTATCGGTAATAATCTAATTAAGAAGTCCGGGGTTATGTTGACACTGATCTTTTTCAGTTGCATTCCGTATTTTCTGTTCCGGGGGTTCCCAGGTCGCCGGTACTGTATTCGGCTGTGCTGGGGCACCATGATGAAGCCAGCTCTGCTTCATCGGCAGAAAAACAATCCGGATCGAGTTGTATTGATCTGCCCTTAGCTTCCGGAAAGCCTGCCTCTTCATCATAAGCTACCGAACAGATCTGTGTGCCATTCATGCCGTTTGTTCCGTAATTATTCAGGATAAGAGTTGCGGCCGTATTGGTCAGTGTAATGGCACTGCCGTAAATATAGGCTGTTTCTGCAACAGCATCTGATGACCGTGCACAGATACAGAATGCACCTGCATTTAGTTCAACAGATCCGTTAATGGTGTGGTAATAATTATGATCCCTTATAATTACAAGGTTTTGCAGGTTTATAGCGTGGTCGGAGTTATTGTATATTTCAAACCATTCGCCTTCGGTATCAACAATTGCATCAGGATCATACATGATCTCGGTTATCAGCAGATTGCCCCGAGGGATGTCATCAGGCTGGGGAACAGGTACGATTATCTCAGTCAGTTCCACATTTTCGATATTAACAGTTTGATCGATATCAAGATTAACCGTTGCATTTCCTATATCGAGTGTGGTACTGATCATTATCTCATAATGCATTTTGGGTTGGGGTGAACGGATTGAACCATTCAGTATCCTGACAATACCGTCCGGACTGTATGTGAGGGTGCAGGAAATACTTATCGGCTCAAGCTCAAAATAGCCGGTACGCGTTTCAGCACGGTCGAAAAGCAATGAACCCCCGGAGGTGGATACCTCCGTGTTACATTCTGAAAAATCATTCAAAGTTTGTTCGGCATATTCAACAGTAACCGCGCAATTGGCCAGTTCGCATATCACATCAACGGTCTGGCCGGTACCCGCTTCGACTGAAAACAGGTCAGACTTTCCAAAGTAATAAGGATTATCAAATCCGGCAGGGACCAAATTGTCTGAATGGGCAGCCACGTAATATTCACCGGATTCAAGAATGATTTCATCCGGCATCTCCGATGCCTGTTCATAAACGAGGTATTCGTTTTCATCGGATGTAAAGATCATGACTTTCAGGTCTTCAACACCGGCTGTGGACTTTAATCGGTTTCCCGATCCCTCTGAATTGATGTTCAGGCCGATGTTAATTGATAAGGTACCTGTGTTTTGATGTGGTGAAACAGGTTCATCTTTTTTGCATGAATTAATAAGCAATAATACAGCTGTAATTGGAAATAACACTTTTTTCATAATTGATTAAAAAATTTGAATTTAACAAAGAAAAACTTCCTCACGTTGCCTTAAACAGTATGCCTAAACTCCGGATGATCATTTTATTTTCCTGATCCGGTAATTATGAAATAAAAATAATAAATAGATATATACCAGTCAAGCCCCGGTATTATAATTCTTCTATAAGGCCGGTAAAAAGACTAATAAGCTTTTCTTCAGCAAGGGATGCCGTTTGGATAATGTCATTGATATTCGCGGGCTTCAGATTATCAGGGTCACATTCGTCAGTAAGTACCGAAACAGCCGCACAGGGCAGTTGCATGTGGTTAGCCACGATCACTTCGGGTACAGTTGACATGCCAACAGCATCAGCCATTGTCCTGAAGAACCGGTACTCTGCACGGGTTTCAAGGTTAGGGCCCGTTACAGCTACATATACGCCTTTGTTCAGATTTATATGAAGTTTTTTTGCGATGTCTTCCAGCCCGCGGTTAAGCTCGGGTGAGTATGGGCAGCTCATATCAGGGAAACGCGGGCCCAGTTCTTCGTAATTCAATCCACGCAGAGGATTATCGGGTAAAAAATTAATATGGTCATCGATAAGCATCAAGTCGCCCTTTTTGAAACCGGGGTTCATAGTTCCTGCAGCATTGGAAAGCAGCAAATACCTTATACCCAGCATTTTCATTACTCTTATAGGGAAGGTGATCTGTTCAAGGTTATATCCTTCGTAATAATGAAACCGGCCCTGCATTGCAAGTACTTTTTTGTTTTTCAGATTTCCGCTGATCAATTTTCCCGAATGAAATTCAACAGTAGCGACAGGAAAATGAGGAATATCGGTATAGTCAATTGTTTTTTCAATGGAAATTTCATTTACAAGTTTTCCCAGGCCCGTGCCAAGAACAATGCCGATATCGGGATTGTTAATGCCCCTTTTTTTAAGATATCCAACTGTTTGATCCAGTTTTTTCAACATAAGTCATTGTTTAACGTGTTGCCCGAATTTACTAAATTTTTTGGTAGATAGAATATGCTTATGTGGTTTATATAAATATATGGGCAGACACTAATTCGAGTTTGTCTATAAAGTCATAGTTTTTGTTCAGAATGTTCGAGATCAAGGCGCGTGAGCATTTTAAACCGCGGTATACTAAAGTATTTGAGGATTTAAAAAGTTTTCACAACGTTAATTATTTTTAAAGGTGTTCAAGAACTCACTTTTTTAAGTGAGTTCAAGAGCTCACTTCGTTCGGTTGAGCAGCAACGCGGATATCGGACA
>CAZBJH010000105.1:0-12455 GCA_964492185.1 uncultured Bacteroidales bacterium | reverse complement strand
TTGTTTATTTTAAATGGTGTTCACGAGCTCTCCCGCTTAAGCGGGATCGGTTGTTACCTCGCGAATTAATAATTTAATAAAGTGCTCGGTGAACCGACCGAAGGGAACTCACGAACCGGAAGATGCAAAGTTATTAAATTTCTCAAAATCAACCTGTATTATTGCTGGCGAAATACATCATTATTTGATCTTTATCTTTTTGTATCTGACGAATCAGTTGTTCTTTACCATCAAATGCAATTTCTTCCCGTATTCTTTTAATAAAACGGATTTTTAAATATTCGCCATAAACACTAGAGTGAAAATCAAAAATATGCACCTCCGGTATTCTTTGATGATCAAGTCCTTTGAATGTAGGCCTGACACCAATGTTCATCATTCCCTGATGGATCTTCCCTCCATATTCCACCTGAACAGCATACACTCCGTTGGCCGGGATCCGTTTATCAGGGTCACCGGGCTGTATATTCGCAGTTGGAAATCCCAGGCTTTTCCCAACTTTCCTTCCTTCCACAACGACTCCCCCCAGAGAATAATAATCGCCTAACATTAAGGCAGCCTCACTGACATCCCCTGCATCAAGCCTGTCCCTTATCAGGGAAGAGCTGATATACATATTATCTGTCTCTTCGGGTGTCAGCTGCTCAACGGTAAAATGGTATTTCGCCGCCGTTTCAGTCAGTTTTTCAAATGTTCCTTCACGATTCCTCCCAAAAGCATTATTAAATCCTACCACCATATATTTAATCCTGAGTTTTTCGACCAGAACATGTCGAATAAATTCCACGTAGGGTGTCAGGGCATACTTTTTAGAAAAAGGAATGATAAGCACATTATCCACACCAAGGGAATCCAGTAATTCAAGTTTTTCTTTCAAAGGAGTCAGATAAGTGATCTTTTCACCAGGACGCGAGAACACCACTCTTGGCGGAGGCCATAAGGTAATCAACACTGATTGCCCGTTGATCTGTTTCGCCAGGGTATTAATCCTTTTGATGATCTTACGGTGACCAAGGTGTATGCCGTCAAATGTGCCGATAGTTGCAACCGGCTCAGTAATCGATAAATTATTTAAATCCTCGTAAATATTCAATTATTCTAAAATTTTGGAGCCACAAAAATATAAAATTGTTATCTTAGAATACAGGAATTACAGCATAAAAAAACTTATAACAGGATTGAGCGAAAACCGCTCAATTTAAGTATTTTTTTATCCCGTTCAATTATAAATCATTAAAACCATGAATAAGCCTGCACCCGGAATAGTAAAAAAGGACCCCTGGCTTGAGCCTTTTGCCAGCGTAATTAGTGGCAGGCAACATCGACTGACCGACAAAGAAAAAGAATTGATCCAAACAGCCGGAAGGTTAACAGACTTTGCCACGGGATATCTGTATTTCGGGCTTCATAAAACGGATTCCGGCTGGGTTTTCAGGGAATGGGCGCCAAATGCGCGAAAAATATTTCTTCTTGGTGATTTTAATAACTGGCAGATCTCTCCCGGGTATGAGATGAAAAGATTACATGGTGGAAACTGGGAAATTGAACTGCATGGAGACCAAATCCATCATAAAGATAAATATAAACTTATTGTTCAGTGGAACAACGGAGAGGGCTACCGTATTCCCGCTTATGCCAGGCGGGTTATTCAGGATCCTGAAACAAAAAATTTCGATGCCCAGGTATGGTGCCCGGAAAAACCCTATTCCTGGTCGGTTCCTGAGTTCAGCCGGATTGCCGATCATCCCCTCATATATGAAGCCCATATTGGCATGGCCACTTCGGAAGAAAGAACCGGCACATACGAAGAATTCAGGAAACACGTCCTGCCCCGGATCATTCAGGCCGGATATAATACGATCCAGTTAATGGCCATTCAGGAACATCCCTATTACGGCTCTTTTGGCTATCACGTATCCAACTTTTTTGCAGCCTCCTCACGTTTTGGTGAACCCGATGAGTTAAAACGGCTTATCGATGAAGCACACCAGCATGGAATTGCAGTGATCATGGACATTGTTCATTCACATGCCGTAAAAAACGAGGTTGAAGGACTTGGCTTGTTTGACGGCGATCCATCCCGGTATTTTCATAAAGGACCCCGCCGTAACCATGTGGCATGGGATTCATTGTGTTTTGATTACGGGAAAAATGAAGTACTGCATTTCTTATTGTCGAATTGTAAATTCTGGATGGATGAATACAAATTTGACGGATTTCGTTTTGACGGTGTAACCAGTATGCTTTACTATGATCACGGGCTTTCACGGGATTTTACCGACTATTCAATGTATTTCGACGGACAACAGGATGAAGATGCAATAGTGTACTTAAAACTGGCAAACAAACTTATCCATGATTTCAAACCTGAAGCTGTCACCGTAGCAGAAGAAATGAGTGGCATGCCCGGTACCGGGGCTCCGGTTGAAGACGGCGGACTGGGATTTGATTTCCGGCTTGCTATGGGCATTCCCGATTACTGGATAAAAATAATCAAGGAAAGGACAGATGAAAACTGGAATGTAAATGAGATCTATCATGAACTTACCGGTAAAAGGACAGATGAAAAAACCGTTTCTTATGCTGAATCACATGATCAGGCATTGGTTGGAGATAAAACCATTATTTTCAGGCTTGTGGATAAGGAAATGTATTTTGCCATGAATAAGGGGTCCGGGAACCTGATAATAGATCGAGGACTGGCATTGCATAAGATGATCAGGCTGATCACCCTGGCTACTTCAGGTGGTGGTTATCTTAATTTTATGGGAAATGAGTTCGGCCATCCCGAATGGATCGATTTCCCCCGTGAAGGCAATAACTGGTCGTACAAATATGCCAGGCGCCAGTGGCATTTGGCAGATGACAGGAACCTTAAATATCATTACCTGGGTGATTTCGATCGCGACATGATACAGCTGATAAAGCAGGAACATATCCTTTCTGCTCCGTGGTGTAATTATATTAAAGGAAATGAAAACGATCAGGTGCTCGTCTTTGAAAGAAACAATTATTTATTTGTTTTTAACTTTAATCCTACCCGGTCCTTTACCGATTACGGCATAACAGCCGCCCCCGGCAGGTATTCAATAGTGCTGAACACTGACTCTGAAAAATACGGGGGATTCGGTCGTATTGACGAATCTATGACGTACTTCCCCGAACGTGAACATAAAGTTTCCCGGAAAAACATGTTGAAACTATACCTGCCAAGCCGTGTAGCTTTCGTAATGAGGGTTAAACCAACACCACGTGTCCATTAATACAAAGAACGACCGGTTCACAACCCGCCGGATCCATCCTGCATTATAAGCTTTGCCGGGATATGGCTTCAGCTTTCGACGTCCTGCTTCTTCCCTTAACCTGATACATGAATAATACAGGCTATATCCATTTCATCAAAGGAAAATCCATCCTGTGAGGCAGAAGATCATACTTTGGAAAAACCCTTATTCCGAATGTGAACGTTCCGGGCTGGTTAATTGAAACGTTTATATTATAAGTAGCTCTGCCGGACTCATAATGTGACATTTCAAATTCCTTACGAAGAATAATCTTTGTCATGTTCTCGGTTAACACCAGTTCAACACCTATATTAGCGGGAGGCACCTCATTGAGATCAAGTATTACCTGTCCGCTGTATTCCGTTCCGGCATCAAAACTGACTGCTTTCTTATCGTAAATATTCACCTCAAGTACCTCGATATTCTCCCAAGATTTTCCTATTCTTCTTTTCCATGATGCAATCTTCTTAACAAGCTGATTATCATTATCAAGCAGTTTTAATGAACGGTCATACTGAGGATAATAGAACCTTTCCTTATAATTTTCAATCATCCTGTTAGTAGTGAAATATGGAGCAATAAGAGCAAATGAATTTTTTATGAACTTTATCCAGTTATTTGGAATACCATCCGTACCGCGATCATAAAACATGGGAATGATCTCCTGTTCAAAAAGGCTGTATATGATCTCGGCATCAAGGTTATCCTGAAAAATCTGGTTTTCATAAGTGCGTTCATTTGTGAGCGCCCATCCCGCTTCAGGCTTGTATCCTTCAACCCACCATCCGTCAAGCACACTGAAATGCAATGTACCGTTCATTATAGCTTTTTCACCACTTGTACCTGAAGCCTCAAGGGGCCTTGTTGGAGTGTTTAACCAGATATCCGAACCCTGAACCAATAATTTTGCAAGTGCAATGTCATAGTTTTGAAGAAACAGAATTTTACCAATAAATTCAGGTCTTTTGGATATTTCAATTATCTTTTTGATCAATTCCTGGCCACCCTTGTCATGAGGATGTGCCTTACCTGCAAAGATAAATTGCACAGGCATATCCTCGTTGTTCAATAAATTTGACAGGCGTTCAAGGTTGCCGAATAACAAATGTGCCCGTTTGTAGGTTGCAAACCTGCGAGCAAAACATACTGTCAGTGCATTTTCCGACAAGGTATCACGTATGGCAATAATTTGCTTCGGATCTTCATGCCGCCGTATCCAGTTTTCTTTAAACTTTTCTCTTACCGAATGTATAAGTTTTCTTCGGAGGATTTGTTTTATATCCCATATTTCCTTATCAACAATATCATAAAAGCCTCTCCAGTTTTCAGGATCATGCACTTCCCGATTACCTTTCGCAAAGACTTTTTCATATGTGCTGTACCACTCTTTCGCTTTCCATGAAGGTAAATGTACTCCGTTGGTCACATAGTTAATATGCAATTCCTCGGGAAGATACCCCGGCCAGAGTTTTGCCAGCATCTCCTGCGTGACAGCACCATGTAACATACTTACCCCATTCACATTCTGAGCCAGATTAGAGGCAAGGAAGCTCATATTAAACCTGGCCTCCCAGTCATTCGGATCAGCCCGTCCAAGAGCCATAAGCTGATCCCATGAAATTTTCAGCCGTTCGGGATAATGAGCAATATATTTGCGCAGCAGATCTTCTTCAAAGGAATCATGCCCGGCCGGCACAGGCGTATGTGTTGTAAAAAGCGTGGCAGCCTTTACTATTTCTTTGGCTTCTTCAAATGATAATTGTTCATGCTGTATCAGTTCCATCATTCTTTCAATTCCGATAAAAGCACTGTGTCCTTCGTTGCTATGATAAAGATCGGGATTAATCCCCAGTATCTTTAACATCCTTATTCCTCCAATTCCCAGGAGTAATTCCTGCTTCAACCGGTTTTCATTATCACCCCCGTATAACTGATGGGAAATTACCCTGTCTTCAGGAATATTATCACTAAAATCAGTATCAAGCAAATACAATTTTACCCGGCCGATATTTAAAAGCCATATTCGTGCATATAAAGTTCTTCCGGGTAAAACTATCGACACTTTCTTAAACTCGCCGTTTTCTCCTTTTACAGGAATAAGCGGCATTTTTGAGAAATGCTGGTACTCGTATTGTGCCTGTTGTTCACCGTTAACCGTGATCATCTGATCGAAATAACCATATCTGTATAAAATTCCGGTTGCAACTATATCTACAAAAGAATCACTGGCTTCTTTC
Organism: uncultured Bacteroidales bacterium; assembly: GCA_964492185.1. GTDB lineage: Bacteria > Bacteroidota > Bacteroidia > Bacteroidales > UBA10428 > JAFGSZ01. The sequence goes on along the minus strand of CAZBJH010000105.1, from coordinate 6,934 downwards.
AGATAATCACCTGCAAGGAGTCCAAGGCCACCTGAATAAAGCTTAACTGATTCATGAATACCATATTCCATGCTGAAATATGCAATTTTAGGTTTCTGAAGTTGTGACTTTTTATCCATATATTCCTGAAAGCGCCCGTATACGCTCTGCAACATCCCGGTATATTCTTCATCACCACTAAGTTCCTTTAATCGGGAAAGGGATACATGTTCAAACAAAATAAAGGGATTATGATTACATAATTCCCATAATTCAATATCTATGGTTCTAAAAAGATCTTCTGCCTCATCATCCCATGTCCACCATAAATTACCGGCAATCTCATGTAAAAGTGATAAGGGTTCAGGGAGCTTTGGCTTTACAATGATCCTTCTCCATACTGGTTGATTGCCTGGTATAACAACCTGTTCATGTACTTTTTTCGTCTGTTTTTCCTCAAGGGGGATAAACCGTTCACTCCTTTTTTCTGTCTCTCTTAATGCCATATCGAATGCGTGAAAATAATGATTTATCAATGTACTCCATAATGCAATTTTAGAAACGGATAATGCATTATCACGGGCATCTTCCAATTCTTTACCTGTAAAGAGATATTTTTTAATTACCTGGTCTGCTATATGCTGAACAACCTCATCATCATTCTCATCGGTACGCTCAATTACAACAATCCCTTCACCTGTGATACCCGATTCTTTTTTAACCCATAATCCAAAACCTGCTAAGGTAGTAGTAATTGTCGGAACCGAAAAAGCAAGGCTTTCAAGAGGCGTATATCCCCATGGTTCATAATATGAAGGAAAAACTGTCTGATCCATGCCGCACAGCAGATCATAATACTCAAGGTTAAAAATACCGTCATTCCCATCTAAATAAGCAGGAACAAAGATCAGTTTAACCTTGTTATTACTCTCATTTTTCAGGCCACCAAGTTGTATTTTCTGCATAACCGGATCATATTCCTCATAATGCAGGTCGTGTGTCAGGAATTTTGAACCTTCATTTCTCACATCTTCACCGGACAGTACGCGTGATAAAATCTTTCGGGGACCATAATGACTTGCCGGGACAAAAATAAATGCCACAATATCTTTCTTATTATCAGCCTTTTTGTTCACTTCAACCATAGCATCAATAAACAGGTCAATCCCCTTATTACGGAACTCATATCTTCCGCTTGTAGCCAGAAGCATTGTTTTACCCGAAAGCTTATATCCCAAAAGCGCTTCGGCAACGGTAATACATTTCTCCCTGGCTTTTACCCGCCTGTGAGCCAGTTCGGTTTTTGACGGAACAACCCTGGGATCAAACCCGTTTGGAGTGATCAGATCAACCCCTTCCCCCAGGAAATGTTTGCATTCTCTTGCAGTGAGGTCACTAACAGTAGTAAAAACATCAGCATGCCGGGCTGAAGTTTTTTCAAGTGAATGCTTGGATATTATATTTAACTCTTTGGATATCTGTTCAGAATTGAATTTTTCAAGCTGACCATACAAAGGCTTTTTATTTGCTGCAAGTGAACGACCAATGACAGTGGCGTGGGTAGTGAAAATAGTAGCTACCTGTGGTACTTTATCTTCCAGGTACAATATTCCTGTTCCTGTCAGCCATTCATGAAACTGGGCAACGACCTTATCATCAGGCCCCAGGTGATACAGGATGAAACTTTCAATAACCTTTCCGGCAGCATATCCGAACAATGCAGGTTCAACATAATCCCACTGGCCTGAAAGAGAATCCAGCTTATATTTTTCCCAGAATAAACTGAAGATCTCGTTCTTTTTCCTTATCCAGTTAGAAAAGTCAAGCAAAATAACAATCGGGTCACCTTCAATCTGCCATCTTCCTGTACGGAATCTCAAACCTTCGTTACAGGCATACCTTTTCCATGAAGCAAACAATTGATCATCTTCAACAAACTCGGGGTGATAATTTTCAGGCCGCACAATATCAGGGCCGATCAGGATATAATTATTATAATTTAATTTTTTTTGCAGGTTCAATGACTTAGTGGTTATCACTGTATGAATACCACCAACTTTATTACATACTTCCCAACTTACTTCGAACAGATAGTCAGGTATGATTAAATCATCCTTCTTCATAATATATACGGCATTTTAAAACTGCAAAAAATAAATATGTTTTTATTTTTTTTTACTTTTTCCTTCTTTTTGAACAGAAGATGATATGCTTTTCTTATTTCGTGTTTTTCTTCCCTTTACAGATTTCTTAGGGCCCTCGGCAGACCTCTTCCCGGCTTCTTTCATCTTTTTCAATTCTTCCCTGTATTTCTCTATCAACCTGTCTTTTTCTTCGATAGTCCTGTTAAGATTAGCCATCTCAAAATCATTTGAGGTCTCCGGAACCAAGGCATTTAACCTTAATGAAAAATCACTCAGTATATTCATATAATTGATATATGCATCATACGGGGATTCGTATGGATTGAAATACATGTGCACCTCCCCGTCGGAAAAAAATTTAGTGCACATATAATAAAAATGATCACTGGACTGAAGATATCGCCAGTCTTTTAATAATATTTCATGTTCACACTTTGCCATTTTATCGGTTAAGCTGTAAAGCTTATGAAAAGCATCCTGCTGAAGTTCGTTACCCAGCCATGCCGTAAGATCCCTTTCCGCATCAGCCCATGATATCGGGTAGGGCACATGAACCGCACCAACGGACTGGTGAATTTTCACAACCTCCGAGGGAGTGTAAAACTCATAGCCCGATTTTTTAAAAACCACGCGGGGAAATGCCCGTAAAAAATCAAAAATGCCTGATTCGGCAGGTTGATGTTCGCCGAAGGTCTCATAATCCATAAACAGATTGATGATCTCCTCCTTTTTATCCAGCTGCTTTAGCCATTTAACATATTTTTCAGCTGTCAGGGGCCATTCAGACCATGAAGAATTGGAGAAACGAAATGCAATATCATCGCTGAGTTTAAAATTTTTCAGTAATATCTTAAGCCTGGGATTAATGGTATTATGATAAAGAAAATTAGAGCTTTTCCAACCCAAAATATGTTTTGCCCCCTCAGTTATCATTGCCTCAAAACCCAATTTGGCAACTTTATCGCCGATATCATCGGAATAGATAAGCTCCGTATTCCTGAATATCTTTGGCGGCTGCCCGAACAGCAGGGCAATTCTTTCGGAATGCTCCTTTACCTGTTTTGTAAACTCCTCATTACTGTTTAACGAGGCTAAAGAATGTGAATATGTCTCCCCGAGAAATTCAACACAACCTGTTTCATTTAATTCTTTAAAACTCTCAAGCACTTCAGGTGCATAAAGTTCCATCTGATCCAGGGCAATGCCGGTTATAGAAAATGCCACTTTAAATTTACATCCATACTCTTTAATGATTTCCAGCAAAATTTTATTGGCCTTAAGATAACCCCGGCTGGCCACTTTTTGCATGATTGACTCGTTCAGGTAATCATCATAATAATAATGATCATTACCAATATCAAAAAACCGGTATCGTCTGAATCGAAAAGGCTGATGAATCTGAAAATACAAACAAATTGTTTTCATTCTTTCTTGCTTTTGTCCTTTTTAATTAATAATCCCGGATTATGAGAGCTTTATTAACAAACTCTGTTTTTGCAATGCCCGTTGACAGTTTACAATACTACAAAGTTTGATAAATCTCTTTTACCCGCGCCGCGGTATTTTCCCACTTAAGGTTATTAACTTCGTCCCTTCCATATCGTTTAAACATGTTGGGTAACCCCTGGTAATTCAAAATTCCGTATATTGAATCAGCCATCCCGTCAATATCCCAAAAATCGGTTTTAATGGCATATTTCAAAATTTCCGAAACTCCCGATTGCTTGGAAATAATAACCGGCACATTTGATTGCATGGCTTCCAAAGGTGATATCCCGAATGGCTCGGAAACAGATGGCATGACATAAACATCACTTAATGAAAACATATGGGATACGTCATCACCTTTTAAGAAACCTGTAAAATAGAACTTATCACCAATTCCCAAAGCGGCAATACGATGGATCATCTTACTTAGCATATCTCCGCTGCCGGCCATAACAAAACGCACATTGTTCATTTTTTGCAACACTTTATAGGCAGCTTCAATAAAATACTCCGGTCCTTTTTGCATAGTAATCCTGCCAAGAAAAGTCACTATTTTATCATTGATCCCTCTTGCCCGCTTCATTTGTTCTCTTTCAATAACCGGTTCAACAGCATTGTATGCAATATGAACCTTCTCAGGTGAAATCCCGTATTTTTCAATTATTGTATTTCGTGTCAGATTACTTACAGCAATAATAATGTCGGCTTCTTCCATTCCCGTTTTCTCAATTTCATAAACTGCCGGATTAACACTGCCCCCACTCCGATCAAAATCAGTGGCATGAACATGAATAATCAATGGTTTACCCGACACCTTTTTTGCTGCTATGCCGGCAGGAAAAGTCAGCCAGTCATGAGCATGAATAATATCAAATTCATTTTCTGCCCCTATGACAGAAGCAATAACGGAATAATTAGCAATCTCCTGAAATAAATTCAGCCCATACCCGCCGGAAAATTCTATTTTCCCCAAAACATTTGTTTGAACCATCTCTTTGCGGTGATTTGCCTGTGAATTTCTTAGTATTTCATATTCTTCAGGTGATGTATAAGGCACAATATTTGATCCTGCCTCAATAAATCTGATCTCCCGGAAAAATTCCCTGTAATCAACCACCCGCCTTTTCACTTCAATATCCCCTGCACTGATCAGCCTGAGCCTTGTTTGTTCTTCATCCCCGTATGCTTTTGGAACCACAAACAGCAAATCCACCCCGCCAACAGCATATAATCCCCTGGTAAGTCCGTAACAAGCCGTTCCCAAACCACCGGAAATATGTGGGGGGAATTCCCAGCCAAACATCAGTACTTTAATCATATCAAGCTTTTAGTAGATTAGTAAATTTTTCCTTCAGTATCAGTTTCATACTCTTCCTTCATCTGAATAACAGATAACAACGCGGCCACGCTCCATGCCTGTGAAATCGCTCCACGAGGTTTATGCGGTGGGTCACCGTCATATATTTCCGATATCGTACCTACGCCATGTTCATTGATCACAGGTTCGAAGCCACTGATGATATTATTTAAAAACGATACCCCGCTTCTGCCATATAATTTCATATAAGCCCTCAGGTAATGTTCAAGCAACCATGGCCATACCGTACCCTGATGATAAGCAAGATCCCGCCGGATCTGGTCTCCTTCGTAACTACCCTTATACTCCGGATTTTTTGGAGACAATGTACGCAGGCCCCGGGGTGTCAATAATTCTTTCTCAACAGCCGTGATCACTTCTTTATGTATATCTTCGGGTACCGGACTATAATCCATAGAAAGGGCAATTATCTGATTCGGCCTGAATGACCAGTCTTTGACATCATCGTCAACAACATCGGCAAGATATTTTTTATTCTCATCCCAGAAAACGGAAATAAAAGATCCACGTATCTGGTCAGGAAGGTTTCGCCATTCACTTATAAATTCATCATCGTTTGCTTTTTCAGCCAGTTCCAGGCTGAACATTACAGCATTATACCAGAGTGCATTTATCTCCACTGCAAAACCTTTTCTTGGAGTAACAGGCTTGCCATCAACAACGGCATCCATCCAGGTAAGGGCCCTGCCATCTTCCCCTGCATAGATCAATCCGTTGGGTTTCATCTTAATATGAAAATAGGTACCTCCCCTGTATGCATTAAGAATCTCTTTCATGGCTTTACCATATTGATTCCAGACAGGAACCCGGGAACGTGTCGATTTCACATATTGCTGAAGCGTCCAGAAAAACCATAATGATGCATCAACTGTGTTATAGGCCGGATCCTCACCGTCAATATTTGGGAATAACCCGTTTGCCAGCTTTTTTACCATCGTATCAAGAACAGACTTACACAGTTTCGTTTCTTCCCTGGCCAAAGTCAGGCCCGGCAATGAAATGAATGTATCTCTTCCCCAACTCCCAAACCATGGAAAACCCGCTATGATCTCTGTCTTTTTGTCTTTCTTTATAAAGAACTGTTCTGCTGCATTTAGTAAGCAATTTTTAAAATTCTCCTTTGGTATCCTGTTTGCCAGTTCATTTGTGAACTTACGCTTGAAAGTATCCGGATTCCCTTCACTCAGGGAGGCAGAGAAAACAATCGATTCACCTTTTCTGATTGAGATTTCAAAATACCCGGGAACAAACAAATCTTCCTTGTAATCATATCCGCGCTTTTGCTCTTCAAGATATTCAATATTATAATACCAGTCGGGAGCCTGAATAAAATCAACAGGTTTTGAAAACTGCATATGAAGATACGGGTATCCGTCATAAAGCCTTGACCTTACCCCGTTCTTTATGTACCTGATCTTCGTGTTTACATGCATATTGGCTTTACTCAGGGTATGAATATTACGAAATGCCAGGAAAGGATGGAACTTCAGCCGCACCGGCCTGTCGGCCTCCCTAACCGTATACCTGATAAGGATCTGTTCCTGCTTTTCAACAAGAATACTTTCATGAGTAAGCAACACACCCCCGACACGATAAGTCAGTTTTGGTATCAGGTTTGATTCAAAATCACGGATATACTTATGGCCCTTGGGAATGTACAAGTCGCCCTCATATTTATGAATTCCCAGATGAAATTCCTGATCATCCTGAACTATTGTAGCGTCAAGAGTTGATAATAAAACATGGCGGTCACCGTCAAGATGCCCCATAGGACAAACAAGTAAACCATGATATTTACGTGTATTACATAATACAAGTGTTCTGCATGCGTAAGTGCCTGCACGGTTGCTCCTTAATATCTCTTTGCTTAAAGAGTATTCGAGGTTAATCAGACTTGATTTATCAAACTGAAGATAGCTCATGAATAATTATATTAATTAGTGTC
>CAZBJH010000104.1:0-12487 GCA_964492185.1 uncultured Bacteroidales bacterium | reverse complement strand
CCGCATTTTCGGACTGCGCAAGCCTTGCAAATGGAACTTTCTGAACAGACACATGACCAATAAAACAATTTGCCAACTTAATTGACAAGCTCTATTTACACTGCCACGGGGTTTTCATCCTTTTTTACAAAAGCAGCTATAATCAATGATATGATCGTCCCCATGAAAACATTACCTACAATTGACATTATAAACATAAAACCGGGGCGCATAAACTTAGATGTCATCTCAATCTGCATTTCAACCTGCTCTTCGGTCAACCCCTTACTAAGCATTTGTTCTTCCGTGAATTGTTGCGACTTGGCTAAAAATTCCGTATCTACAAAATTAATATGTATCAGAAAGTACAAAGCTGATATTATACCGGCGATCAAACTAATAAGCACACCGATACCCAAGGCTTTGCCATAATTTATAAAGCCCCCCTGTACATTATCACGATATGATTTCATACCAAGAATAATGCCGGCAATTATAAACAGGTAACTGACATAACCTAACCATTTGTTAAATGACAGATCCATGATGAATAATAAAATTGTCCATATAATCAGCGCAATACCAACTATAGCTCCATAGGTAAGAGCATGATTGAAAATTGAATTTTTTTTGGGTTCCATAATTCCGTTTTTAATTGGTTTAGTGAAGCAAATATAAATGTTTTTTTATGGCAGGAGATTAATTTTTTAAATTCTTTGTCATGTTAATTAAAAGTTCATATTTTTGCCGTCCGGCGGGTAAGTCTTATACGGCCAGCTCCTGCTGAATCCCCCCAGGTCCGGAAGGAAGCAAGGGTAGGCGGTTGTAGCGGCGTGATATGAGTAGCTTACCCGCTTTTTTATTTTATCATCTCCCCCGGAGCCTGCACAAGCTCCACCAGCACACCCTCTCCGCAAAGCGGAAAATCTTCATTGCCTTTTGGGTGGATAAAACAAACATCATAACCGGAAGCACCTTTACGTATACCCCCCGGCGTGAATCGCACACCTTGTTTTGTTAACCAGTCAACCGCCGACTGAAGGTCATCGATCCAAAGTCCTATATGATTAAGTTTAGGTTCATGTACTTTGGGTTTTTTATTTATATCAATGGGCTGCATAATATCAATCTCCACTGCCTCCGGCCCCTCTCCCATTTTCAGGACATCCTCATATACATTCTCTTTCTCACTTTTGAAACTGTGTAACTTTTCCAGGCCCATTATATCAACCCAAAACTTTTTCAGTTTATCCTTATCTTCACCGCCTATGGCAATCTGTTGAATTCCCAGAATTTTAAAAGGTCTCATTGTATGTTTTTAATATTACAGCTATTCCATATCCGGCAAAAATAAGGATTTTTCAATCCGCGAAAATGATCCTGGTAGCGAATTATAAAAATTTGCCTACATTTGACACGTTTTTTTGAATATTGAATGATATTGCAATGAGAAAATTCATTCCTATGGTACTGAATACAGTACCAAGAAAGCACCTTATTCGACTAAGTTACATTTTTATGCGTATCAGCTCATTGTTTTACCACGGCAACAATGTTGCATGTCCTGTATGCAACAGTACGTTCCGGAAATTCCTTCCTTACGGATACAATATTGTCAGAAAAAATGTATTGTGCCCCAGGTGCCTTTCACTTGAGCGGCACAGATTAATATGGCTGTTTTTAAAAAACAAAACTGATTTTTTTGACAAACCGCAAACAGTTTTACATGTTGCTCCCGAACAGTGCTTTTACAAAAGGCTTAAAAAACAGAAAAATCTGAATTATACCACGGCAGATCTTGAATCACCGATAGCCGATGTAAAGCTTGATATTCAGCAAATGCCTTTCAGGGATAACAGTTACGATGTGGTCATATGTAATCATGTACTGGAACATGTTGAAGATGATACCCGGGCTATGTCGGAGATCCTTCGCATTTTGAAGCCGGGAGGTTATGCAATATTGCATGTGCCTGTTAATTTTTCAATGAAAACGACACATGAGGATCCCTCTGTTAAGGACCCGCTGGAACGTGAAAAACAATTTCGCCAAAAAGATCATTACAGGCTTTACGGAACCGATTTCCCCGAAAGACTGAAAAAAGTGGGATTTGTGATCAAAGACAAAAACTATGTTGATGAACTGGATAAGCAAACCATAGAGCGATACAGGCTGCTAACACCCGAATTTATGTATGCTTTTTACAAGGAAAAATAAAATAGATTGAAATTATTTTTAATTTTTTTTTGACATGATAATATTTAATTTTTTATATTTGTCAACCAAAACAATAACAAATGAAAAATATAATAGTCATTGTCGCTGTCCTTTTGATTAGCCTCGTCAAGATGCTAAAGTAAGGATGGTACAGGCTATATTCAAAATAATGAAAGAGCCATTCTTACCGAAAGAATGGCTTTTTTAATTTTAAACGACTTAAATACAATTACATTATGTCAAAAAAACTACGAAGCGCAACAACAACTGAAGGCAGGCGCATGGCGGGGGCAAGAAGCCTTTGGCGCGCTGCCGGTATGAAAGAAGAACAGATAGGCAAACCCATTATTGCCGTTGTCAATTCCTTTACGCAGTTCGTTCCCGGCCATACCCACCTTCATGAAATAGGACAGGAAGTTAAATCCATAATTGAGAAAGAAGGTTATTTTGCTGCAGAATTCAATACCATTGCCATTGATGATGGCATTGCCATGGGGCACGACGGGATGTTGTATTCACTTCCGTCCCGTGACCTTATCGCCGACAGTGTCGAATACATGTGTAATGCCCATAAAGTGGACGGCATGATTTGCATCAGCAATTGTGATAAAATTACCCCGGGCATGCTTATGGCGGCAATGCGACTGAACATTCCGACAATATTTATATCAGGCGGTCCGATGGAAGCAGGACAATTAAAAGATAAAAAATATGACCTTGTAGATGCAATGGTAATGGCTGCAGATCCTGAAGTCACGGATGAAGAAATTCAGGCAGTGGAACAAATCGCCTGCCCTACCTGCGGATCATGTTCAGGAATGTTCACAGCCAATTCTATGAATTGTCTGAATGAAGCTATCGGACTTGCACTTCCGGGCAACGGCACTGTTGTGGCTACACACCGTAACAGGAAAAAACTATTTGAACAGGCGGCCAGGCAAATTGTAAAGCTTACAAACAAGTATTATACTGAAGGGGATGAATCGGTACTCCCCCGTTCCATTGCCACCAGGGAAGCATTTAGGAATGCCATGACTCTTGATATCGCTATGGGTGGTTCTACCAATACCGTATTGCATATTTTAGCTATAGCCAATGAGGCAGGTGTTGATTTCACCATGAAAGATATTGATGAACTTTCAAGGAAAGTACCTGTACTTTGTAAAGTTTCACCCAGCTCGCCATATCATGTTGAAGATGTAAACCGTGCAGGTGGTATACTGGGTATTCTTGCTGAGCTGGAAAAAGGAGGTTTGATAGATTCATCCGTCAGAAGGGCTGATTTACTAAGTCTCGGAGAGGCAATTCAAAAATTCAGTATCATGAATGGCAAAACAAATCCGGAAGACTACGAAATATACAAAAGTGCGCCGTCAGGCATACGCAATCTGAAACTCGGATCACAAAACCTGCAGTTCAAAGAACTTGATAAGGACAGGGAAAAAGGTTGTATCCGGGATATTGAACATTGTTATAATAAAGACGGTGGCCTGGCAGTGCTTTTCGGAAACATTGCCCGCGAAGGGTGTGTTGTGAAGACTGCCGGAGTGGACCCAGCCATATTCGATTTTTCAGGACCGGCTAAAGTGTATGAATCCCAGGAAGAAGCATGTGATGCTATTCTTGGGGACAAACTGGTCCCCGGGGATGTGGTCATTATCCGCTATGAAGGCCCGAAAGGAGGGCCTGGTATGCAGGAAATGCTGTACCCCACATCCTATATCAAATCTAAAAAGCTGGGTGACAAATGTGCACTCCTTACCGACGGACGATTTTCCGGTGGTACATCAGGTCTTTCAATTGGCCACGTATCACCCGAAGCTGCAGCAGGAGGTGAGATAGGATTATTGAAAGACGGAGATATTATTGAGATCAACATACCCCGACGAACTATCAATGTCAAACTTACCCCCGATGAACTGGAAAAGCGGAAAAAAGAACAGGAAAAAAGGGGAAGCAGTGCTTATACCCCTGTGAAGCGAAACCGTCCTGTATCTGCTGCATTGAAAGCTTATGCATCCATGGTTACATCAGCTGATACAGGAGCTGTAAGAATGATTTAATCTATTCTTTTAATTAGGATAATTCTAAAAAAAATGACCCCGGATACCATTATAAAAACAACAACAAAAACGATCACCGGTTCAGAAGCTTTATTAGAATCATTGATACAGGAAAATACAGAGATCATATTTGGATATCCCGGTGGGGCAATAATGCCCGTGTATGATTCACTGATGAACCATACAGATAAAATCAGGCATCTACTTACCCGCCATGAACAGGGCGCTGTTCACGCTGCACAAGGATATGCACGGGTCACAGGCAAAACAGGCGTATGTATGGCCACTTCCGGACCCGGGGCTACCAACCTGATAACCGGTCTTGCCGATGCCATGATGGATTCAACTCCCATAGTTGCAATTACCGGTCAGGTTATAAGCCCGCTGCTGGGAACCGATGCTTTCCAGGAAACAGATGTGATAGGTATTTCGATGCCTGTTACCAAATGGAACTTCCTGATAACCAAAGCTGAGGATATCCCCAGTGTAATCGCGAAAGCTTTTTATATTGCCCGTACGGGGCGTCCAGGACCGGTTTTAATAGATATTGCCAAAGATGCACAATTCGGTAAACTGGACTTCGAATATAAAAAGTGCTCTTACATACGTGGTTATCTTCCATGGCCAAAAGTAAATGAAAAGGCTGTAAAACAAGCTGCAGATCTGATAAATAAGGCAGAAAAGCCGTATATACTTTTCGGACAGGGGGTCACCCTTGCAGGAGCTGAGGAAGAGTTTAAACAATTTATTGAAAAATCGGGCATCCCTGCCGCGTGGACTATACTGGGTGTATCAGCGCTGCCAACCGGACATCCGCAGAACATGGGAATGCTTGGCATGCATGGTAATTATGCGACAAATATCATGACCAACGAGTGTGATGTACTGATAGCCATTGGCATGCGTTTTGACGATCGCGTTACCGGAAATCTGGATAAATATGCCAGGCAGGCAAAGATCATTCACATGGAAATTGACCCGGCAGAAATATACAAGAATATAAAACCCGATATCGCTGTTACGGGTAATGTTAAAAAAACACTACCCCTATTAACACGGCATGTTCAGGAAAGAAAATTTGATGGCTGGATCGCCGAATTCAAAGAACTAGACAAAAAGGAACATTATGAAGTGATCAGTCAGGACCTTTATCCCAAAAAACCTGGACTTACAATGGGTGAGGTAATCAGGCTGATGAATGAGAAAACAAAGGGAGAAGCGATAATTGTTACCGATGTCGGACAGCATCAGATGTTTGCTTCACGATATATTAAGCTGAACCATCCGAGAAGTTTCGTTACATCGGGCGGACTGGGAACTATGGGTTTCGGTGTACCGACAGCCATGGGAGCACAGGTGGGAAAGCCTGACAGACAGGTTATAGCTATTGTTGGTGACGGAGGTCTGCAAATGACCATACAGGAACTTGGAACCATCAAACAATCGGAAATTCCCGTAAAGATCTTACTTTTGAACAACAATTACCTGGGTATGGTACGACAATGGCAGGAAATGTTTTTTGACAAGCGTTATTCACAAACCTACCTGATGAACCCGGATTTCATAAAGGTTGCCGAAGGTTTTGGTATTAAAGGACGGAAGGTACTTGAACGCCCGGAATTAAAGGAAGCTATAGAGGAAATGCTTGACTATAAGGGATCATATCTGCTGGATGTATCCATTGAAAAGGAAGACAACGTATTTCCCATGGTGCCTGCCGGTGCCGGTGTTTCTGAAATAATACTGGGAAAGGAAAATAAATAAACCATTAAAAACATAAGTGATGATACAAACATACACAATAACTGCATTTTCGGAAAACCATATTGGTTTGTTAAACAGGATTACCATCATTTTCACCAGGAGGCATGTCAATATAGAAAGCCTTACTGTATCCGAATCGGCAATCCCCGGCATACATAAATTTACAATCGTTGTTAAAGAAACAAAAGAAAAAGTAGAAAAAGTGGTACGACAGATCGAAAAGCTGGTTGAGGTGCTAAAAGCTTTTTATCATCCCGATGAAGAGGTCATTCATCAGGAAATTGCCTTATACAAAGTTCCGACTGAAGCTCTGCTCGAAAGCACCACACTGGAAACAACCATTCGTAAACATAATGCACGGATCCTTGAAGTGACAAATGAGTATACGGTTATTGAAAAAACCGGACATAAGGAAGAAACCCAGGAACTTTTTGAACAACTCAGTAAGTATGGGGTGAAACAGTTTACCCGGTCGGGACGAATTGCCATCACCAAGCTTAGCCAGGAATTGTTTAGCAATTTCCTACAAGCGATAGATGAAGAACAATCAAATAATTAAATCAAAAAAAATAATAAATTAAAATCAATTATTATGGCTAAAATTAATTTCGGCGGTGTTGACGAAACAGTTGTTACCCGCGAAGAATTCTCACTATCAAAAGCAAAGGAAACACTTAAGAACGAAACAGTGGCTGTTATCGGTTACGGTGTTCAGGGTCCGGCACAGGCAATGAACATGAAAGATAACGGCATCAATGTAATCATAGGACAATCGCGGGATTTTAAGGCCGACTGGGACAGGGCAGTAAAAGATGGCTGGATACCCGGTGAAACACTTTTTCCCATTGAAGAGGCAGCAAAGAAAGGAACAATAATTCAGTATCTGGTTTCAGATGCAGCCCAGCGTGCTGTATGGCCTTTACTGGAGCCATGCCTTAAGGAAGGAGATGCATTGTACTTTTCACATGGATTTTCAATTACCTATAAAGAACAAACCGGGGTTATTCCCCAAAAAAATATCGATGTTATCCTGGTAGCCCCAAAAGGATCAGGAACAAGTGTAAGAAGGAATTTTCTTGCAGGTGCAGGCATCAATTCAAGTTATGCGGTCTTCCAGGATTATACGGGAAAAGCCGAAGAGCGTACAGTGGCACTGGGAATTGCTATTGGTTCGGGATATTTATTCCCTACCACATTCGAAAACGAAGTTTATTCGGATCTTACAGGCGAACGGGGAGTTCTTATGGGAGCCCTCGCGGGTATTATGGATGCCCAGTACCAGATATTAAGGGAAAACGGCCATTCACCAAGTGAGGCATTTAACGAAACTGTTGAAGAGCTAACACAAAGCCTTATCCGGCTGGTGGACGAAAACGGCATGGACTGGATGTATGCCAACTGCAGTGCAACTGCTCAACGGGGTGCCCTTGACTGGAGGCCTAAATTTAAAGAGGCAACCCTTCCGGTATTTAAAGAACTGTATGACAAGGTGAAAACGGGAAAAGAAACCGAACGCGTACTGGAATCTACAGGTAGATCCAACTACAGGGAGCTGCTTGAGAAAGAACTGAAGGAAATGCGGGAATCCGAACTATGGCATGCAGGAGCACAGGTACGTAAATTAAGGCCGATAAAATAGTTATTATTGCTGTAACGAAAATGACAGTATTATTTCTTTATAAGGATATTATTGCCTTCGCGCGATAATATCCTTTATTATTTATTGGCATATTTATATGTAATCCAATCCCCTATCAGATTATTTAATAAATCGGGGCGATCCAACTGTGGCCAGTAACCGGCATTTTCAATTTTCACATAATGCCATTTGCCATTGCTGAATTTTTTTGTGTTCTTCATTTGTTCTTCAAGAAAAACCGGATCATGTTCACCCCAGCATCCGAGTAAAGGAATGGCCAACCCGGGAAACTCACCCGTATATAAGGGAATTACATTTGCCCTGTACCAGTTCATAGCAGAAGTTATCCGTCCTGAACGACTGATATTTTTTATTATTTGTTTAACCTGCCTGTGATTACCAAACAGTTTTCTTAATACTTCCCAATTATTTAATGATATTTGTTTTTCGGCAATTCCCGGCAATAAAAATGCAAAACGGTACCATCCCTTCTGCAACTGCTCGATACCGGCATCCTCATAGGAACCCGGATGCCCCATAGAAATAATTACCATTGATTTAAGCTTTTCAGGATAATGCTCTGCAAGGTACCATCCTACTATGGTACTGAATCCGTGTGCTACCAAATGAAAATCATCAACTCCGAATTCATCCGCAAGGCCTTTCACATCGGAAGCCAGCTTTTCAATCTCATAGTTCTCTTTCCATTCCGGTGCATCAGTACCCCCAAAACCTCTCAGGTCGGGAGCAATAACTTTAAAACCGGCAACAACAAGATAATCGATCTGATTATGCCACACATTAGCCGTATCACCAAAACCATGCAGAAGTATTACAGCATCACCACTTCCCTTAACAATGACATTAAAGTTTATCTCATTTACATTGACTTTCCTGTTTTTTTGCAACATTATGCACTCAGATAAAATTTGTCAGCACCCGGATAAGCATATAAACACACAAAAATAAGATATGTTTACATGCCAGTTAAATCCCTATATTGTTTAAACTCTGTTCAACTAACTCCCGGTCATCCTATGCATAATCCTTAAGTGATTGCATCAGCTTTTTTCTTGAAAAGAAAATGCGGCTTTTTACTGTACCTATCTTCAATCCCAGATGATCGGCTATTTCTTTATATTTATATCCTTTTACATGCATTGAAAACGGAATTCCGTAATCCTTATCAAGATTTGCAATTCTGTTTTCAATTTCTTCAGCCTGAATCCTGACCTCAGGTGCAACATATCCCGAATCCTGTTTACGGTTTAAAAAATGAAGGTTTTCCGTGTTATCATATGCTGTATTGTTTTTGACCTTTTTCCTGTAATTATTAATAAAAGTGTTTCTCATAATTGTATAGGTCCATGCTTTCAGGTTGGTATCTGCTTCAAATTTATCTTTGTTTGCAATTGCTTTGAAATATGTTTCCTGAACAAGGTCTTTGGCATCCTCACTATTCATGGTAAGGCTCACGGCATATTTCTGAAGATTGTCACCAAGCCGTGCCAACTGAGTATTAAATTCCATCGTAGTCATAAGCACAAATTTTAAATTTCTATTAAATGTTTAAAACAATAGTCAAAGCCCGTACCAAATTACGTATTTTCCTGTTTATCTGTTTCTTACCCTTGCAATGATATTTCAAAAGACATTAATATTTTTACGATATATCGTACCGTATACGATATATCGTATTTAATTATTTATAAATTTTTTTTATTAAAAGTGTTCGTTTTTTTAGCTATAAGGAATAATCATAGTGGATTTGCTAAACGGGTATTATATTGAAAAGTATTGTTTTTAATTGCTTCCCGCTGACCGGGTTTCGAACTGCCTGCAAGGCAGTTCGACCTACTTTTTGGCTGCCACCCAAAAAGTAGGCAAAAAGGTCACCGTTCCATAAAAATCGCTTGATTTACTACGGAAGGTTTTCTCCCCGCGGAACCCAAACTCACTCCTCCTTCGTCGTCGCTCGGACAGGGTTCCTCCAGTGCCCCCGCGACGAAAACATTCCTTGAAATCGTACGCGATTTTTCTGAGACGGGTCCCGCTACTGCAAAACTCCATGCTGGTTTTAAAGAAAGTGGGCTTCGCGTAACAACGGCTCCATCTGCATGGAGTAGGGTAAAAAAACATCCGGATTACAAATCCGGATGAGCCGTGTGCAGACTTTGCGAAATATCGTAAATGCCGGAGCCGGCTTCTATGACTTTTTATAATGAATTTTCAGCCGGTCCATTCTCGACCGCAGGGTGGTGGGATTCTCCCCTAAAATATCTGCCGCGCCATCCGGGCCGCTGATTTTTCCTCCCGACAATTCCATCGCCTTCATAATGTGTAGACGTTGCATTTCATCGAGAGAGATGAACTTGCCTGGTTTCCGGCTGGTATCTTCCATAAAGGATAATTGAAGTGATTTTCCATAACTCAGTATCATTGACCGTTCAATTACATTACGCAGTTCACGAATGTTTCCCGGCCATGCATATTGTGTCAGTTTTTCAAGGCTCTTTTTTGGTATCGAACCGACATTTTTTCTCATGCTCGTGTTAAACTCATCTATAAAAGATGTTACCAATAGTGATATATCCTCTTTTCGCTCACGTAGCGGAGGTACATAGACAGGGAATACATTCAGCCGGTAATAAAGATCCTGTCGAAAACGCCCTTCGTTCACCGCAGGCGCCAGATCACGATTGGTTGAAGCAAGGATACGGGCATTGGTATGATATGTTTTCGTGCTGCCAATACGCTGGAATGTACCTTCCTGGATAATCCTCAATAGCTTTACCTGCATTTCCAATGGAAGTTCACCAATTTCATCGAGCAGGATAGTAGAATCATTAGCAATCTCAAACCTGCCGGCTAATCGTGAATAGGCACCTGTAAAAGCACCTTTTTCATGTCCGAACAACTCTGATTCAATGAGTGATGCAGGCAGGGAAGCACAATTAACAATTACCATAGCCCGGTCTTTTCTTTTGCTCATAATATGTATGGCATTGGCAACAAGCTCTTTTCCAACACCTGTTTCTCCCTGTATTAATACAGTCGTATCCGAATTTGCCACCTGCTCAATAAGTGACAATACCTTTTTAATTGCTTCGCTTTCACCAATAATATTTGTATGATGGCGGCTCAGCTTAATATCTTTCTTTAAATATAAGTTCTCACTTGCAAGCTTTTCATTCAACCGGCTAATTTCATCATTGGCCTCCTTAAGTCGTAACTGTATGTGTTTCAACCTAGTTATATCCTGCACCGTACCCAGCATATGGACAGCCCTTCCCTCCCTGTTCCTTTTGATGGATGCTTGTTCATGCACTATCCTTTCACTGCCGCCGGGCAATATAATGCGATGGTCAATATTATAAGGTTCATTATGTTTAATGGCAGAATCAACTGCTTTGACAACCTTATCCCTGTCATCAGGATGCACGCGAAGTAAAAACGCGTCATATGTGGCCTCAAATTCCTGGGGCTTCAAACCGAATATTCTATAAATTTCATCAGACCATTTCAGTCCGTTCGTCTCCAGGTCCCAGTCCCAGTGTCCGAGATGTGATATCCTTTGTGCTTCGAAAAGTTTAAACCTCTCATCACTTAGTTCAAGAACCGATTGTTTAAGCTCTTTTTCGGTCTTCTTTAACATGGTAATGTCCATCTCGATCAGATAATATCCAGTAATATTATGCTGATTATTAACATCTGGGATAACCTGCCCGTAAGTATATATTGAATGACCGCTATTATGCATTAATTCATTTTCAAAGGTAGCCGGTGACTGCTTCGGAAGCATCATTACAGCTCTTTTTATATTGGCCTCCGTATGCCTTCCAAAAATTTCCCCTATTGTATGCCCTGTTGCCGTGTCCGGATCAATGCCAAGCAAACGTTTAAAATGTTTGTTCAGATATTCATATCTGAAACGGGTATCGATATGAGATAATAAAATAGGGGCATTATCGGCAACAAGACTGAATTTTTCCTCTTCAGATTTCAACGCGAAATGTGCATTTCTCCTTGCAAGAGCGTTAGCTATTACATGGGATATAAGTTTCAGATTCCTAACCTCTTCGGGTGTCCATGATTTAATATAATTCAAAGTCGAAAATCCTAAAAAACCAATCACCCTGCCGGAAATATTCAATGGAACACTGAAGTTTGATTTTATGCCCGAACTTTCACAGTATTGCCTTTCATGAACAGCATTATCAGGCAGTTCATCAATTCGTTCAAAGTAATAAAGTTCTCCCTGGCTTAATATACTGTAAAACAAGGGCAATTCGTTCTTTACTGATAATTCACTGGCTTTGACTATTCCCTTTTCCCTGAAAGAATAAGATATTGCCGAGCCACTTCCCGTGCCGGAAAATTCTATCAGAACACTTCGTTCAATACCTAAATATTGCGATATTTCGTTTAATGCCTGACCTATATACTGATCGATCTCGTCTATGGAGAGGCTGATAAATTTTGCAGATAATTGTGCAATTATCTTCTTTAAACCAACTAAATTGTACAATTTATCCACTTGAGCTTCCAGCTCAATAACCTTTCGTTCTTCGGGTTTGGTTAATTTCTGTTTGGGCATAAAAAGAAAACAAAAAAAAAGAAATGCCTGTATCCTACCTATTTAAATAAATGTACTTATTTTTTGTTTCATTCGTTTAAAATTTTGTAATTATTCGATAAAAAAGTAATTAAAAATTTGAAAACGAATGTAACCGCTTCGCTCTCGCGTAATAAGTTCTTAGTAAATATTCATGTCCTATTGTCTTTGTATTATATAAATTAAATTCCTTAATGATGAGGGTTTCAT
>CAZBJH010000103.1:0-12492 GCA_964492185.1 uncultured Bacteroidales bacterium | reverse complement strand
AATTTTCGGACAAGCGTAACGAAGCAAATGGGACTTTATGGACAGACATTATATAATTACAAAATCATGATAACATTACTTTCACCGGCAAAATTATTGAATTTCGAAAAACAACAGATAACAGACGTGTTCACTATTCCCCGTTTCATGGAAGAAGCGGGGCAACTGATCAGTAAACTCAGGGAGTTGTCGGAGGAGGAACTGGCAAACCTGATGGATATTAATGATCAGTTGGCCAGGCTTAATTATGAAAGATATCAGCAATGGTCACCGCCATTTACAACGGGAAACGCAAAGCAGTCTATTTTCAGCTTTAACGGGGAAGTATATAATGGATTAAAAGCCGCCGAACTGACATCGGAAGATCTCAAATTTGCCCAGGAAACACTTCGTATGCTTTCAGGACTTTACGGTCTTCTGCGTCCGCTCGATCTGATACAACCTTACAGGTTGGAAATGAATACGAAACTGCAGGTTGGAAGTAACAAAAACCTTTATGAATTTTGGGGAGACAAAATATATGATCTACTGAAAAACGAGATACAAAAGCATAAAAATAAATTTATAATCAATCTTGCATCGAATGAATACGGCAAAGCAGCCAAATTGAAAAAATTTGGTGATAAGGTGATCACACCAGTCTTTAAGGAATTGAAAGGTGAACATTACAAAGTAATTGTCGTGTATACCAAAAAAGCGCGGGGAATGATGAGTCGTTTTATAATACAAAACCGGATTGATGAACCTGAACAGTTAAAACATTTTGAAGATGAAGGTTATTTTTATAATGATGAGTTTTCATCAGATAATGAGTGGTGTTTTTCAAGATAGCCAATTAAAAATTTAAATATTGTTATTATTGTGCCGGTATGTTTTCAGGCAAACAATCAGGCCATAGATGTGATATTTATCAACTCTAAATCAAAAAAGTTTACTTTATTTGTATATTATTTATCCTGTATTATTGGCTTTGAAGGGCTGAAGCTGCATTTTCCGACTCCCTGCTTCTGACCCAAACATTACGCATGAATAATAGAGGGTATGATCTTTGAAAAATTAATATGACAAAAGACAAATATGAAAGTAAAATTGCACACCTTAAGCTTAAATCCTTTGCCGGTCCTCAGATTTATACCGGCTTTTGTATTTTTGTTGGTATTTGCCGGCATACAATCCCTTGCACAAAGCGAAAGGGATGATATTCCGGAGAAGTATAAATGGAACCTTCAGGATCTTTATTCTTCGGATGAAGCATGGAAAGAGGCCAGGGAAGATCTGGCCGGTAAGCTCGATAAGGTCGGACAGTATAAGGGAACATTGACAGCATCATCCGAGAATTTGCTGTCATGCCTTCAATATCTTTCCTCGGTTTCAAAAGAAGCAGAACGTTTATACGGCTATGCAGCCAAAAAGTCGGATCAGGATACCCGTGTTTCAAAATATTCAGCTATGAGACAGGAGTTGCAGCAGATGCTTACAGATTTTTCATCTGAAGCAGCTTTTATTGAACCTGAGATTTTGTCAATGGAATGGTCGACTGTAGAACAATTTATTAATGAACAGGAGGGGCTTAATGACTATAAAATATACCTGGATAACCTGTTCAGGAAAGTTGAACATCAGTTATCAGAAGAGGAAGAGAAGATTCTTGCCTTGTCCGGAATGATAAGTGAAAATACCGCGTCTGTTTATCGTACATTCAGTAATGCAGAGATGCCATATCCGACAGTTGTTTTAAATGATGGTACGGAGGCGCTGCTTGATAAGTCGGGTTACAGTAAATACCGCGCGGTGGAAAACAGGGCCGACAGGGAAAAGGTATTTGATGCATTTTGGAGCGTACACGAAGATTTTGAAGCATCATTCGGCGATATGTTATATGGAAATGTGAAAAGTAACATCTTTTACGCGCGGTCACGCGACTACAATTCGTCTCTCGAAAGGGCTCTTGATGTGAACAATATCCCAACCGGTGTTTATCATTCGCTTATAGAGAATGTGAATAATAATCTTGGAACTTTTCACCGGTATCTGAAATTGAAAAAACGTATTCTGAAAGTGGACACGCTGAAATATTCGGATCTGTATGCACCTGTAGTCGGTGGCATAGACCTTGAATATTCTTATGAAGAAGCTACCGAACTACTGATTGATGCAGTAAACCCCCTCGGAGAAGATTATGTGGATGTAGTAAAAAGGGCAGTTACAGAACGATGGATCGATGTATATCCCACACGCGGGAAACGTTCAGGTGCATACTCAAGCGGAAGTGCATATGATGTTCATCCTTATATTTTATTAAATTACAACGGCCGCTGGGAGGATGTAAGTACACTTGCTCATGAGATGGGACATACCATGCACAGCTATTATTCCAATAAATACCAGTCTTATCCGCTGGCCGGTTATTCAATCTTTGTTGCAGAGGTAGCTTCAACTTTTAATGAGGCATTGTTGATGGATAAGATGATGAACGAGATCAGTGATGAAGATGCGCGTTTGTCTTTATTGATGAGTTATCTCGATGCTTTCAAGGGAACTCTTTTCCGTCAGACGCAGTTTGCGGAATATGAACTTCTTATCCATGAAAAGGCTGAGCAGGGGGTTGCCCTGACCGGTGACCTGTTCACCGAATTATACGGAAGTATACTAAAGAAATATTATGGTCATGAGCAGGGTATATGTCATATTGATGAGCCTGTAACTCGCGAATGGGCTTTTATACCACATTTCTACTATAATTTTTATGTTTACCAGTATTCAACTTCTTTTACAGCTTCAATGGCGCTTGCTGAGAAAGTGCTGAACGAAGAAGAGGGAGCCGTGGAAAAATATATTGATTTCATTTCGGCCGGCGGTTCGGATTATCCTATCAATGTTTTGAGAAAAGCAGGAGTGGACATGACCACCTCCGAACCTTTTGACAAAACAATGGATGCTATGAACAGTGTTATGGATGAGATAGAAAGGATTCTGGATGAACAGGAAAGATAATTCATGAAATTGGCACGATGTGATCTTAGCCCTAGGTAGGGAAATTTGCCGGTGTTTTAACAATTGCTCGTTTTTGTAATGTGGATAAGGTGGTTTATTCTTTCAGGCTTTCTTTTAGTTTGTCGTCCTCTTCAAGCAAAGTTGTATCGTTGATAAAGTGTTTATTGAGGTCGGAGAGTAGTTTTGTGTGGTTGATCTTAAAGGTGCGGTTCATTAAATAAACGCTGCCTATGTTGTGTTCAGGGTAGAGTCTTATTTCACTGGCATAGCCGGGAGCACCGCCGGGATGGGCATAATAACGTGTGTAATTGGTCTCACGCTCAAACCAACTAAGACACTGGTTAGTTTTTTTCCCGTTATTGAGTCTCACGGGAGTAAAATAAAGTTCTTTCATCCGGCTGGATAACAGTGTGGAATCCCTGCTTAAAAGATGTTGTCCCCACACTGTCAGTCCACGGGCTGTACCTATTAATCCCCCGTAAGCATTCCCATTGAGATAAAAATTATTAAACGGGATCCATTTACCGATGGATGACCGCATGAATTTATCCCTGTCACCCAGTATTCCGTATGTCAGCTGTATAAGCTGGTATTTATTCTGATATCCTGTGGCATACAGGCTGTCATCATGAATAATAAAATCCAGATGCTTCCGGGGGATATCCAGCTTTTGCAGGATATTCCTCCTGATGTATTCTTCATACTTTTCTCCCGAAACCTTCTCAATGATCATTCCCAGTAAAAGATAATCGAAGTTTGAATACCGTTTCTTTTTTCCTGGCTTGTATTTTAGCCGGTCGTGTTTATTCAACTGTTGACGAATAAAGGCATCCTCATCAAACTGATCATGCTCTTCTACCACGTGCACCCATGTAGCCGGTATTGGATTGGCCAGTCCGGAGGTATGAGAAAGCAATTGCCGGATCGTTATTTCATGCCTGTAGGGATAATCATTAATAAATTGCCTCAATGAATCATTAAGTGATAACTGTCCTTTTTCTACAAGCTGCAGAATGGCCATGGCCGTGAATGTCTTGGTTATGGAATAGGCTTTGAATACAGTATTTGAAGTTACTTCTGATTTTTTTGACAGATCGCGCATACCTGCATTGTACTCAAAAATAACACTGTCGGTATTGAAAATTATATATTGAATCCCGGGGAGTTTATTTCGGCTGACCAGATTATCAATATATTCTGCTGCCTCTTTCTTCTGCGCGTTTGACAGGCTTGCTGAAAGAAACATCAGGGAGCATATCAGGACGAATAGTTTTAAAAATCCTGTTTTTTGTATGTCGTTTTGCTGTTTATTCCACATAAAGTACCAGTCCCTTTAAATATTCCCCTTCGGGATGATAAATACTTACCGGATGATCGGCGGGTTGTGTTAATTGATGGAGTATTTTTACCGACCGGCCTGTATTGGCGGCAGCTACGTAAACGCTTTTTTTGAAATTTTCTTTTGAGACAACCTGTGAGCATGAAAAGGTAAATATAATACCCCCTTTTTTTATATTTTCGATAGCCATGGCATTCAGCTTTTTATATCCCTGCAGAGCATTGTGTAAAACATTATGGTGTTTTGCAAAAGCCGGTGGGTCGAGTATTATCAGGTCATACCGGTCGTTAATGTCCTTCATATAGTTAAAAGCATCTGCAACATAACTATTGTGTGTGCCGGTTTGCCCAAAGTTTGTTTCAATATTTTTACCGGTAAGTTCAATGGCACTGGCAGAGCTGTCAACCGAGTGCACCATCCGGGCTTTTCCTTTAAGTGCATAAACCGAAAATCCACCGGTGAAGCAGAACATATTCAGTACCTGCCTGTCTGTTGCATAGTTTTGCAATAATTTTCTGTTTTCACGCTGGTCAAGAAAAAAGCCTGTTTTTTGTCCTTCTTCCCAATTCACAATAAACCGGTTACCGTACTCAGTGATCTCTGAACCGGATTTTCCCCCTAACAGATATTCATTTGTAGCATTAATACCCGATTTAAAAGGAAGGGTGGTTTCACTTTTATCGAAAACGGCTTTTAGCCTGTCGCTATATAAACCTTTAAGAATATCAACGATCATATCACGCAGGTAATGCATGCCTATTGAATGCATTTGCAGTACTGCCGTTCCGTTATAATAATCTATGATCAGACCCGGCATACCGTCACCTTCAGCATTTATCAGCCTGTAGGCATTAATTTCGGGATGATTTGTAATTCCCAGTTCGCAGCGGTATTTATAGGCCGATCCTATACGGTCTTTCCAGAAATTGTAATCCGGTTCAATATCCTGAAATGAAAAGATCCTTATTGCTATGGATCCTATCTGATAATGTCCCAGGGCCAGAAACTCATCTTTATTACTGCTTACCTCGACAATTTCACCTTCCCGCGGTGTGCCGGCAATTTTTTTTATTGCACCGGAGAATACCCATGGATGTAAGCGCCTTACCGACTGGTCTTTGCCTGATTTAAGAATAACCTTGATCCTGCTCATGTACGGTGAACTCATTCAGTTTTTTATAGATCATGTAACATACCCAGGCATCGAGGGCTGCATATTCAATCTGTGCCGGAGTGAGTTCGGGATTCTCCCAGTTTGATGTTTGTTGTTGTTTGGATATCCTGAACTTTAATATGTTTGCTGCCAGTTTTTTTAAGCTGTTGTCCTCAATGCCGAATTTTTTTACATGCTGTTGAAGGTCAATAAATGATCCGGGATCAAAACTGTGGATCTTATTTAATATTTTGATATCATCGTGCAGGGCGACTCCAACTTTTAAAATTGAACTGTCAGTTAAAATATCGATCAGGCCGTCTTTTAATCCGACCTTATTAAGGCGTATCAAAACAGCTGTATTTTCACCGGCCAGCTGCAGCAATGCAACTTTGTTTTTCACTCCTTTCTTAAAAGACGGCTTGGTTTCCGTGTCAAAGCCGAGAATAGATTCATTGGCAAGGTAATTCAATGCAGGCTTTAATTTTTTTCCGCTGTCAACATAGATTATTTTTCCCGTGAACCTTATCAGGGGTAAACTGTAGATCTGATCTTTGGAAATTTTTGATTGAAAAGGGTAATTATTTATTCTCATCACGATAATCTTCTTGTCTCTTTGTAATAAACCATGAACTGGTGTCTATATCGTTACCATTCTTCTCATTAATATGTCCCTGCCTGCCGTTCTGATCTTCAAGTTCTGCGTCACCATACTGCAAATTGTGTAATGCCCTGATAACATTTACAAGACGCTGGCCCCAGTAATTACGGAAATTTTCATGGCACTCCCAGATTGCATCATTCATTATCTCGTTGGTGCTGATCCTGTATGACATCAGAAAGTCCTTCATGTCCTGGTAAATATCCGTGAGATCCTCAGCTATACTCGCGCTGACCGGATCCTCGCTTTCCTGACGCAAGGGATCAAATACCTCCTGGTAATCATTATACTGGCCCAGTTTACTCAGAAGGCTATCATGTAACATATTATAATCGCCTTCAGTCACAAATTTTTCTGTTGCCTCTTCCATCCGGGTTTCAATTTCAGGTAAAAGGGTGGCTTTTGAATACAACAAAGGCAGTATTTTATGGGTTTCGTACACAAATTCTTTCAGGTTAAAAGCATCTGCATTTTCAAGAAAGGTGCAATAATCATTGGCTGTTGCGACAAACTCAATAACATTTTTTGAATAGAGTATATTCTCAGATTTATCCATACGGATGCCTTGTTTTTCAAATAATAACTTGCCGGTATAGGGTTTATCGTACAAAGTTAACAGGAATACTGTAATAATTGTCAAATTCCAAATGACAAATTCCGAATTACAGACAATTGTCTATCCTGTCCAGCTAAGTTTGTCCCCTTCGCGGTATGCCAGTTTGTTATGATCGAGGAGGTGCCGAATGATTTCAACAACCTTTTCATTTCCAAAGGGTATTTGTTCAACAAGTTCACCGAGGGGCAGGTCCTGCATACTTAGTCTCGATTTGATCTCATCCACCACAAGCGTGAATTCAGTTTCATTGATCTCCTTTTCGGATCTTCTGCGGCATACATCACATTTACCACATGGTTTTGACTTACGCTCACCGAAGTATTCCAACAGTTGAATGCTTCTGCATTTGTCATTTCGACGGGCATAATTAAGGACGTTATTGAGCCGTTTGATAAAAATTTCCTTTCTTACACGATAATTCTCTTTTGAGATGTACAAAGATTTTTCATCCAGCCTTTCTGATGTATAGATTATAAGAGGGGTTCTTTTCTGTGGAATATATTTGATAATACCAAGGTTATTCAGCTTGTTGAGATAACGGTACACTATTTCAATATTTACACCTGCTTTTTTTGCCAGTGACAATTCATCAATCCCCACGTAATTTGAAAATAATCCGGTATATGACCTGAGCAACAGTTTGATAAAAGCATCAAAACCCGCATTGGCAACCTGAAATCTGTATAATCCTTCACGGTCGATAATAAAATGAACTTTGGAAGGGTTGTTAAGTTCGTCGGTTACTTCAAGGTATCCCTCACGCTGAAGGATATTAAGGCTGCTGTGTATGCTCAACAGGTTGAACTTATAGTTGGAGGCAAAGTCTGAGATCATGAAATCGTAAGCCATGCCTTTGCCTCCTCCGTACGGGACTTTCAAATAATTGCCCAGTGCCTGGTAGACAGATTTGATTGTTTCCGTGGGCGGAAACGAAGTGGCAATTCGTTGCCGGGCAATGGTGTTATCATATTTATTAAAAAAAAGAACAGCATATGATTTCAAACCGTCACGACCGGCTCTTCCTGCTTCCTGAAAATAGGATTCCAGGGAATCGGGCAGGTCGATATGCATGACAAAACGTACGTCAGGCTTGTCAATCCCCATCCCGAAAGCATTGGTGGCTACTATTACGCGTGTTTCTCCCCGCGACCAAGAGAGTTGTTTCCTGTTACGGGTTTCATGGCGCAGTCCCGCGTGATAGTACTCTGCATTTATTTTGTTTTTGATCAGTAATTCTGCCAGGTCTTTGGCTTTTTTCCTGCTCCGGACATATATTATGCCACTTCCCCGAAGGTTACCTGCAACCTTTATCATATCCCCGGGTTTATCTTCCGAGAATTTCACATGATAGATCAGGTTTTCGCGTGAGAATCCTGTCTTTAACAGGTTCTTTTTTTTAAAAAGCAGTTTATCCTGAATATCTTCTGCTACTTCGGTTGTCGCGGTAGCTGTGAGCGCCAGCACCGGAATTTCAGGAACAATCTTACGTAATTCAGCGATCCTGAGGTAAGAAGGCCTGAAATCATATCCCCACTGTGAAATGCAATGTGCTTCATCCACAGTGATGATGTTAAGGTTCATATCTTTTACCCTTACCCTGAATATATCACTGTTAAGTCTTTCTGGTGAAACATAAAGAAATTTATAATTGCCGTAAATGGCATTTTCCAGTGTAATATCTATCTCATCTGCCGACATTCCCGAATGAATGGCCAGGGCTTTGATTCCCCTGCCGGTAAGGTTTTCCACCTGATCTTTCATAAGGGCAATGAGCGGTGTGATCACAAGGCAGATACCTTCCATGGCAATGGCGGGAACCTGGAAGGCAATTGATTTACCTCCGCCTGTAGGCATCAATGCAAGGGTATCTGTTCCCGATGCGACTGACCGGATGATATCATACTGCAGGTGCCGGAACTGGCTGAACCCCCAGTATTTTTTTAATATTTGATGATAGATGTCCATTGGATTGGCCTGGAGTGTCCAATTCTTAAAAAATCATAAATACCATATATTATTATGGTTTGAAAACAAATAATCAGCTTGAAATCACCTAATTTTTTGTAATTTCGCAACATTTAAATTTAAGTAAAAATACGAAGATGGCATTTATTACTGAAAAAATAATATCAGAGGGCCTCACATTTGATGACGTACTGCTGGTTCCCGCCTACTCGAATGTCTTACCCAAAAAAGTTGACCTGACAACCCGTTTCACAAAGAATATCATTTTAAACACTCCTATTGTATCCGCGGCCATGGATACGGTCACCGAATCACAGCTCGCGATTGCCATCGCGCGCGAAGGCGGCATTGGTGTCATACATAAGAATATGAGTATAGAGGAGCAGGCCAAACAGGTAAAAATAGTAAAGAGGGCGGAAAATGGTATGATCTACGACCCGATAACAATAGAAAAAGAAGCTACTGTAGGTGATGCCCTGAACCTGATGCAGGAATTCAAGATAGGGGGGATCCCTGTCGTTGATGATCATCATAAGCTTATAGGTATAGTCACGAACAGGGATCTGAGATTTGAATCAAAAACAGGAAGACCTGTAAGTGAGGTGATGACTTATAAAAATATTATAACCACATCGCAGGAAACGGACCTTGAGAAAGCAGCTGATATTCTTCAGCAATACAAGATAGAAAAGCTGCCGGTTATTGATGACGGCAATCGTCTTATTGGACTGATCACCTATAAGGATATTACAAAGGCAAAGGACCGGCCCAATGCCTGTAAGGACCCTAAGGGCAGATTACGCGTTGCAGCGGCTGTAGGTGTTACAAAGGACAGTATGGATAGAATAAAAGCATTGATCAATGCTGATGCCGATGCCATTGTTATTGATACTGCGCATGGACATACCGAGGCTGTAATTCATATCCTGAAGGAAGCAAAACATAAATTCCCGGAAACAGATTTCGTTGTAGGTAATATAGCCACAAGTAAGGCAGCAACTGATCTGGCAGAAGCCGGTGCAGATGCTGTAAAAGTTGGGATAGGCCCGGGTTCTATCTGTACTACCCGGGTGATCGCCGGTGTCGGTGTACCTCAGCTTACGGCAATATTTGACGTTTATGATGCGTTAAAGGATACGGGAGTGCCTATTATTGCCGATGGCGGATTGCGTTATTCGGGAGATATTGTAAAAGCTATTGCTGCAGGAGCCAGTTCTGTTATGGCGGGGTCTTTGTTTGCAGGTGTTGAAGAATCTCCCGGGGAGACAATAATTTATAACGGCAGGAAATACAAATCATACAGAGGAATGGGATCTATAGAAGCTATGCAACAGGGATCGGGTGACAGATATTTTCAGGATCCCGAAGAGGAGATCGGAAAACTCGTTCCCGAAGGTATTGTAGCCCGGGTGCCCTATAAAGGCACATTAGGTGAGGTTATTTATCAGATGATCGGTGGTTTGCGCGCGGGTATGGGCTATTGCGGAGCCGGTAATATTGATACTCTGATGAAAGCCAAATTTGCACGAATAACAAATTCAGGGATTCATGAAAGCCATCCGCACGATGTGACAATAACCCGTGAAGCTCCAAATTATAGCAGATAATAAGATCAAACAGAATATATTTCATGTTAAACCAATTTAATTCAGAATCATGAAGAGAATATTTCTAATTTCATTATGCCTGATCGGTGCTGTAAGTTTATCATTGCAGTCACAACAAGATGATGATGTATTGATTACTATAAATGATCATGAGATCACAAAAGATGAGTTTTTGCGTATTTACAATAAGAACAACTCAGTAACAGCATATGATGCTAAATCGCTTGAAGAATACCTGGATCTGTTCATTAACTTCAAGCTTAAGGTAATTGAGGCTGAAGCACAGGGGTATGATACAGTTCAATCCTTTGTGGATGAGTTGGCTTCATATCGCGGACAGCTTGTAAAACCATATTTTGAAGATGAAGAAGTTACTGAAGAACTGCTGGAAGAAGCATATGAGCGGACAAAGGAAGAAGTAAACGTCAGCCATATTCTTATTAACCTTCCGCGCAATCCCTTGCCAAAAGATACACTGCAGGCATGGAAGAAGGTAATGGAAATAAGGAAAAGAGTTCTAAAAGGAGAAGATTTTGAGGAAGTGGCAAAGGCTACATCAGATGATCCCTCTGTGAAAAGGAACGGGGGCCATATTGGCTGGTTTTCAGCATTCAGAATGGTTTATCCTTTCGAATCAGGTGCATATAACACTCCCGTTGGAGAAATATCAATGCCCTTGCGGACGCGCTTCGGCTATCATCTGATCAAAGTGAACAACAGACGTCCTTCAAGGGGTGAGATGAAAGTGGCTCATATTATGATCATTACTTCGCCCAATTCTTCTGAAGATGAAATACAGCAGGCTCAGGATACTATTAATAAAATATACAGGCTTTTACAGGAAGGAAAAGATTTTGCAGAGCTTGCAAGAAAGCATTCCGAAGATGTAAATTCTGCTCGAAAAGGTGGAGAGATGCCCTGGTTCAAATCGGGAATGCTGCCTCCCGTGTTTGAAGATGCAGCTTATGCCCTGAATGATTCAGGTGAATTGTCTCCACCCGTTCAAACAAGTTATGGATGGCATATTATCAAAATGATTGGCAAGCGGCCGGTGAGTTCATTTGAAGAGTTACGGTCCGAACTGGAAAACAAGCTTCGCCGGGATAATCGCGGTAAGCTCGCTGAACAATCAGTAATAGAGAGGATTAAGAACGAATACAATTTCACTGAATATGAAGAAAATCTTTATGAAATGGAATCTGTCCTGGATAGTTCAATTTACCGGGGTAACTGGGATGAAGCACGTGCTGTAGGCATGATAGAACCTTTATTTACACTGGGAGGCAGGAACTATACTCAGCAGGATTTTGCCCGTTATCTTGCATCACTCAGGCCACCCCGGGAAAGTGAATCATTTGAACTGATCATTTATAATCGTTACCAGGATTTTAAAAAAGAACAGATCATTGCCTTTGAAGAGGATCAGCTGGAGATTAAATATCCTGATTTCAGAAATCTTATGCAGGAATATCATGATGGCATTTTGTTATTTAACCTTACCGATGATATGGTATGGAGTAAAGCAATTAGTGACACTGCAGGATTAGAGGCTTTCCATAAAAAGAAGAAGTCTGATTATATGTGGGGAGAAAGGGCTGATGCATCCATATATACCTTTGAAGACCAAAGCCTGGAAGAAAATATTGAAAAACTGGCCAAAAAAAGGATAAGAAAGGGATACACGAAAGATGAGTTTATCAATATGGTTTGCCCGGTTGATTCGGTTGTTTGTTTGAACATAACCGACGGGAAATTTGAGGAAGAAGATAATAAATATGTTGATCAGGCAGAATGGGAAAAGAAATCAATGAAAACTTTTAATGAAGATGGTAAGATAGTTCTTGTTGTGATTAATGATGTCCTGGACCCCGAACCAAAAAAATTGCAGGAAGCAAGAGGACTTATCACGGCCGATTACCAGAACTACCTGGAAAAAGAATGGATAGAACATTTAAGAGGGAAGTATTCTATAGATGTTAATGAAGAATTATTGAGAACTATACAACAAAATAATTAGTGTCTGTCCATAATGTCCGATATCCGCGTTGTTGCCAAAATTTTAAATCCTCGAATACCTTAGTATACCGCGGTTTAAAATTTTTTTCACAACGTTAATTATTTTTAAAGGTGTTCAAGAGCTCACTTTTAAATAAGTTC
>CAZBJH010000102.1:6363-12755 GCA_964492185.1 uncultured Bacteroidales bacterium | reverse complement strand
CGACACTGTTTATCTGCGCGGTTTCGGATTAGGCGGGATGCTGCATCTTGAGAATTTTATCGATGGTTATCCTGCCAATGAAGAAGCGATGATGCAAGGTTTATTAAAAGTACTGGGGGAAGAGAAATACAAGCTTTTCTTTCGCGAGTTCTACAAAAATTATTTCACGGAAGCAGATGCGGAATTCATCCATAGTCTTGGATTAAACCTTGTCCGTATCCCCGTCAACTACCGCCTTTTCGAAGATGATATGAATCCCGGAGTCATAAAGGAAGAAGGTTTTGAACACCTCGACAGGGTTATTGAACTTTGCGCGAAATACCAGATCTATACCATCATCGACCTCCATGCTTTACCGGGCGCCCAGAACCAGCACTGGCACAGCGACAACCCCACGCACAAGGCATATTTTTGGGTGCATAAAGATTTTCAGGACAGGGTGTTGCACCTTTGGGAAGTTATTGCCGAACGTTATAAAGACCAACCGTGGGTAGCAGGTTATGATTTAATAAATGAACCGGCTAACCCCAACGGGGAAATTGTTTTCCAATACTACAAACAGCTGTACGAAGCCGTCCAAAGGGTTGATCCAAACCACATCATGTTCATTGAAGGAAACAAATATTCCACCGAATTTGACATTTTTACCGAGATTTGGGATGATGTTGTTTATACCAACCACGATTATGCAGACCCCGGATTTATTGATGGCGGCGACTATCCCGGTTATTCGAGGAGCAGGTACGTTAACAAGGATACTCTCGAAAGCGACTTCATAAAAAGGAGTGAGTTTATGTTCAAGAATAATATTCCGCTATGGGTTGGCGAATTCGGGCCTGTTTATACCGGGATCCCTGAAAAAGACGAAATGCGGTATCAGGTTCTGAAGGATCAATTGGACAATTACGATAAGTATAAAGTTAGCTGGTGCATATGGTTATACAAGGATCTGGGGCTTCAGGCAATCCTTTCACAGGATGAAAATACGCCGTACATGAAGCTGATAAGCGCTTTCCTGGAAAAGAAAAACTACCTTGGCGCCGATGCCTGGGGTTCTACTGATGAAAACATCAGGCAGGCATTGTCGCCACTCGAGGAGTTATTTGAAAGAGAATTCCCTGAATACAATCCTTATCCTTTTGGGCAAAAAATGCACATCGCTTTATTGGTGCGTCATATACTCATTGCCGAAGCATTGGTGCCGGAATACTGCAATCTATTTAAAGGTTTAACAGATGAAGAATTAATAGCGCTCGCCGAATCCTTTAACTTCAGAAATTACAACAAACGAGAACGCCTTGTGAGTATTCTATCCGGAAAGGAATGATGATTATAGAACTGAACGCTCACCTATGATGTATATGATAAATTAGAATGCTGATACAAAAATTTCGTGAGGTAACAACCGATCCCGCGTTAGCGGGAGAGCTCGTGAACACCATTTAAAATAAACAAAAGGTGAACAAATACCACAAATATTGATTAAAGGAATAATAATTTGTAAACCAGAACATTAATTATATTATATTCAAATGAAACAGATTAGTTCACAAAATTTCAAAAATAGTTTATGCCTTACAGTAGCGTTGTTTTTTACACTGAATGTATGAGTACAGCAATATCCCTTTCAAAATCCGGAATTAAGTTCTGAAGAAAGAGCTAAAGATTTAATCAATCGATTAACACTGGAAGAAAAAGCAGCTCTCATGTGCGATCAATCCGATGCCATCCCGCGGCTGGGCATAAAGAAATTCAACTGGTGGAGTGAGGTACTTCATGGGTATGCCAATAACGATAGCGTAACTGTGTTTCCGGAACCTGTTGGTATAGCTGCATCATTCGATGATGAACCGGTATACAGGATTTTTAATGCTGTGTCTGATGAGGCTCGCGCCAAATACAACCGATGGATAAAAATGGGAAATGAAAACAAATTATTTCGTGCATAAAAAAAATCATAACACAAATAAGCCATGGAATACAAGGAAAAAACTTCTTATACCGAATTCAAGCGATTCTGCAAGACGCTTGAATTACATAATAACCCTGATATGATTGCCGCTTACAAAAAGGCACATGCCAAAGGACAGGCCTGGCCTGAAATTACACAGGGTATTCGTGAAGCAGGGATCGTGGACATGGAAATATATCTGGCCGGACATCGGCTTTTTATGATCATGGATACTGTATCTGACTTCGAACATGACAAGGCAATGGCTGAGTTGGCAACGAAACCCCGTCAATCTGAATGGGAAGAATTGATGTCAAAATTTCAGAATTCATCTGCAGGGGAAACTGGTGGTGAAAAATGGCAACTGATAGAAAGGATTTTCAAACTTGAATAGTTCTACAATAAAATTTATAATAATAAACACATTTCAAATACCGTTATCCCGTTTCCCTGTTTGTAAAACTTGACCGGTTCTAAGACAATATATTTTATGAGACGTTATTTAAAAATTATATATTTGTTAGTTGTTTTATTAATTCCCTATTCGCTTTACTCACAAGTGAAAAATCCTTTACCAAATAATTACTATCAAAAATTATTTGAGCAAATACAAAGCCAATATGGACCAGACCAAACACTTTTAAATGGCATTTTTTATCAATACCCTTACAGAAATGCAAAGGGACATCCATTTTTTCATGAAAACCGGTTTTACCATGGAGATTTGGTTTTTAACAACATCCTGTATAAGAATATGGAACTAAAATTTGATATTTTCAACCAGCAATTGATTTTAAATTATTATTTTAATGGAAATTACACTCCGTTGATTTTACCTACTGAATTAATATCATACTTTAGTTTAGAGGGAAAACAATTTAAAACCGTCTGTTTAAAGGAAACAGGTACAGCAATTTATCAGGTGTTGGGACTAAACGACAGCATTCAATGTTTATATCAGTGGTCAAAACAAAGGAGAGAATCTGATCATCTGGGACAAATCCTGTCATATAAATTTACTTTTGAAAAAAGAAAAACTTTTCTTTCTATCAATGGTGAACTTCACAGGTATATGGGAAATAGTTCATTTTTAAGAGTATTTCCTAAAAATACCCGGCAACAGATAAAAAAATTTTTTAAATCAAACAAAATTAAAGTCAGATACAGCAATGACAACGTCATTGAAACACTGATGGAATATTGCAATGAATATTTAAAAACAGATTCGAAATAATATGATTATAAGAAGATTATATATCTTTTTTGTAATATTTTTAATTTTATCCTTTCCCTTGTATGCACTAATACCAGAAACAAGTTTACTTTCAGCTATACCCCAAATTAGTTTGTTTAAATATATTACTGGAATTGAAGAAAATTCCGAATATATATTTTTTTTTAAGGACAATTGGATTGATAGTATAGAAATCCAGGTTGCAGACACAAATACTTTTTCGATTGATGTATTATGTAAAAAACTGGATGAAAATAATCTTAATATTTATGTAGAAAACAAAAACGTATTTATATATCCGGGGAGAAAATTAGTTACAGAAATACCTGATTATAAAACCAATAATTTCCATGAAAAAATTTCATACCAGGAGAATAACGGACTTACTGATACTGAAAGAAATTATATTCAGGGCAAAAAGATAGCATCGGTTGAAGTATTAAGCGTTGGCAATAAAAATAACAGCAAAAATGACCAAAAATGCATGGTAAGCGGCAATATACGCGATGAAGCAACCGGTGAGGCATTGATAGGTGCAACAATATATGTAGAGGAGCTTGAGATAGGTATAGCAACCAATGTGGATGGTGAATTTAAACTGGTATTAAAACCTGGTAAGTACAAAATTCTGGTTAACTACATATCAATGAGACAAAAAGAATACTACCTGCAGGTGTATTCGAGTGGCCGGTTAAACATTGAAATGAAAAAAGAGCTTATAGAAATTGATGAAGTAGTAATCACATCTGGTCATTTCCATCATGTTAAAGGGATGCAAATGGGATTCGAAAAGATCTCAACAAAAACGATGAAAGAAATACCTATGGTAATGGGAGAGAAAGATATAATTAAAGTGGCTCAAATGTTGCCTGGGGTTGAGAGTGTAGGCGAAGGTTCATCAGGGTTCAATGTAAGGGGCAGTTCCGCGGACCAGAACATGTTTTATATAAACAAAATACCTGTTTACAACACCTCCCATCTCTTTGGATTCTTCACCTCCTTTAGTCCCGATATTGTAAATGATTTTACTTTATACAAAGGTCATATACCCGTAAAATTTGGTGGAAGGCTGGCATCTGTATTTGATATTTCGACTCGCCAGGGCAATAAAAAGAAATTTTTCGGACAGGGCGGGATCAGCCCTGTAACATCGCACTTTTCATTCGAAGGCCCTTTACAAAAAAATAAAACTTCCGTTGTAACCAGCTTGCGAAGTTCATACTCCGACTGGCTTTTAAATAGAATCGGAAGTTTTAATAATATTAAAAACAGCAATGCTTTTTTTTATGATGCCACTTTAGGGATCAATACTGAGATCGGTGAAAACAACCTTTTCAAAGTTTTTGGTTATAGGAGTTTTGACCGGTTTAATATTTCCGGATACAATAAATACGAATACTCAAATACAGGTAGTTCTGTAACCTGGAAACATCAATTCCCAAAATCGTTAACAAGCGATATTTCCTATGTATACAGTAATTATATGTTTAATAACATTGAATTGAAAAATCCGTCTGATGCGCATTCTAATAAATATTCGATTGAACAGCATGAAATAAAAGGTGATTTTAACTTTACTTCATTAAATAATCATAGCCTGTGCTTTGGTGCAAGCGGAATACTTTTTAAATTAAACAGGGGAGACTTATTGCCTTATGGTGATGAATCACACTGGATTCCGGTATCCCTTGGAACTGAAAATGGAATGGAAGGCGGCCTATATATCTCAGACGAATTCAGGTTATTGCCCAGGTTAAGTTTATCAGCCGGTTTAAGATTTAGTTTTTTTATGTCGCTTGGGCCGGGAAAAGTCAATGTGTATTATGAAGGTAGTCCAAAAAATGAATATAGTATAAAAGATACTATTATGTTTGATAAAGGTCAGGTGTCCAGGTTTTACTTCAACCCGGATATGAGAGTTGCACTTAATTACAGACTTGGTGATAATAGTTCGGTAAAGGCTTCTTACAACAAACTGAGTCAATATATTTTTATGTTAAGTAACACGATCGCCATTTCCCCGAATGATCAATGGAAACTGGTTGATTATAATATCAGGCCTCCTGTTTCTCATCAGGTTTCTGCAGGTATTTACAATGACTTTTTCAATAATTCAATACAAACATCACTGGAAATATATCATAAATGGATCAACAATATTATCGAATATAAAGACGGGGCCGATTTTATTTCACCGGATCCTGTTGAAATGCAGATATTACAGGGTATCCAAAACACCAAAGGTATAGAATTTATGCTTAAGAAAAAGTCGGGCAATTTAACCGGGTGGCTTTCATATGCATATTCACGTTCATTTATATCAGTAAATGGACCTGCTTATGAAGAAAAGATAAATAATGGTAAATCTTATCCATCAAACTATGACAAGCCGCATAGTATAAATCTTGTATTAAATAACAGGTTAAGTCGTAGATTTAGTTACTCATGCAATTTTGTTTATACCACAGGCCGCCCCATTACATACCCAATTTCCAAATACTATTCCGAAGGACAAGAATTTCTGTATTATTCAAAAAGAAATAAATACCGGATTCCGGATTATATCAGACTTGACTTTTCAGTAAATATCGAAGGGAACCTAAAAAAGAAAAAACTGATGCATAGCTACTGGATGATTAATATTTACAATCTGTTGGGACGTAAAAATGCATATTCTGTTTTTTATGAAGTTGAGGACAATGCACTGCAAGGATACCGGTTATCAATTTTTGCACGCCCAATTATAACCATTTCGTGGAATTTTAAATTTGGAAATTATTTAAGTGAATAATGAATGAAAATCAAAGAGTGGTTAAAAAAATAACAGGTAAAGGAAAATCGATCAATACATTGTCTTTTATGTTTCCGGTATTATCTTTATTACTGACCTGCTGTATAGATCCTTTCAGTCCTGATGTTAGTGAACATGTTAATTTACTTACAGTTGACGGGAGCATCATAAAGGGCAGGGAAACACAAAGTATTAATATCACTAAGTCTATAGCGATTAATGAATCAGAATTCATAGCAGTCGAAAATTGTCGGGTAAAAGTTGTTGACGATCAGGGTAACGAATTTCTTTTTGAGGAAGGTGAAAAAGGTGTTTATACTTCTAAAATTGATGATGAAAAGCTGGTCATAAACAGGTCGTACAGGCTTATTATTGAGACCCCGAAAGGTGAAAGGTATGAATCAACCCCTGAAATA
>CAZBJH010000102.1:0-6263 GCA_964492185.1 uncultured Bacteroidales bacterium | reverse complement strand
TGAATCTGTCCGGGAATGACAAGGAAAAGATTCCATTGCATTTTGTCAGTGGGAAATCCGAAAAATTAAGGGTAAAATATAGTATTAATGTGCAACAATACGCGTTATCCGAGGGTGTATTTAATTACTGGCAACAAAAAAAAGTGGAACTTCAGGAGTCCGGCGGATTATATACAACCCAACCGGCCCAGACCATTTCAAATATTGTGAATGTAAATAATCCGGATGAAACAGTTTTGGGATATTTCTGGACTTCAACGAAAAGTGAAAAGCGGATTTATTATGATGGTCCATTTGAAAATAAAATTTTTTATGATTGTCCGAAGGAAGAATTAGACACAACTCCTTCTGCTTTTCCCTGGGGACCGTCATATCCAATCTATTATTATATTGAGAATCCCTATTTTGATATTAAAATTACTGCACTTGCGAGATGCTTTGATTGCAGGATGCATGGCGGCACTTTAGAAAAACCTGAATTTTGGGATTAGTAAATATAATAAGTAAAATGAATAAACACCAAATGTTAATAAAAATCATATTTGTACTGTTTCCCTTATTTTGTTATTCTCAAAATGAGAATGGCCTTATTATTAGCAAATCACATTTACCTGCCACTTCCGGCGAGCAAATCACCCTGCACACGGACAGGACACTATATTGTGTAAATGAAAATATATATTTCACTGCTAATTATACCAGGATAGATCAAATGCAACCGTTTAATTGGAGCAAAGTTTTATATACTGAACTGATCAGATGGAATGGTGACAAGATTGCACAGGCAAAATTTGCAATTTTATCCAATAATGTTTCCGGTAAAATAGCAATCCCGAAAGATCTGCCGTCAGGTGTTTACTATGTAAGAGCTTATACAAGATGGATGAGAAATTTCCCGGAAGAAGGATATGTTTATACCCGGGTAAAAATCGTTAATCTATTTAAAACTGACACTGATATTGGGCCCGATAACAATCAAAACTTTACTCATTTAGTAGATAACACTTCGAAAATAAATATGAAAAAAGGGATTGTTTGTTCATCTCCAAAAAATAAATATAAAAAAAGAGAAAAAATTACACTCGATATTGATGTTTTGAATAAATCATCAGAAATCGGAGACCTATTCATTACAGTTGTAAGGGAAGGAAGTATAGATACAATTTCAAACCAGATTATATACAAATTTTCAGGTATTAACGGATCGGATATATATCTTCCTGAAATAAGAGGTATTTCGATCACTGGAAAAGTTCTGGATAAGAATACCCGAAATCCTTTATCAAACACATTGGTGAACCTCACAATACCGGTAAGTAATGAATACTTTTCCAACTACAGGACAAATGAAAAAGGTACTTTTTATTTTACTATTCCTCCGATATATGGTAAGACGGATTTCTATATAGAAGCAATTACCAGCGAAAACATTGAAACGGAAATATTGATTGACAATGACTTTTGTCAGAACCCGGTTATTCTGCCTTTTATTCAATTCTCGTTAAATAGCAAAGAGGAAGAATTAGTTAAGGAATTTGCTGTTAATGTGCAGTTAAATGAATTATTTTCAGAAAATTACAAACAGCAAAACGTTAAAACCGTACCTGAACCATTTTATGGAAGTGCATCCAATGTTTATTTAACAAAAGATTATATAGAATTGCCTAACCTGAAAGAATTTTTCTTTGAATTGATCTCTGAATTCAGTGTTTTACATAACAAAAAAATTCCCTATTTAAAATTACGTTCCCCAAAGGAAGTTTCATATATAGATCCACTTATATTAGTAGATAATGTCCCGATTGTTAATCAGGAAAAATTATTGAAGACACCTTTAAAAGAGTTTGAACGAATAGATATCATAGATAAACCCTATATTGTCAGGGATATAGTGTACAATGGCCTGATCTCTGTGTATTCAAAGAATAGTGATTTTGCAGGTATTGAACTTCATAGTAATAGTATGTTTTTCAATTTTAATTTATTTTCTCAGTATAATTTTGTCTTTCCGGAAAAAAATTCAACAGAAAATAACCGGAGGTTACCGGAAAGAAGAAACCTTTTGTACTGGAATCCAAATGTCAGGGTTACTGAAAATAGCCCAATAAATATCTCTCTTTATAGCTCAGATGATAAAGGTGAGTATATTGTTTTCATCAGAAGTATTAACAATAAAAATGATTTGTTAACCTTTGGAACATATAAATTTACTGTTGAGTAGACCGGCAATTTGATTCTGATATTCTTGTACGAACCAATTGCACAGAAAACAAAAAGCTACAGTGTATAGTGAAGTTGAATATAATATCTTAGTTCAATACTTTTATGAAGACATTCCTTATCACCTATTCATCTCGAATTTGGCTGGATATCCAATGACATGGAAATCCGGGTATAGTTACCAAAATATTAATTGATGTGAAAGGATAAATATAAAATAAAAAGCCTATCTTTAACGAAGGTGAATAGGAACTGTTCAATTTGGACGCATGATAATTTAACAAATAAACATTTGAAAATATGAGGAGAAAATTAAGCTTTCTATGCTGTATCCTGATTTCAACAGCAGCGTTTTCACAGAATCCGGAGACGGTGTCCAGTCCCGATGGAAACCTGATGGTCAAAGTAACTGTCGAAAATGGAAAGCCAATGTATTCTGTTACATACAAAGGAAAAGCTATACTTGAGAACTCACCTGTCGGACTTATTGCCAATGAAGGTGACTTTAGTACTAACATGAGTTTTGTAGAATCAACTACCGGAAATGTTGATAAAGAGTACATACAGGATAAAATAAAGCAATCGTATATCAAGTACAAGGCAAATACATTGAAATGTACATTTACAAATGCCCTGAAAAAGGAAATATCTGTCTTATTTCAGGTAAGCAATAACGATATTGCCTTCCGATATGAATTACCAACCTGGGGAGAAAGGTTGGCTTGTGTTGTCGAGAAAGAAGTCACCGGGTTCCGATTCCCTTCCTTTACCACTACTTTTCTCTCTCCGATGATGGACCCTATGGAAGGTTTTGCACGCACCTCTCCCAGCTACGAAAGTGGTTATGAGGCCGATGTGCCAAGGGAGAAAACGATTTCGCCTGAAGGGTATGTATTCCCCGGCCTTTTTCACGTAGGTGATAACGGATGGGTTTTACTTTCAGAGACCGGGGTAAGAAGTTTGTACTGTGCTTCCCATTTGAGTAAATATAATGACGGGGTTTACACTGTTGAATACCCAAATCCAAAACAGAACAATGGTTTCGGTAGCACTGGTGCGCAAATTGGTCTTCCCGGTGTCACACCGTGGCGAACAATTACGGTTGGCGAAACACTCAAACCAATTGTTGAAACAACCATTCCCTGGGATGTAGTTAATCCTCTTTATGAACCGTCTCAAGCCTATAAATATGGCCGTAGCACCTGGAGTTGGATTGTTTGGCAAGACAACAGTATGAATTTTGAAGATCAGGTAAAATATATCGATTTAGCAGCTTCCCTCAATTTTGAATACATATTGATTGATGCATGGTGGGACACCAGGCTTGGCTACGAAAAGATGAAAGAACTTGTCAATTATGCCCGATCGAAAGAAGTTGGCGTATTCTTATGGTACAATTCTAACGGTTCGTTCAACGATGCATTTCAAGGTCCAATGAATAAAATGAACACTTCCATAGCGCGTAAGCAGGAGATGAAGTTGCTTCAGGAGGTTGGTGTGAAAGGTTTGAAAGTTGATTTCCTCGGCGGAGACAAACAGGAAACCATGCGTTTATACGAGGATATCCTTTCAGATGCCAACGATTACGGACTGATGGTTATTTTTCACGGCGCTACCCTACCCCGTGGCTGGGAAAGGATGTTTCCCAATTTTGTGGGTTGCGAAGCCGTTCTCGCCTCAGAAATGCTTGTCTTCATACAGCATGTGCGCGAGCAAGAAGCGTTCTTTGCAACATTGCATCCGTTTATTCGAAATTCTGTGGCCAGCATGGAATTTGGTGGTGTATTCCTAAACAAGTTCCTAAATAAAGGGAACAAGGAAGGACAGAAACGGCTGACTACAGACGCTTTCCAGCTTGCCACTGGTATTCTCTTTCAAAATCCCTTACAGATGTTTGCTTTAACCCCGAACAATCTGAAGGATTTACCAGAATTTGAATT
The DNA here is from genome assembly GCA_964492185.1 of uncultured Bacteroidales bacterium. Taxonomy (GTDB): domain Bacteria; phylum Bacteroidota; class Bacteroidia; order Bacteroidales; family UBA10428; genus JAFGSZ01. The sequence continues at coordinate 2,103 of CAZBJH010000102.1, read as the reverse complement.
GGACTTTATGCGAAATATCCCCACTACATGGGATGAAACTGTTTTTATTGATGGTTACCCGGGCAAGTACTGCGTTGTTGCACGCCGTCACGGGCAAAAATGGTATGTGGCAGGTGTAAATGCTGAAAAATCTGCTATGGATGTAAAACTCGATCTCCCTATGCTAGCCGGAGAAAATGTAGCTATGTACAACGACAAACAGAATAAAGAAACATATATGAAAACTATTGCAGTTTCTAATGATGGAAAAATAACAATTACTATACAACCCAATGGTGGTTTTGTCGTAACAAAATAAAGCACATAAAAATTAAATTTGCTTTATCGGCACCGTTAATAAGCAGTTTTTCACTGTTTGCCAAGCTGTATATTGAGAAATGGAAAATTTTCGATCTGACCTTAACCTGTATTATTTATTAAAATGAATGAAAAATAAATTTCACGGTTCTGATTTGTTATTTTATTGTTCTTCAACATATTAAATAATTCTCATTCATTTTTATGAACCTTTAGCCCGGCGAAGCCAATATTGCTGGTTAAAGTATAATAAAGCAACTACAAACTAAATTTATTAATTATGCGAAAAATATTTAAATCATTGGTTTTTTTAACTATAATCGGGATTATTCCTGTTGAAATTTTTGCATGGCAGGGTATGCCTACACCACCATTGCATGTCGAAGGAAATAAATTAAAAGACCCCACGGGAAATGATGTATTGCTTCACGGTTGGATGCAGCCCGAGGAAACTTGGTTTAATGGCGAAGGAAACCGGTACAGCAATCCGACTAACTGGACTGACACAAACAACGTTGCCGGCATGTTAAATTTTTTACGGGACGCTGCAACCGTCATGAGTGACACCAGTCCAAAATATGGCCAGAATTACGGATGGTATGCCAGTTTCGTTCGCGTCAATACCGACCTGATCGGTGGTTGGACAAGCGGATCAGGGCTGGTCGATACCACACAGTTTGATGGCTGGATCAATAACTTTGTTATTCCATATGCCAATCATCTCAGGTCGCGTGGTCTTTACCTGGTACTTTGCGCAACAGGGCCAATAGTTGTCAATGTTGATAATGACGGTTCCAGGAACGCGAGTCAGGGAACCCAGTCTCGTTTGCTTGCCTTCTGGAAGAGGGTAGCCAACGCACCGGGCGTTAAAAATACAGACAACATTATGTTTGAGCTTATGAATGAGCCGGTAGCCATAGAAACCAGCTTCGGTGCGGGTGATTGGGGCTTTGGCAGCGCACCTTTTTGGCAGGTCTTCCGGGACTGGACACAACCTATCATAGATACGATCCGGAACACGGGTGCGAATAACATCATATGGGTTCCTACTTTGGGCTGGCAGGGTGAACCTCATGGCTGGGCCCAATACCCCTTCTCTGGTTCCAATATTGGTGTTGCAGCCCATTTTTATCCTGCGTATGGCGGCGTACACAACAACGCTACAGCAGTGCAAAACCTGTGGAACTCGAACTACAAGCCTGCCGCGGACCTGTGGCCTATGATCATCACGGAAATGATGTGGTTTCCGAATGAACCGGGAGGCTACGACGACCTGTTCAACGGAACAACTGCAGGCTTTGGCAACGCTGTCAGGAATGCTATGGATAATCAGGGCAACGTATCATATTTAGTCGGCTTTCTGGGTGACCATCTTGCCAACCTTACTACATTACCTCCGGCTGATTGTCCTTTAGGTTCGCATGAGGGCACACAATCCTATTTCACATGGCTGCCATCATACACCAAGGACGGTCCTGATGACGGAACCCCGGAATTGGATTATGCTTCTGTAACTGATAATAATCCAAAGCAAATACAGGTTATCCTGAGTCAGTCAATCGTGGACTCAAATTACTTTGATGGCTTCACAGTAAGAGTTGATAACCAGGTCGTAATGATCGATAGTGTTGTTTTAGGTGATACAAATCAATTGGTAATCAATTTAAACGACAGCATCTTAAAGGACAATGAAATCGCGCTGTCATACAGTGATGGTAATGTAGTATCAATATATGAAAAGGATCTTGCTGACTTTAATGATTTGTTGGTTTATAACCTGCTTAAAGGGGCTTCTCCGATAATAAT
>CAZBJH010000101.1:0-12897 GCA_964492185.1 uncultured Bacteroidales bacterium | reverse complement strand
GACTTCTTAACAGGAGCTTTCCCGGCTGAATATGGAAATACCCTTTCGGGTGTCTTCGATCTGCGCATGAGAAACGGAAACAACCGGAATCATGAATTTATAGTTCAAACAGGATTGATGGGAATTGAAGCGGGAGTTGAAGGTCCGATATCGAAGAAGAATAATTCATCCTATTTGATTAATTACCGTTATTCCACTGTTGGAATCCTGGACCTTTTAGGACTTAGTCTGATGGGGACAGCTAAAACCAATTACCAGGATATTTCTTTCAAACTGAATTTTCCTTCAACGAAAATAGGAAATATTACATTTTTCGGACTTGGAGGAAAAAGCTTTATGAAAATGTATGACAGTGAACGGGATACAACAAAAGAACGTGAGCAGATGGCTTATGAATCAGACTATGAGATAGATATTTTAAACGATAATTATAGTGGGGCTGTCGGGCTGTCTCATTCCTGTATCTTTGGTAATTCAGCCTATTCAAAATTAATTTTATCAGCAACTACCATTGCCAATTATAACAGTTGGGATTCACTGAGTATAGCAGACAGGGAACCTGTTCTGGAATATTTTTCTGATTTTAAAAGAATAAAATACAAGGCGGAATTTTTTATTAATAAAAAATTTAATGGCAGAAACACCATTAAAACAGGGATCTCAGCAGAAATACGAAAGTTTGATCTGTTAGATAGTATGTATGTTGGCAGTATACATGCTTACAGGAAACTGAGAGATTTTGACGGAGATGATATCTTTTCACGGATTTTTATTCAATACCGTCATGATTTCAGTGATCATTTGCAGATCACCATTGGTTTTAATAACCTTCTGCAATTCTCAACTCACAATTTATCTCCCGAACCCCGTGCAGGGCTAAAATGGGAGTTCCTTCCGGGGCATTCGGTGAATTTTGGTTATGGCCTGCATTCCATGAGCATACCTGTTGAAATTGCAAACCAGGAGATCCTGCAGGATGACGGAAGCTATATAAAACCCAATACAGAGTTGGATTTTATTAAAAGTCACCATCTTGTGGCCGGCTATAAAACAAAATTATTTCAAAATATTCGGTTTAAATCGGAATTGTATTACCAATACATATTTAATTCCGCAGTGGGAATAAATACCGGGTCGTACTCGCTGCTAAATCATGGATCGTACACAACGATTGACGTGCCTGCTTTACAAAACGGGGGAAGGGGATACAACTACGGTATGGAATTTACGGTTGAAAAATTCATGGATCACGGGACATATTTTTTATCAAACCTGTCACTTTACGAATCAAAGTATCGCGGCAGTGATGGTGTTTTAAGAAATACTGCTTTCAATGGAAATTATGTTTATAATATACTTGGAGGTAAAGAATTCGGGATTGGAAACCAAAACGGTGATTTTATCAAAAAGCTGACCGTGGACGGGAAACTAAACTGGGCCGGCGGGCAACGCTATTCCCCAATTGATCTGGAAGCATCTGAAAAAGCAGGCACTACGGTATTTGATGATACCAATGCTTATTCCAAACAACTACCGGCTTATTTTCGAATTGATTTAAGAGTTGGATTTAAATGGACAGGTAAAAGATCTTCACAGGAATTAGCAATTGATATCCGCAATATAACAAACCGGGAAAATCCTTTTACAATCAAATACGACACCGAAACCGGCGATCTTAAAACTTTAGGTTTCGGGTTAACACCTGACCTTTATTACCGTATTACATTCTAAACAGGGGTCTGCTGAAAAACAGGAAATAAATTTATACTGAGTAGCCATTTATAATATCGGTTTCGAACGCGGGCTTCACGATTGGAGGAAATTCCTGAAAACCGGGGGTTATATTGCTGTATCAGAGGTATCGTGGTTTACAGACGAGCGACCGGATGTGATGGCAAATTCTGGATGGATACTTATCCTGAAATAGACACGATCCCAAACAAAGTTGAACAGATGCAAAAGGCCGGATACATTCCTGTAGCCACATTTATCCTGCCTGAAAACTGCTGGATTGAACACTTTTATACGCCGCGAGTCACGGCAGAAGAAGATTTTCTAAAGAAACATGCAGGTAATCAGGTTGACAAAGACTTTATTGCAAATCAACGTCATGAAAAGCAATTGTATTTAAAGTATAAAGCGTTTTATGGATACGTGTTTGATATAGGAAAGAAAATTTAAGTAGGGTTTGCGGGGTACGTCCTTATCCACCGAAACAAAAGCTTGATGCGGGCTACAATGCTTGAAATTACTGCCTTCCCCGGCATTTGCTATATCACGTTATGCCTCGTAATATTATTTATCATTTTCATCTAAAGGGAGTTTTTAATTTCCATCGAGAAAGCTTTAGAAGGATTATCACTAATTAATAATTTAAATTCATCATCTGTGAATCCATGCAATTTAAGTTCTGGATAGAGTTTCTTGAAAATATTTGTAAATGGTTTGATAGTTTGATTTTCTTTTTGCGGATCATACCAACCAGAATCGTGCGAAATTAAAATTTTATCTAAAATTCCATTTTTTTTTGCAAATAATATTTTTTCAATATGTTTTTCTAATTCCCAGCCCAATCCATCAAGGCTTATCCAGCATCCCATTTCTGCAGCTTTAAGATAACTATCATTATTATCTTCTGCCTGAGCATGAACCCAAATAAAAGACTCTGGTGAAACTCCCATTTCTTTAAGAATGTTCAATTGTGGCCATAAACCCTTTGCTTTTCCTGTGTGTGATGCTATAGTTAAACCTGTTTTCAAATGAGTAAGAGCAGCAGCTTTTACCAATTTTTGATGCATTGTATGTAAGGGATCAGAATTATCAACAGCAATCTTAATAAATCCAGGCCTAATGGAAGTTTTATCAATACCATTCTCGTATTCATTAATCCACATTTCGGCAAGAGCTTTTACTGTCATTTCTTGAGCATATTGAGGAATATATTTATTATCGTGAGCCCCATAAAGACCAGTATTTGTAATAATCCTAATACCCGTTTTATTAGCAATTTTTTCAAGAAGTAATACATCTCTTCCCAGGTAATTAGGTGTTGCATCAACGAAATAAGTTACATCAAATTCTTTAAGCTCATCGAAATAAGGTATCACTTCTTTGATTATCGAATCATGATTCCATGTATTAGGTTGTATGCTATCGGCTCCAATAAAATCGACTAATATATGTTCGTGTGTCAACCATATTTTATCTGAGATTAATTCATGTGCTCCTTTTATATCTTGTATTAGTGGTAATTTTTCAGATGATGCACATCCGCAATCTATTATTAATAAAAAAATAATAGCATTTATTTTTAAAATCTTATTCATGATTTTGTGCATTGCTTTATTAATACTCATTAAATTAGTAAAATTTCGGTTTCTACTTATGAGGCATAACGGTTGACATTAAAAAACTTAGGGCGATTCAAAGCACCTGCTTTTCAAGTTACCAAGCCGTTTATTAAATGTTTTATCGCTCAAATTTAGCACTTTCCGCCCTATGTTTTTTATTGTGCGTTGAACTAAACCTCCCTCTGGCCGGTGGTTTTTCATTTTTAATCAATTATTTTATATATGCTAAAGTTCTTATCCCTTCTCAAATTACGAAGATAAAAAAATATTATCGGACAAAAATTATCCTATATGCCCCCTAAAATTGCATATCTGAAAAACATTAAACCCCCTTATAGTTTATCGCCAATTATCAAGGGTTTAGCCCAACAAGATTTAAAACACAATTGAGCGTGGGTTCTTGATGATATTATTATATTCTGAGACTTTAATGTATTCAACTAATGCCTCTTTTTTTTGCTCAACTGTGCCTTAATTCCTATATTGTTATGCCCTGTGCTTTTTTCAATTTTATAGTCCAATTTTAGTCTGATCATTTTTAAAACAAGGAATTACATCCTCACTTAAATAAGGCTCTTGATGAACCCAAAACATATAATTGACTTGAAGAAAGTCCTTTGCAAAGGCATGTAATAAAGGTACAATATTTTCATATTCTTTTTGTCCGTTGTCAATATATTCGTTATAGTCTTGGTCAGCACCTGTTTTTTCTACATAATTTCCATCTTGGATGGCAATTCCTAGTGGAACAGTATAATCGTTTTCGTGCATCATTGCAATTGTATGGTTTAGTTGACCTTTTCTTTGTACCATTAAATCAGGCCCTCCTAATCCTACCCCGATTTCCTGTCCATATTGATAAATCGCACGTAAATATCCTTTGTCTTCCCAAGGCAGCCATTCGCCAGGCATAAAATTAGCATATTGCATAGTAGTTGAATTTTGAAAAGCTTTTTTTAGTGCAAGCATATTTTCTTTTAAACATTCTGTATAGCGCTTTGGCGTAAAAGAAGTATCAATATCACCGTTTGCCCCAATACAACTTTCCTGTAAATTTATTCCTTCAATTTTGCCATCAAATTCTTTCCCTAATGCTTTCATTAATAAGGCAAATCGATGTTGGACTTGTGGATTCCATCTTTTGGATACCCATCCATCTGCGACACCATTGTCATTAAATGAATTGGTACAACCTCCATCGAATTCTTCCGTCATCAAATAATCAGGAATAGCTTTGTATTTAGTATCAAAAGTTACGTCCTGAAACTGAATAAATAACTTTTTACCATGCGATAAAAGATAACTGTAATCTTCATAGATAATCGAAAAATCGTATTCTCCTCTTTCAGGTTCTAACTGTCGCCATGAATACATTATCTGAGCACCAATAATCCTTTTAACCTTTAGCAACGGATGGTTATGAATTAGTTCTCTTTCTCTGGCGAAATAAATAAAATGTTTAATACTATCCCTTTCTAATGGACAAGTAGCATCCAAATATTGTTTATATGCATCTACGTATCGATTTGCTGGATTATCACTTTGTCCAAAAACAAAAATGCTTGTAAAATATCCAATTAGAATTGTCAAAAAAAACTTTTTATATATCATTATTTTTTCGTTTATATTTATCTTATTGTTGCACTCAGCATTCCGACTAACGGTAAATATAGAAACCTAATAATCAATGTTATAATTTTTTTCATTTTTCCAAAAATTCAATTGTCAACTCAATCATTTTACCGTTTACTTCGAAACTCATCCGAAGTATAATCGATAGGAGGAATTCCGACTAACGTCAAATTTACTCATCACAATATCAGCTAGTTGTAAATCCGAGTTGTTCGGGTTCGATTTCAAATTGCGTACAACATTTGTGTATACGAAGTGTTTCTTATATTTTCCTATTGTCTGTTTCATTTCTTCACTTTAAACCAAATATATACCATTCAATATTCATATGCAATTTCATGTACAGGTTGTACGTCGGACTGACAATCTTTTCAAAACTGCTTGTTGTTTCATGAGTATAAATATCGGTTGTCTTACTGCTTTTGTGTCCTGTCAGGTTTTGTATACGCCTCAAATCAGTATCGTTTTCCAGGAGATGGGTTGCAAATGCATTGCGCAAAGTATGTGTAGTCAGGGGGTGGTTGGAGCGGGGAAGATAAATGTTGGGCAATATTTTTTCAATAGTGGGTAAAAAACTATCTTTGTAGCCGAAAAATAGGATTTATAGATAAACTGTTAAACATGAAAAGATTAAATATTGTATTGTACGGGGTTCTCTTTGCTGCTGTTATTGTTTTGTATATTTTGCATTTCACTTCAGGATCAGTTGCTGATGCAACGGATGAAAAAGAATCACAAAGGCAGGCAGGATCGGCGGATACCAGGATTGTTTATATTGATATCGATTCTGTTTTGAACAGTTATGACCTGTATTATGATCTTCAGCAAAAATTTGAAACCCAGTATAAAACTTCCGAAGCTGAATTAAGCACTAAACAAAAAACTTTTCAGGATGATGTTCAGGAACTGGATTACCAAATGAGGAGAGGCCTGATAACCAGGAGCGATGCGCAGAAAAGGCAACAGGAGCTCGCGCTGGAAGAACAACAGCTTATGCAGCTGCAGAATCAATTACAAACCAATCTGGCTGAACAGCAGCAGGTGATGATGAGACAGATACTTAACTCTATAATGGATTATCTGAATGAAGTGAAATCCATTCATAAATACGAGTTTGTGCTCGGAAGCCAGTTATACAGCGGTAACATTCTGTATGCCAATGATAGTCTGAATATCACCAAACGGGTTGTTGAAGGTTTGAACGAGCAGTACAAAAAGGAAAAAGGAAATTCCGGCAAATAGTTGTTCATGGGGTTTGCAGACAATTACCTGGCAAAGCACCATCTGCCCTGTACCATTTCATCTGAACCCGCAGATCATACCGGCTTTATTATTGTCATTCCCTGTTTTGATGAGCAGGATTATATCCTGAATTCTTTATCATCACTGTGGCAGTGTGAACGGCCATCTTCTGCCATTGAGGTTATTGTGGTAGTGAATAGCGCTGCGAATGATGAAGAAAAAATAATAATAAGAAACAAAGAAACGATCGCAGCCCTCTCGGTATGGCAGAATGAGCATGCAAACGAGTCATTCAGGGTTCATGTAATAGATGCCCTGAAGCTCCCCTTCAAACACGCGGGTGCCGGATATGCACGTAAGATCGGCATGGACGAAGCCGTAAGGCGGTTCAATATGCTGGATAAGCCCGGCGGGATGATCCTTTCCCTGGATGCAGATACATGCTGTGCTCCGAATTATTTCACTGCTATCGATAAGGCAATTAAGCAATTTCCCCGGTGTAAGGGTTTAAATGTATATTTTGAACATCCTGTGTCAGGAAATGATTATGAGCGTAATGTCTACCGTGCAATAACCCTTTATGAACTGCATCTGCGTTATTATACCGAAGGACTGAGATTTGCAGGATATCCTTTTGCTTTTCATACTGTGGGATCGGCATTTGGCATTAAGGCTGCTGTCTATGCTCAACAGGGCGGCATGAACAGAAGAAAGGCCGGGGAGGATTTCTATTTCCTGCATAAGATCTTTCCACTGGGTAACTGGGCGGAGATCAATAATACTGCCGTTTATCCTTCCCCCAGGGCTTCCCACAGGGTGCCGTTCGGCACGGGAAAAGCTGTTAGTAAAATGCTTGAAGAGAAAGGGGATCTGTATACCTATCATCCCGATTTATTTTGTGACCTGAAGGCTTTTTTCGATTCAAAGGATAAACTGTTCAGGGCTGACAGAAAAAAAACGGAAGTTTTTATTAATGGCCTGCCGGAGAGTATTCGAGATTTTTTGTATTCTGTTGATGCCCCGGATGCTATTGAGGAGATCAATGACAATTCGGGCAGGCTGACGTCCTTTACAAAGAGGTTTTATAACTGGTTTAACGGATTTACTATTGTAAAGTATATGAATTTCTGTACGGGAAAGTATTATGGGAAAGTTGATGTAAAGGATGCGGCCAAAAGCTTGTTTGAATTGACAGGGCTTGCGGTGAACAGTGATTTGGCTGTTGATCTGCTTGGGGTGATCCGTGAACGACAGCGGGGTGGTAGGAGATAATTCGAATACATACTACCTTGCAGCAGGGAAAATCTTATCATACAGGAACATCCCGCCATCAAACCCTCCCTCGAAAAGACCACTTTCAGGCTTATTGGTAATTATTTGATTTTTATTATTATTATTCGACAATAACAAAAACATCTTCGTTATCTTTTTTCATCAGGTATTGTTCACGCGCAAATTTTTCGAGGTTTTCTTTGTCGGTTTGAAGTTCTTTAAGGCGTTCGGCGTTATTCCTGATTTCTTGAAGGTAATAGGAGGTGTCCTGCTCCATCTGTTTGATATCCCTGATCATACGGTATCTCTCGATAAGGTTGTTATTATCAAACACGAGGATCCACAGCAGAAAGATCAACGCGGTTAATATATACCTGTTCTTTAGTATTGTCAGTACCTTTTTCATGTTTAACGATCAGTTAAAGCTTTGCTAAAGCAAAGTTAAAACTTTATTCATTCTTATCTGTTATTTTTATTCACAGGATCATCATGTCAAACACACTGATAAAAATCATATTATGAAGTAATAAAAGTCATTTTTTTACCTTATTTGCCTTCCTAACTTTACTTTAGGCATACTGAAGACAATGAGCCTGTATATATGAAAGTATCAATGCATCAGCTATATAAACTTTAAAGAGAAAAAAGATGACTTTCGGATTTTTTAATATGCCACAGCCAGGTAATGAACCGGTACTGTCATACACTCCCGGATCTAAAGAAAGAGAAGATCTTAAAACAGAACTTGAAAAAGCCCGTTCGTCAGAAATTGAGATCCCTATGGTGATCGGTGGCAGGAATGTTACCAGCGGAAAGCTTAAAGATATAAGGCCGCCACATGATATTAACCGCCTGCTGGGAACTTATCATGCGGGCGATAATACTCATGTTGAGCTTGCCATTAAGGCTGCATTGGCAACAAAGGAAAAATGGACAGCCATGTCGTGGGAAACCAGGGCATCTGTCTTCCTGAAGGCAGCAGACCTGCTTGCCGGCCCGTACCGGGCAAAAATGAACGCTGCCACTATGCTGTGTCAGTCAAAAACCATTCACCAGGCAGAAATTGATTCGACATGCGAGCTGATAGATTTTTTCAGGTTTAACGTGCATTATATGACCGGGATATACAGTCATCAGCCACAATCGGTAAAAAATATATGGAACAGGCTGGAATGGCGCCCCCTGGAAGGTTTTGTCTTTGCCCTTACTCCTTTTAATTTTACTTCAATAGCAGGAAACCTGCCTACCGCACCCGCGTTGATGGGTAATGTGGTTGTGTGGAAGCCTTCGAAAACACAGGTTTATTCTGCAGCTGTTATTATGGAAGTGCTGCAGGCAGCAGGACTGCCCGATGGTGTGATAAATATGGTTTTCTCACCGGGACCTGTAACAGCGGACGTGGTCCTTTCACACCCTGATTTTGCAGGTATTCATTTTACAGGTTCAACGGAAGTTTTTCAGAATATATGGAAAACGATAGGAGAGAATATCAGCCGTTATAAGTCCTACCCGAGGATAGTGGGAGAAACAGGGGGTAAGGATTTTGTGCTTGCCCACAGGTCAGCCAACCCGGTGGAACTGACAACAGCACTTACACGGGGGGCTTTCGAATACCAGGGGCAAAAATGCTCGGCTGCCTCACGCGCCTACATACCCGATAACCTGTGGCCCGAAACAAAACGACTGTTGACAGATAATCTAAAATCTATGAAGATAGGCGATCCCGAAGATTTCACATGCTTTTTTAATGCAGTGATAGACGAAGCTTCTTTCGATAAGCTGGCAGGAGTGATAGACAAAGCCAAAGAGGACAAAGAAACGGAGATCGTTGCAGGAGGGACATATGACAAGTCGAAAGGTTATTTCATTCACCCGACAATCATAAAAACCACCAACCCGCGCTATTATACTATGGAGGAGGAGTTGTTCGGCCCTGTCCTTACGGTTTATGTCTATCCAGCTGATGATTACGACAATACACTTAAGCTGGTGGATAATACTTCAGTTTACGGACTTACCGGGGCCGTGTTTGCAAAGGACAGGGAAGTATTAGACCAGACCACCACGAGGCTAAGGTACGCGGCAGGAAATTTTTATATTAACGATAAGCCCACGGGTGCTGTAGTGGGTCAACAACCATTCGGCGGGAGCCGGGGGTCGGGGACTAATGATAAGGCGGGGTCCATGATCAATTTATTGAGGTGGGTTTCGCCAAGGGCTATTAAGGAGAACTTTTTGCCGCCGGGGGATTATGGATACCCTTTTATGAAGGAATAATTCGCAGTGCTACCTTGTATATGATGCACTACAGGCTTTTTCAGCAGATCCTGAGTAAGCATAGTAATAAAGCTATTTACGTGATGTTCTCATTATATTGAAGTGGGATATTATTCCAGGGTGTTGATGGTTTTATATGCTATGAGTCGTTCATAGCGGGCGGTGCTTTCCCGGAAGTATACCAGGATGGAATAATCGTTCTCTGTCTCAAAATGGCTGCCTTCGATGTAAGCAAAGTCTGTTATGCCGGTTCTGTCATCCCTGAATACATAATGATAGTTATAATAGCCCTGTTTAAGCAACAGGGTAAGTTCGTAAGCGCCGGCCTCTGTGTTGTATTCCATTTTATTACTTTCCCTGAGGTTCCAGTCCGTAAGTCCGCCGTATACATAAAAGCTGCCGTCAGGGGGAGGCTGGGGGTAATCAAGCCTGAAATGAACATAAAGATAATCGGCCTCCAGGTGTTTTTCAACTCCCTCCTGCCTGTCCACATAATATTTGCCGTTAAGATCGTTAACGAAGAAATAAGGTCGGTATACGCGTTCTTTGTCAGTACCGAGAATAATGTGGTAATAAGGATTTCTGAAATCGATGTTGCTGATGTTCTCACTTTTGAACCGCACGCTTTTAACATCGAAATAACGAAATTCATTTAAGCCCGGGAAAACGATCTCACTGTCAAAATCATATGTTAACACACCCGGTCGTGCATACCGCGGGGCCCTGACAATAATCTTATTGTCCCAATTCCGGTTCTGCAAAAGGATGACTTTTATCTCCGTGTAGGGGTCACGTATCCGGATCCCCTCATAATTGAGTGTGAAGTTGATCTCCTGCCCGGTATCATAATGTTCCGCTGTCTTGGGCTTTTCAATATCAGCCGTGATATTTACTTTTTGTTCAACTACATAGAAACGCCTGGTAAACACCACATTGTCCCTATCGTAATCCTCATATACTTTAAGTATGTAATTGCCGCTGATCTTCGGACGCATGGTTTCATTGGGAAAGGTCAACTCGTAATGTATGTAGTCGTATGTAGTGTTAAATGAATTGCGGTAGTAATCGATACGGCCTTCATCAAAACCATCGAGATAATCATAAGGTGAGATACCGGAAGGAGACCAGTTTGAATTGCAATGAACAATGGTGTAATAATAATTTCCGGCCTGTACGTTAATATCATCGAAAGATAAAAACAACTTTTCATCAGTTCCCATTTCAAGCATGGGATTTGAAAGTTCCCATCCCTTCCGGTGAAACCTTACCGTTTTTATATTATCTTTAAATATGTAATCCCGGCAACACAGTGCGTCATCCTGAAAATATCCTTCAGGTTTTAAACATAAGGAAGTTTTGGCTGTTAGTAAAATAACAATTATCAGGATGTATACACGTATGAATTCGCGGGTAATGCTCAGATCAATATTATTGAAATTTAAGATCATCATTAAAAATATATATTTTTATGGTGGTTTTATAATATAGAACGTGAATTTCCGCATTTTATTAATTCTGTAAGTGACAACACAAATATTGGTTACATGGCTGAAACCATAAAAATTAAAAAGGGGCTGGATATTCCATTAAAGGGGGCGGCGGGAAAGATCTTTACGCGTGCACCCGCACCCGGGACCTATGCAGTTAAGCCTGCCGATTTTCACGGAATCTTTCCCAAATTAACCGTAAAGCCAGGAAACCGGGTAAAAGCCGGAAGCCCCTTATTCTTCGACAAAAATAATCCCGGGGTATTATTCACATCCCCCGTAAGCGGCAAGGTTCAGTCAATAAACAGGGGCGAAAGAAGAAGAATTCTTGAAGTAATAGTTGAAAGTGACAGTACTATAGAATATGAATCATTCAGGAAAGCCGACCCTGATGATCTTAGTCGTGAAGAAATAAAAGACAGTCTGTTAAAGAGCGGCTTATGGCCCTGCATAAGGCAGCGCCCCTATTCGATCATTGCAAACCCGGATGATACACCACAGGCAATTTATATATCAGCATTTGACACTGCCCCCCTGGCACCTGATATGGATTTTGTAGTGCAGGACAGGGAAGCCGGGTTCCAGGCAGGCATAAACGCTATAAAAAAGCTTACCGATGGGATTGTCCATCTGAACATAAATTCTGATTATCCGGCTTCGCCGGTTTTTACAAGGGCAGAAAAGGTACAGATAAATAAGTTTACCGGGCCCCACCCTGCAGGTAATATCGGGATACAGATACACCATCTGAACCCTTTGAATAAAGGCGACCTGGTATGGTATCTTGGACCGCAGGACGTTATAACTATCGGACAACTTTTTCTTACCGGTAAATATGATGCTTCAAAGGTCATAGCGCTCACCGGTTCGGAAGTTATTAAACCGGTTTATTACAAGTTTATAAACGGGGCTTCAATAGAACCCCTGGTAAAGGATAATGTGCATGAAGGATCATTACGTTATATCAGCGGAAATGTTCTGACCGGTAAATGTATAGATCCGGACGGGTATATCGGCTATTACGATTCACAGGTAACTGTAATTCCGGAAGGTAATCATCATGAGTTTATGGGCTGGCTGTCACCGGGATTTAAGAAGTTCAGTTTTCACCGCTCATTCTTTTCCTGGCTGATGCCGAAAAAAAAATATGAAGTGGACACCAATCTTCACGGAGGCAAGCGGGCATTAATGATAACAGGTAATTACGAAAGGGTGATGCCAATGGATATTTTCCCGATGCAGCTGATTAAAGCAATAATTGTTGAAGATATAGATCTTATGGAAAAGCTGGGTATATATGAAGTGGCTGAAGAGGATTTTGCACTGGTGGAGTTTATCGACACATCAAAAAACGATATACAGGAGATCATACGTAAAGGACTTGATATAATGAGAAAGGAAATGAGCTGATACAACTTTGATATTAATCTCTATCAAACAAAAAAACGATTGAAACCATCACTATCGCGAAAATTGATTATATGTGTACATAGACAACCGAGCGAAAGCGAGCTCATGAACTCATTTAAAAGTGAGTTCATGAACTCATTTAAAAGCGAGCTCATGAACTCATTTAATAGCAAGCTCATGAACTCATTAAAAAGCGAGCTCATGAACTCATTTAATAGCAAGCTCAT
>CAZBJH010000100.1:1894-13037 GCA_964492185.1 uncultured Bacteroidales bacterium | reverse complement strand
TAGTAAACTCCGCGTCTTCGGACTACGCGAGCCTTGCAAATGGAACCTTCTGAACAGACACATGTCTCGTTAAACATTTTGCCAACTTTATAGACGGACTCTAAATAATCATGAACACTTGAATTAAAATGCTCGCAATAAATAATCCGGAATATTTGTCGGAATGATCGAAAAAGGACCTGCCCGGGTATTATTCTCAGGGCGGAGTAATATTGTTATATATCAATATGGTTCTTTGCATTGGGATGCAAAAATAGAAATAAATTTTTACAAAAGAAAGGATGTTTCAAGGGACAGGTAACTATCTTTATTTACCAGGCGAGGCATATTATAATTTACTAACAAACAATATGTTTTTATATTTAAAAATTTCATTTATTAATATCAACTAACTCTCTGGTTATGTTTTGATAATGATTATCAACATATTGCTTAGTTAAAAACTCATATTTATAAACTTTTGGCCCGGCGAAGCCAAAAAAGCAGGTAAAATAACAACCCTGTAAATAAATTGTATTAAACCCCAGGGGAAGCCCTGCACAATTTTTTCCGGGGCAGCGTCTTCGCCTTCGGCGGTCAAAGTCTTCGGTGAAGAAACGCCGCTGAGTAGCTTAAACGCTCACGAAAGTCCCGGGGAACCATACCGTCAGTTGGCGGTGAGTTCGGCAAAGCCAATTAAACCATATCTTCTCGTCCACCGGCCGCGTATCGCCTTCGGCTTTAGCCGTGGCGCATGCGAAACATGTAGAAACATTAAATTTACAAAAATAGTGTTTACTTTGGCATTCCATTTGTATAGGGATGCAAAAAAATATTATTCCCGCATAATAATATCATGTAAAAAATGTTTATACATAATCCAAACCATCCTATATGAAAAAACATTTCAGCATGCTGCTATTGAGTATACTGCTTAATGCTGCATTACCGGCACAGCAATATACGATCAGCGGCATCATTGAAGACGCCACCACAGGAGAAAGCCTGGTATCTGCCAATGTATACGAATCATCTACTTTACAGGGCACCATAAGTAATAACTACGGATTTTACAGCCTGAAACTACAGGCCGGAATGGTTGAAATTGTATATTCCTATGTTGGTTATCAGACCATTAAAAAAACCATTTCACTGAATAAGGATACGGTTATCAATGTATTGCTGGCACCTGCCATTGAACTCGAGGAAGTTACCGTTACCGACAGGGGACCGGCAAACACGGTGCGCAGTTCCCAAATGAGTTTAGTAAAGATCCCTATATCCGAAATAAAAAGCGTACCAGTGCTGATGGGTGAGACCGATGTGTTAAAAACAATTCAGCTTTTACCCGGTGTACAATCCGGCACTGAAGGTCTGAGCGGGATCTACGTTCGTGGTGGCGGGCCTGATCAGAATCTGATATTACTGGACGGAGTCCCGGTATATAATGTAAATCATCTGTTTGGATTTTTTTCAGTTTTTAATGCCGATGCCATACATAATGTTACTTTAATTAAAGGGGGATTCCCTGCACGCTATGGAGGGCGCTTATCTTCTGTACTCGATATCAGAATGAAAGAAGGCAATATGAAAAAGATTAAAGGGGAAGGATCTATTGGACTAATCTCTTCAAAACTTACTATAGAAGGCCCCATAATAAAAGACAAAACATCATTTATTGTTTCAGCACGCCGCACATATATTGATATTCTCGCCAGGCCACTCATAAAACATATGAATAACATGGAAGGTGATAATTTTAACATGAACACGGGTTACTTCTTTTATGATATTAATGCCAAGATCAACCATAAAATAAACAACAGGAACAGGATCTTTTACAGTATCTACACGGGAAAAGACAAGTTTTACATGAATTACCATGATAAATATGAGGATATTGACAATTCATGGGATGATAAGGGTGATATGGGTATTTTCTGGAAAAATATCACATCTGCTTTACGGTTAAACACAATTATTAATAAAAATTTGTTCAGTAATATTACATTAACCGTGAGTGACTATGCTTTCAATACCGGATTTAATTATACATATATTACTGAGAATCCTGGCGGGAAGGAGACTAATGAATTTGGCATGTCATATATTTCAGGCATAAGGGATTACTCTGCACGGGCAGAGATTGATTATATTCCATCTGCCAGCCATTATATCCGTGCCGGTGTCGACTTTATCAATCATACATTCAATCCCGGTGTGCTGGCATTTAAAGATATCTACAATGATGAGCTTGCATCTATAGATACAAGCTTTGGCAATAAAAAAATATTTGTAAATGACATATCATTTTATATTGAAGATGATATCAATATAGGAACCCGGTTAAAAACAAACATTGGGATCAGATATTCCGGCTTTTTACTGAAAAATAAGAACTACTTTTCCCTGGAACCCCGCGTATCTGTGCGCTATCTCATGAACGATATAGTTTCTTTAAAAACATCATATGCTGAAATGCAGCAGAGCATTCACCTCCTTACCAATACAAATATCGGTTTACCCACTGATCTTTGGGTTCCGTCAACAGATAGAATAAAACCCAAAAGGTCGAAACAGTTGGCATTGGGTGTTGCGTTGGCCTTACACGATCAGTATGAACTAACACTCGAAGGTTTTTATAAGGATATGAATAATACCATTGCATATAAGGAGGGTGAAAGCTTTATTGATGTGGGAAGCGACTGGCAGGACAAAATAGAATCGGGTAAGGGAAATGCTTATGGAATGGAATTTATGATCCAGAAATCGGTTGGCAAAACCACCGGATGGATAGGTTATACACTGGCCTGGGCCAACCGTCAGTATGCCAATATAAGCAATGGAAAGGTATTTCCCTACAAGTACGACCGGCGTCATGACATTTCACTGGTGATTTCCCATAAGATAAATGAAAGGATAGACATGGGATTGACCTGGGTATATGGAACCGGCTATCACACCACTCTCCCCGTGGAAAAATATGTTAATAACCTGTCGGTCTTTCAGGATGTCGACCATGGCAACCAGTGGTATATGGAAGATACAAAATATATTGAACATATCGATACCAGGAACAATTATAAAATGCCGGACTATCACCGTCTCGACCTGGGTATTAACTTCCATAAGGAAAAAAAACACCATACCCGAACATGGAGCTTTGGAGCATACAATGCTTATAACAGGCAAAATGCCTTTGTACTTTATTATAATTTCAAAGACATGTGGGAATATGATCCCCAAAAGGATAAGAAGGTAGTTAAGCAGATAAGCCTGTTCCCTATTATACCCTATTTCAAATACAGCTTTACATTTTAAATAAAAATGATGAAACACATAAAATACCTTATTTATTTTATTGCTTTATTTACATTCCTGTCCTGTGAAAAACAAGTAAAAAATTTTGAACTTAAGGATTTTGAGCCTTCTATTGTAATGAACAGCATTATAAGGCCCGACAGCATCATTAAAGTTCATGTTTCACAAAGTATAGGTGGCCTTGACCCTGACAAAACCATAGCAGCTGAAGATATTAAACTGGAACTGATAAAAAACGGGGATTTTATAGATATGCTCGAACCCCTTGGCAATAACTATTATGGTTTGCCCGGAATAAAGCCGGAAACAAATGCCGTTTATGAAATAAAAGCCCGGTCGGAAAAACTTGGGGAAGCATCCTGTACATTCGAACTGCCTCAAAAACCTGAGATCACTGATATTGATACCTCCTCAAAAAAAATAGAAATAATAATTATAGATTATAACGGGGAAACCTGGGTTGAAGAGAACCACCAGCTTAATCTTGATATCACAATAAATGACAGATCAGAAAAGAAGGATTATTATATGATCTCGGTTCTCACATATAATAAGCAATATATTTTTGAAACTCAGGGTTGGCAGATAGTTG
The DNA here is from genome assembly GCA_964492185.1 of uncultured Bacteroidales bacterium. GTDB lineage: Bacteria > Bacteroidota > Bacteroidia > Bacteroidales > UBA10428 > JAFGSZ01. The sequence continues at coordinate 9,145 of CAZBJH010000100.1, read as the reverse complement.
ACTCCTTTTATACATTTACAAAAGCCTCCATGGATACTAAAGACAATTATATTGAAATGACCTATGATGGATATAATGTTTATCCTGTTGAAATGGAGGATGAAATATGGGGTCATACATTTATTCTCAGTGATGATCTCTTTAATGGCAAAACTCATACTTTTAATGTTTCAACATCACTTTTATCAACCAGATATAAAATTGTCGTTTACTCCATCTCAGAAGATTATTACAAATTTTTTTCGTCATTTTCAAAATACAGCGACAATCCTTTTGAAAATTTCTTTTCAGAAAGGACTTCGGTTTATACCAACGTAAATGACGGCCTTGGCCTGATTGGCACAATGAATATGAGTGTTACCGAAATTGACCAGACGGTTGCCGGTACGGCCGAATAGGTTTTTTCAGACTGTGACCCTTATTTTATTTCCAATAGCAATACCAATAAAAGTTATAATAGCACGAGGATTAATCAGACCCTGGCTTCCCCCGATTTTTTTAGCGCATATTTTGCCAGGACTGGCCCGATTATCTCAAAAATCACGCTGGTGGCTGTAATGGTAGTAAAAACAACGTTGCCTATATGGTCTCCCATTGTCAAACCGGCATCGTTGATTTCAGGGCCCAGGCCCTGGAAGCGGTTCTTAACCACCAAAGATAAACCGATAGCCACTCCGGCTTGTGACAATATTCCAAAGCCCAGGTATCTGCGGATTTTGGGTTCCATCTTACCCAGGCTGGCCCCTATAAATGCACCTGATCCTTTTCCAACAATTCTTCCTGTCACATAAAACAGACCTACCAGACCCAGAGCAGGAACAGATTCCAAATGGAGATTTGCCCCCGCTAAAGTAAAAAACAAGAGGTAAAACAACGGGATTATAAAACCGACCTCCTCTTCCTCATAATCTTTTATTTCATCGAGTTTAGGGTAATTCCCAATTACTAGTCCGAACACCATGCCCGAGAGAATCTCTGAGAGGTTTGCCATCTGACTAACACCGGTAACCAGTATAACTGCACCAAATGAAAGAGGCATTAACTCTTCACGAAAACCTCTAAAACGAGTCAACCAAATAAACAGGGCAGCAGTTACCCCTCCCAACAGAATGCTGAGCCCGATTTCACGAAACGGCTCGATTAAAAATGTCCAAAAACTGCCGCCCAGAGCTACATCGCTGCCCGAATGAGAAAGAAAAAAAATAGCAACAGGACTTATCAGGCCGAATATAATAATGGCCAATCCATCGTCTATCCCAACGATTGAATATAAGGTTTGGGTAAGACTGCCCTTGGATTTGGTTTCATCAATAACAGCAATGGTACCTGCCGGAGCACTGGCCGGGGCTAAAGCTCCAAACATTAATGCTAAAGGCAGATTCCCGGTAAAAAGATAAAGGAACAGTGACACCATAATTACAGCCAGAAACGACTCGGAAAGAACAGTAATAATAATTCCCCGTCCATGTGCCAGAACTTCTCTGACATTCACTTCCAACCCAATTTTGAAAGCTACAAACCCCAGAACCATATGGGTAATGAATTCCATATTGCCAAGGGTTTGTTCATCTAAAAAATTCAGGACAGAAGGCCCTAAAAGAATTCCCGCAACCATATATGCAATAATTTTCGGAAGTCCCAATCGTTTGGTGATTTGTGACAATGCAAGAGGAATCAAAAACATAACCCCTACTACGAAGAGTATTGGTAAAGAATTGCTTTCAAGCCAGTTAATCATAGTGATTGTGCTTATAGATTGAATATCTTATTGTTAAGAAACCCGCATTGATTTAAAAGTCCTTAAATATACAGAACCTCCCATAAAAAATTTGGTTTGGAATAAAAAAATTCCCGTGCCGTTTTTCATAAAATTCCAGTATCAGAAAATTATTATATTTTTTCCCGTCATATTCAAAATACAGTGACAATCCCTTTGAAAATTTCTTTTCAGAAAGGACTTCGGTTTATACCAACGTGAATGCCAGCCCTGGCCTGATTGGCACAATGAATATGAGCGTGGCCGAAATTGACCGGACGGTGGCCGGTACTGCTGAATAGATTTTTTCAGAAGTTGCCGGAAAGCAAAATAAGCTTACTCTCATCCCGTGGCAATTTGTTTGGCAAGCCGGTGGCAAAAATCCTGGTTGATATCGCCTGAACGGGACTTGATCCATTTTAATTCCAATAATTTTCCTTTGCACAACTGATCGGCCTGTTGCCAGTATGTTGCAAGTTTAACCTTACGGCCGTGTGCTGTCTGCCAATCATTTAGCTTCCAGAAATGAATCCACTGGGCCAGGCCCCGGATCACAAAACGGCTGTCGGTATTGATTTGTACTTTTTTAACCGGGCCAAGACGTCGTAACCCTTCAGTCACGGCAAGCAGTTCCATCAGGTTGCTGCTGCCCCCGATTAAAAAAGCATGGTATATCTCACGGTTACCTTTCGTGTCTTCAATAATTCCAGCGTAAGCCGACCGGTCGAGATCACAGGCATATGATCCGTCAACATATATCTTATGAATGGCTGATGTTCCGGTTTCGCTGACATCAATCCCCGGCTTTTTCCAGCGCCTGTCAACCCGTATAAAATGATTATAATCATTATAATTAAGAAAAGTAAACTGGTCAATCAATACGCAATTGACCCGGTCACCTGGAGCAGGTTGACCCTTAAGGGCTGACCGGATAATTTTTTTAAGCTGAAATTGATTTCTTACCAGTATTCCCGCAATTACAGTATGATCATCATAATAAAAATCTTCATCCCGTTTATCATACCGGATAAAAAACTCTTCCGGGCCATCAGCAAGGCTAAAGACAACCTGTTCCTTATCAAGTAAGCAAAATGTCAGTATATAATTGTTAAACTTCATCCTGTGATTTCTTTTTAAAACGGCAATTTAGTAAAAATTAAAATGACAGGCCAAACTTCCCTGGCTTGTTATCATTATGCATTTCACAACATTTATTTGCATTTCGCAACATTTGATTGCATTTATATAACCCCTATGAATATTTTTGCGAACAACAAGCAAATACAACATTAAAATTACCTATGAAAAATATTAATCTTTCAATTTTAGCTCTTGTTTTTGTAAGCAACATTCCTGCAGCAAATCTTTTTGGGCAGGATGAACACAGTATTCTGGTAAACGGAAACACCCGAAGTTACTGGTTGTATAAACCCGATGGCATAACAAATGCCCCGTTAGTGCTGATTCTGCACGGCATCGGAGGAAACGGAGAAGGAATGATGCATATGACAGGTTTTAACGATATTGCAGAAAATGAAGGATTTATAGCTGTATATCCACAGGGTGATCAAAATACATGGGATTATCTGGGAGACACAGATGTGGAATTTATCTCTGCCCTGTTGGATACATTGAATTCCGACTATACTATTAATCAGGATAGAATCTATGTTTGTGGTTTCTCCGTTGGAGGTATAATGTCACATCGCCTTGCCTGCTGTATGGGCGATCAGTTTGCAGCTATAGCTTCTGTAGCCGGTCTATGTGATATTTACCATTGCCCTTTTACCCAGCCCATTGGCATATTAAATATTCATGGTATGGATGATGAAACCGCACCCTATGAAAACATGGAAACTACGATAGATTTCTGGGTTGACCATAATGAATGTTCCACACATCCTATTGTCGCGGATCCCTATCCACCCGGTAATACAGATTCAACATACTTTAAGGAAAGTTTTATTTCTCAGACTACAGATACCGAAGTGGTATTGATCACGGGCCGGGAAGACCAACATGTATGGCCCATGTCTGTCAGTGGAGGGATCAATGCAAGTGAAGAGATCTGGCACTTTTTTACACGACACATTATTGACGGCTTTACCACCATCACCGTGACCACTCCCAACGGAGGAGAAAACTGGAAAACAGGAAGTAACCATAATATTACATGGACCAGTCAACGCGTAGGATCAACGGATAAAAATATTACCATTGATTATTCCACAAACGCTGGTAATTCATGGAACGAAATAGTTACCCTGACAGATAATGACGGTTCTTATTCCTGGACCATTCCTGATAAATTATCCGACAGGTGTCTTGTGCGCATCTATGATACCAATGATTATCCCTGTGATATCAGTGATGCTGTATTTTCTATTTCAACGAGCAGTAGTGTCCCTCCGGAGATTACTGTAACATCACCTAATGGCGGTGAAACCTGGCAGGCAGGAAGTATTCATGATATCACGTGGGATTCACAGAATACGAGCGGCAATGTAAAAATTGATTATTCTGTGGATAATGGCAGCTCATGGACTGAAGAAGTAGTGAGTGCAGCCGACATTGGCTCATATTCCTGGACCGTTCCGGAAGCTTCTTCGGATAATTGCCTTATTCGCGTTAGCGATACAAACGAAAAATTGGCAGATTCCAGTGATACTGTATTTTCCATTGTTCCCGAGTCAAGTGTGTCTTTGAACAGGAATTGGGATAATGCATTTTCCATGAATATCAAAACCCGGGCTCACCATGTGATAGTATTAAACTATACAATACCCGGAAAAACCCGTATTCTTGTCCATATTTTGGACATAAACGGAAGAATAATACAAGAAATTGCCGAAGAAAAAGCACCAGGGACGTATTCAGAAAGCATTACTTTAGCCGGTTTGCCAAAAGGGATGTATCTGATCAGGATGGTAGCAGAAAATTATGGCTTCCAAACAAAAAAAATTATGTTGCTTCAATAAGGTATACTAAGTTGACCATATCCAACTACCTGTCCTTGATCCGGGAAAATGAAAATCATTTAAATGCATTTCACAACATTTCTTTGCGTTTCACAACATTCTTTTGCTATCCTTCAACCATGTTGAGTATTTTCACGTACCATTTGTCCGATTTATTATGTTTCACCAAATCATTATATCATGAAAAAAATCGTTTACCTTATTATTCTGTCTTTTATTTTTTTACCCGGTAACCCATGCAGAGCACAATTCGGTAAATTAAAAAAATTAAAAAAGGAAGCGGAAAAAACTGTAAAAAGCACAGAAAAAAAAGCTGATAATAGCAAAACCGAAAAAGATGTAACTACCAAAAAAGCTTCTTTTTCCTCTTCTGAAAGCAGTGAATCAAATGTTGTAAAATATGATGAGGAATATAAGAAATTTGTGTCCTCGAAATATCATACCGCTTATTACCTGGGAGAATATCCTGAAAGATACGGCTCTGAACAATTATATCAGGAAGCGCTGGAACTGGATTACCCGGCAACTTATAAATGTGTGAAAGAAAAAGGGTTACAAAATGCAAATGAGAATCATTACAATATTTTAATCGAATTTAAGGACAAAATACCCGCGATGATCGATAATCATGTCCAACCAGAAATAAAAAAATACATAGCGGAAGCTTATAAAGAGAAAGGAAATAATAACACACAAAAAGCCGTACTTAATCTTGACGTAGCCTCGAAGTACGCCAATGCGGTATTACTCCTGGATCCGGAAAACGAAAAAGGGCTTCAACTCAACTCCGATATTAAAAAAGCACAAACCGATATCGCTGCCGATTATTATGCCAGGTTATATACCAGTGATTTCCATAAGACCAATAAAGGGAAAATATTATTCTCATCACAGCCTGTTACTGTCAGAAAGGAAGATCCTTCCCGGTTTAAAACAAAATTTACCGGTACGGATAAAATATACGGAATTGTATACCTTGACGGATATGCAGGCACCGTACAGAATTCCCTTACATATTTTACGCATGATGAAACCGGAGGCTATTATGTTGACGTTGATAATGGTGTATCGGATTTTAATATTCGAGTTACTCATGATAAAAATGAGATGAAAAAATCATATTTGCTTTTAGAGATCATTCCTGATGCTGGTAAGGCGACAAACACACAACAAGCCGTTGACTGGATAGAACAATTGGCCGGATTATCACCTTCCAGCCATACTTTAAAAATAGGATATCATAAAGGAAATACGGATATACATTATGCAATAGGTGAGATTGAGCTCGACTGGTCCACCGCAGATATTACAAAACTAAAAGAAAACGCAAAGCTGGCAGTAAAAAATGCCAAAGATAATAAAGCCAAAATGGCTGAATTACCCGAACAATTCAGCTATTCTTCCGGGCATTTTTACGATCCGAAGCTTTCAACGGCTAATATTAAATCATTATTAAAAAACAAATGGGACAATTGTGCAACCATTACTCAACTCATTATTGAAAAACATGATGAAGGCGATGAGTACATGATCTATAAAGATTTTGGTGTGCCCGACTATAAATCAACCCGGGTGCCTGTCCATGCTGTTTACAAAGGCAAAGACGGATGGTGCTACTATGTCACGGATATCCATTTCAGGCGGGAATACAGCGGAGCAGGTAATTATTCAGCTCCTCTGATCGATTTTGAAAGAGAACATATAAAAATCGATTGTGGAAATATAAAATGAGTATTAATGCATTTGTCTCAACATGATGAATTGATTTTTGTCATCGCAGAAACCATCATTTGTAACCATAAAATTTTAAACATATAATACATAAAATTATGAAAAAAAGTACGATAATCTTTTGTTTATGTTTTGTTGTTATAGCCATGTCTATTCCCATGCAAAGCTATTCCCAACTGGGTACATTGAAAAAACTGAAAAACAAAGTTGTCCCTGACAAAACAAAAAAAAATGAAACAAAAAAAAATGAAGTAAAAGAGGAATTGCCGGAGCGCCTGCTCAATGCAAACTATAAATTTGATGATCCTGAATTAACCCATGAAAAAATTGAAAAAATATTATATAAATCATGGAATAACTGCGATACAATATATACAATCAGGGTACAGAAATTTTCTCCGGGTAAGGAATACTTATTATATAAAACAGATTATGGCACTCCCTGGTATAAAGACACAAGACCGGCAACTTTTGCTGTATATATAGGCAAGGACAGTACATGCTATTATGTTGAAGATATCCAGTTTCAAAGAGAATATGACGGAGCAGAATATGGAAAGCCGTTTATTTCTTTTCAACGGGAGCATATGAAAATAAAATGTGAAAAAGCAAGAGAGGTCAAAGAAGAGGAATAATCCAACCCTACCTGGCGGCTGGAAAAATACTCATCTGTTTTATACTAAAAAAAATTGAATTATACATTATCAAATGTCTGGAATTTGATATTACTTCCGGACATTTTACAACATAATTATGCATTTCTCAACAATCATGTATTTTTTCTAA
>CAZBJH010000100.1:0-1794 GCA_964492185.1 uncultured Bacteroidales bacterium | reverse complement strand
AATATTCATAAACCCTGATCCGCTGCAGGCAAAAAGCGTTTCCGACAGCCTTCAATCTTTACTGGAAAATACCCGCAACGATTCGCTCCGGGCACAATATTTGCTTCAGTTGGGACAACTTCATATTACCACCGATTCGCTGGCTGCGTTCCGGTATTTCAATGAAGCCCTCAGGCTGAAAAACAGTGACAACAACGATATACAAAAAATCAAGGTATACTGGGAAGCAGGCCGTGCCTATGCCTTTGCAAACCACTATAAAAAAGCCCTCGGCTGTTTCCATACCGCCACACGCTTAAGCAGGAAAGCCGGTGATACATTATGCCTGGCCAATAGTCTGTACAGTGCCGGACTGAGTTTATACATGAAAGGTAATTACGACAGTTCGGCAACGTATTTAAATTCTTCCTTGAATTATTCACGTCTCATAGGGAATAATGAATTAATGTGCTCTGCCTACAATGTGCTGGGAGTTATTTATATGCTGAAAACTGACTATCAAAAAGCAATGAAGGCTTACATAAAAGCAAACCGCCTGAGCCATGAAACAGGCGACAAAGTGGAAATTGCCAATACAACAGGAAACATTGCCATTATATACGGAAAAATGGATCGCCACAAGGAAGCCATTGCGTATTCGAAAAAAGCACTGACCTGCTATGCCGGTATGGGAAACATCCGCAAGCAGGGCACCCTGTATTACAACCTGGCGACTCTTTATGATGAGATACACCAAACGGATAGTGCACTGGTTTGTTACATGAAAGCCCTGAAACTTCGAAAACAGATCGGGGATAAGAAAGGCATTTCCCACACGCTGGAGTCGCTGGGTAGCTTTTATAATGATGCGGGAAAATACCCCAGGGCACTCAGCCATTACAAAAAATCACTTGCCTTAAAGAAAGACATACGTGATATCAGCGGCATATCTACAACCTTTTCTTCATTGGCCTCGGTTTACACCAAAATGGGCCTGTATGATTCTGCATTATTTTTTCTTGAAGAAAGTATCCAACATGCAAGGATTAGTGATGAACCCCTGGTATTAATGAAAACCTATAACATGTATGCTGATTTGTATGCCAACCAACATGTCTATGATTCGGCTTACAAATATCAACGACTATACCAGCAACTAAAGGACAGTATTTACAAGGCAGAAAACAATAAGAACGTGCTTGACCTTCACCTGAAATACGAAACCCGTAAAAAAGAAAATAAGCTGAAAACCCTGAACAACAGGATAAAAATATACGAATATCATCTTTCTGCAAATAAAAATAAAACCTTTTTTTGGGCGGGCATTCTTTCCTTTCTTCTTATTTTGCTTTTTCTTTATCTCAGTAGCTATTATCTGAACCGTTTCACCCAATCCAATCAAACTATTAAAAAGAAGCTCTCATTCTATACATTGAACAAGCAATATCCGTTGCTGCTACCCCGTAAAACCGATTATATATTAATTACACTGTATGCTTTTTTAGTGTTGATCATATTAAAGCCCTATAAAATTGATATAACAGAAAAATACACGGGCTGGTACGTTGCGCTCTTAACACTGGTTTTTCTCCTGTTTCACATTTTCAACCATTTCATACTGCCCAAAATACTTGCTTCCTTTTTTAATCCGAAAGAATGGACCTTACGAAAAGAAACGCTTTTTATTACCTGGAATATTGTATCTGTAAGTGCTTTTATGGCATTAACTCCGCTGATAACCGGTAAAAACGGTATTGACCTGAACTATTATTTAAGCCACGTGATGTTCGGGTTTTGTTTTGCATTACCTCCGGT
>CAZBJH010000099.1:0-13263 GCA_964492185.1 uncultured Bacteroidales bacterium | reverse complement strand
ACAGAAATTTTGTGTGCATGGTATATCTTTTATCATGAAATAGAAAACACTTAATCAACAATATTAAGTAAAAATCGTTAACAGAAAACTAAAAAATCCTGTGCTTTCTGCCGCGAACCCCAGGCATTTATGCTTCTCTTTACCGCATCCTGTTGGAGGTTTGCAGTAAATCGCCCGTATTATTCCTGCAGCGAAGCCTTAGCATTTATTTTCTTTTTTGCCATGCATATGCATATATATGGTCGTGATAACTTAAGTTTCCCCCGGCCGGATTTCTGCAGGTTCATTATTAACCCTTATTCAGTGGCTCCCTGAACCAGTGCATCCAGTGGCCTGCTGATCGAATACAGAATTAGTATGCCTGTCAAAAATCGCGAAGCTTATGATCAAAATACCTGAAATTATACCTTGTATTAGATTTTTTTATTACAAGGAAATATTTTGTAATATATCGTTAATTACGGGTTGATATGGTTATGTCATTGTAAAACAGTAACGTGACTCCGTGAGAGATAAATATTCCCAGCTACTAATCTCATGTTAAGACAGGCCGGACAAAAAATTTCACCCTGAATTGTTAATATTACCGGGTTAATTGGTTCATAAAAATGAATGAAAATTACACCCATTTTATTTAATGTCTGTCCATAATGTCCGATATCCGCGTTGTTGCCAAAATTTTAAATCCTCGAATACTCCAATATACTGCGGTTTAAAATGTTTTTCACAACGTGTTTAATTTTTAAAGGTGTTCAAGAGCTCACTTTTAAATAAGTTCTTTAACTCACTTAAAAAAGTAAGTTAAAGAGCTCACTTCGTTCGGTTCGCGCGCCTTGATCTCGAACATTCTGAACAAACACTACGAGTTTATTGACAAATTCTATTTAAGGATAATTCATGTTTGAAATCTAAAAACGGCTGTCTGGTCTTTAACGCCTCTCATTCTTTACCGGCCCGTGTTTGGCTTTTCCGGGCTGTCCCGGTTTTCACCGGACCCGTTTGTAATGCGGGGCTGATCTCTACCCATTGCTATTGTTAAGGGAAATTCATATTGCCGGTTGAAGCATATCAACCGGCAGGGTGATCTCATTCACAGTGTAAATTACCCGGGGCATACCTGAAATCGAGTTTTTTATAAAACTCCAGGGATCCGGAGGGTTTTTCATATTGCTTTGGAATGGGCCTGCCGGAGAATTGCTGAAAATACAAAAGGCAGGCATTTCTCCACATTTCGGCTTCCTCAAGCTGTATGGCAAGCAGACTTTTCACATGTACGAACCTTTCCCGGTCGATCAGGCCTTCCGCGGCATTCCATTTCTCCTGCATATCACGTACCATACTGACACCTTTATAATATTTGTGGCATAGTTCTTCCCATAATGTCCGTCCGGAGTTCATAGTATAATCCCAGTCAGGGTGATGAAACCATAAAAGGAACTTTTCGGGACAGGATCCCGGATCTCCGAATTTTTCCTCAACCGGTTTATAATACTGGCTTACCGCATTTGATCCTGTTTTTGTACGGTCAAAACCTATCCCGTTTTCATCGGCACGGTGATAATACACCGAAGTCCAGTCTTCCCTTGCAGCCTGGTCAACCCACGGGCCGGGGCCGTAATGATGGCCTTCACCCATAATATGATGCAGCCCCAGCGGGGTCATATAGTTTACCGAGGCCTCACGCGAGAATAGCATTATTTCTTTTACCGGTGCAATAAAATCTTTGTTGTTGGAAAATGTCATTCTTAGCCATTCATCTGCTATTTCAGCTTCTGTAAGAGTATGATCCCATGCTAACCGGCCCAGGGCATACCAGTTGGACTGGGCAAACGGATGTCCTGTCCAGTTTCTGTCGGCACCGATATTGGAAACTCCGGCCATGCCTGAAATATTCTTGTTGTACAGGGAGCCGTCAATCACTGTTGCAACTGTTGAACCTTCGCCTTTGGCATAAGTGTCAGATTCCAGGCATTCCTTCCACATAGATGCCAGGTATACCAAATGTGTGGCAAATCCAAGGTATTCCTGTGTTATTTGAAACTCCATCATTAATGGTGTTTTTGGCATTGCCCCGAACAGGGGATGGAAAGGTTCCCTGGGCTGGAAATCTATGGGGCCGTTCTTCACCTGCACCATCACATTGTCACGAAACTTGCCATCAAGTGGCTTGAATTCATTATAAGCCTGTTTGGCCCTGTCTTCATTTTCATCAAACGAGTAAACAAATGCCCGCCACATCACAATTCCACCATGGTTATCAAGGGCTTCAGCCAGCATGTTTGCACCTTCCGCATGGGATCGTTCATAGTTCTGTGGGCCCGGCTGCCCCTCGGAGTTTGCTTTTACCAAAAAGCCGCCAAAATCAGGAACATACTTATATATTTCATCGATTTTTGTTTTCCACCAGTTGCGTACCTCTTTGTTCAAAGGATCGGCTGTTTTCAGGCCACCCAGTTCGACAGGTGCACTAAAGCGTGCTGTCAGGTATACCTTTATGGCATAGGGACGAAGCACATCGGCAATAGCAGCGATCTTCCCCAGGTATTGCGGTGTTAGCACACGGGCATTGGCGTTAACATTCGTAAGTACCGTACCGTTAATACCAACAGAAGCATTTGCTCTTGCATAATCTTTGTAACGCGGAGAAACATACCCCGGTAGCTTATGCCACTCCCATATGGAGAAACCGGCATATCCTCTTTCTACTGTACGATCAGGATTATCCCAGTGATTAAGTAACCGGTAGTCTGTTTTTGGATTTTCCAGCACACTCAGATCTGTTATATTCTGATGTGTTTGAATGAGTTTTAGAAAATGGAAGGCACTATAGAGTATACCGGCTTCGCTTTTTGCAAATATCAACAGTATATTATTGCCCTGAATTTCAATTGATTTCATAAGAAAGCCTTCGTCTTTCAGCTTTGCTGATTTTTCCCTGATTTCAGGAAACCCTCCTCCTAAATTATCAGAAAAGGGAATACCATTTTCATCAATAATTGCAAAAACAATTGTACCGTTTTGTAAAGTATCGTTTTTTGACGAACCCGAAGAAACATTAACAGGTACAATCTGGCCGAGTAAACCTTTCATACCATTCTCAAGTTCTTCTTTCACAATTTGGACAGCTGGGCCTGATCCTTTCAGTTCAATTCGGTGAACTGCCGATTTGTAATGCTCTAAAAGCTGTTGATCTGTTATTTTATTATAACGAAGCCACAAATCATAGCCGTCTTCAGCTGTTGCAACACAGCATGTTATTATGTATAATATCTGAACAAAAATTATTGATAATAAAAACCGCATGTTTTTAAATTTTAATCATTTAGTATTCATGAATAATACAGGTTTGTTGATCACATTGAATACAATATGATAAAACCCGATTTAAACAATCTAAATATATGCATTTTTATTGTAACAATACCTAACCTGAATTATTCATAAAAAAAGGGATTTTGTCACCTAAAAATAACTGAAGTATCAGTGTTTTTAGGGTGTCAATAACAAAAACCCTTTTGAACAATGATAAATAAATTTTCTGAAAACGAAAACCCAATTTTGGATTTTTTCCGGTATCAAACAAAAAAGTGGAGTTAAGTTTTTCTGGTGAAAGAATAAGTGGCGATGGTGGTCTTTTGTTATTACGTGAATTGGTAACCAAATTTCAATCCATCATAAATTTTGAAGTGAAATTCTCCAAGAATGAAATACAGTGATTCATTTTTTTGAAAAAATATACCGAAATGCGAGTTTTTGAATTAATCAGGCTAAAATAATATTACTGTGAATTTATTTCTATTTTCCGGTAAACTGTATGGGACTTTATTATTATTTGTATAGGGAGCAACACTGATTCTATAAATTTTATTAATGATTTTTATTTATCCGAACCGGGATTTACGGAATGCAGGTAGTGCCGGAATGTCTGCTTTTAATTATTAACTCATACTTTGGTTAGCTACATGATCAGAGAATAATGTATCCGGGATTCAAGGCAGGATGAAATATTTTTTAAATTTTATTCATAATTTCATGTAGTTATAAAATGGTGGAGAAATTATTTAATGAATTTGTATCTTTAAACAGAATTTTTGTATCAATAAAGTAAGGTATACATACAGCCCCATTTGAATTGGGAAATATTGAAATTATGATAAAATGGATGAATGAGTTATATGTCGTATAAATGTGGGATACTTTATGGCACGACTTATATTAGAGGATGATATTTGGAATAAATGGAAAGGACAAATGCCGGTAATATACAATGAAACAGATAAGGGGAAATAGAACAACTACCTGCACGCGATATAGCAAATAAATTACCCTTGCCTACTTGACGGTTTTAACCGTTTATACATCATTTTGTACACACATATAATTAAACATAAAAAAAATGATTGATTACATTAAGAGAAAGATCGAAAAGAAACAGTTAAAAAAGACCTTTAACGAATATGGATTTGAGATAAAAAAATTTCAAATTAATTCATTTGGTGAAGTGGAATATGCTCAGTGGTTACACCCCTTTGAAAAACCAAAAAAAATATCGGAATCTAATATTTTATTTTATAAAAAGATAAGTGAAAAAGGTAGTTTGATAATTGATATTGGAGCACATACGGGAGATACGACGGTTCCTATGGCGCTTGCCGTTGGAAGGGAGGGAAAAGTTTTAGGTTTAGAACCTAATAAATATGTTTTTAAAATCCTTGAGGAGAATGCGCGATTAAATAAAAAATGGACCAATATAATACCTCTGTGTTTTGCCGCCACCAGTCAGCACGGAGAATTTACATTTAATTATAGCGACGCATCATTTTGTAATGGTGGTTTTTTATCTAAGATAAAGAATAAAAACCATAAGCATAACTATACTTTAAAAGTAACCGGCAAGAATTTACAAGACTTTTTACTTGAAAACTATAAGGCAGACTTAGAACAATTAAGTCTGATTAAAATTGATGCAGAAGGTTATGATAAAGAAATATTAAAAACAATTCCACTAATTCTGGAAAAATATAAACCTGCTCTTATGATAGAGTGTTATAAGCGACTTAATAAAGAAGAAAGGATTGAATTGTTTGATATCGTTAACAAACATGGCTATCAATTATTCTATCTGGAGAACTTCGAATTATTTGAAGAGCTAAAAGAAATACATAGCGGGAACATGATGGATAAGAAGCATTTTGAACTATTAGCCCTGCATGAAAGTAAAAAAAAGGTGTATAATATTTTGTATAAGTAGATAACAAGCTCGCTTCGCTTGGTTGTCTTTGTACCTCATTTGTGGATATAAAAATGATTACCTTCATGTGTTAATCTTGCTGAGTTATTTCAGAAAAACATAAAGGAAGGCTTATGAATAATTCAGTTAATTTAATTATTATGCAGGATCAAATACCAAAACAGAAAGCCGGGGAAAGAAGGGTGCTAATTATCAGTATTTTACCGGTTTTTTTATTGATTTTTTCCCTGTTTTCTTTTTCATTTCAGAAACAGGCACATTACAATATTTCCGATTACGGGGCTTTAGCAGATACATCAGTGGTAAATACCAGGGTTATTCAGCAGGTGATCGATAAGTGTGCAGCAGAAGGTGGGGGAATTGTGATTGTGCCTTTCCAAAATGTTATATTTGAAAATTGTAATATAACGGCAGAAACAGGATTTGTTTTGGAGAATGTAAAAGGACTGGATTTATCCGGTCTCAATCTCACGGTTAAGGAAGGAGAAAAGATTATCCGGAGAAATGCGGAATAATATAAAGGTATAGTTCAGTTACAACAAAAAAACAGGATTGAAATGGAAATGGATTTAAAACCATGGCAAACCCGGTTTATTCTGATACGTGAATAATCAGATCAGGCATCTATATCCAGGTTTGTCATTTCTTCCACGACAGTGAAATCGTAATCAGGATATTCATAAACAGACATCCTTGGTTCGGTTTCACCAATGGAATAGCCCCAGATACTTTCATATTCGTTTATATCTTCCCCAATATCTTCCAACTGTTGCAGGTATTCGCTTATTGATTTGGATTCTATGATGATCACTTTACCCAGTTTATGGATAATGGGACTATGATTACGGTTTGCATCATGATCAAATTCCAGGATACGCCTTCCGTACCTTGTAATGCCTATAGCCCTGTATGTAAGGCTTTTACCAACTCCGGGAAGGTTTAATACATTGCGGTCGGTAGCTAAAAACGGAATAGAGGCTTTTTTGCGAAGTTCATTTATATTTATTATCATGTGTTCTGCATCCAATGGAAATTCCCTGATGCTTTCGTGATACTTTTCGGGGATCTGTCCTATTATTTTTTCTTCTACCTGTTCCTGCACGGCCCTGGCATTAGTGGCAAAATTAAAGTTGTTTTCCATGTAGCCTTTCACGGTAAATGTATAATAGGTCAGTATGCCTATATCATTCAGTACTTTTCTTAATTTGTTTGTATGACCTCTTCGCGAAGAGGAAGAAGTAAATACATGTTGGTTGGTTACCGTCCATCCAGCAGAAATAAGCTTTTTTATACTATATTCCACTTCGGGTGTAATTTCCATGGGTGACTCAAAATGGGTTTGTATTATGAATTGTTTTATACCAATCCCTGAGGCCTTTAACTTGAAATCTTTCAGTATGGCTGTAAGTTCCGGTGTGATCCTTTGAGGTAGATAGGCCGGTATTCTTGTTCCCAATCTTACCCTGACAATCTCAGCATATTTTTCATCACTCTTTCTTTTCTCATTAGCCTTTTTTTTATTAAGGGCCATCTGCCAGGTCGCGTCCAGGATTTTCTGCAGTGATCTGTCCCGGCTCATTAAAGCATCACCACCGGTAATCAGAATATCCCTGAGTTGGGTATCCTTTTCCCAGTATTCCATAATACTTTTTAACCGTTCATCCCAAGTCTCGCCGGGTTTAAGTTTGTCCAGATCAAAATTCAGATTGCCGCGCTGAAAATCATACATCCGCTGGCAGGAAGCACACAGTCCGCCGCAGGCTCGTCCCATAGTGGCCGGAATTAAAATGGCCACTTCCGGATAACGCCTGTGTACACTATGATGGGTTGGGAGAATCCAACCCGCGGCATTGGGCTTTCCCGGTTCCACTTTGTCCTCTTTTTCCCAGGCAATGATATGGCCGAATTCATCAACAAGCTGCTTGCTGTATAAAATGTAATAACGGATACCCAGATCGGCTCCGATAGCAAAGTAGGGTACCCTGACATGCAGAAGAGACAAATAATAGGGGTTGATAAAAAAGGGAATACCCGCCTCTTTGGCTTCATACAGAATTTTCATGGTATCCGGGTCAAGAGAGTTTCCGAGTAGTTCATTAAGCAATTCCGGAGAACGAACGGCAAACCTCAGATGAAATCTGTAATCTTCCCACCATTCCAGTACCTTTAAAAACTTTTGTTCCTGTGACATTTTACCGGTGAACTGGTATTGGGAAGTACTTATTTCCCCCGTATCAATTTTTTCTATCAGGATGTTGATTATTCTTTCCCGGTTTTCTTCCCTGAGCTTAACGATGCGCGGGTCCAGCCCCGACGGGTACCTGTCCATCCATTCTTCAATCTTTTCCCTTGAAGGCATCTCGTATGTATATTCACCCCTGTATTGCCTGAAGAGATATAACATATCTTTGAAAAAGGCAGGTTTAGCACCACCGGTGCCATGGGTTACCGCCAGCCATATCATCTTGATGGGATTGCTCACGGCCACTTCACCTCTCAGATTAAGGTCTTCATACTCTTTCCCTGCATTATCAATGTAATCCAGAATTCTTATAATTGCAAAGTCCTTCCAATTGAGTTTTTCAAATGCTTCACGCCCGCGAACTTCATATTTATAAAACCTGTATGCATCTTCTCTGCTTTCCAGATCAACCAGTAACCAGTTTCTTACCCCGATTAACGCTTCCGTTTCATTTCGGGCACCACGCATAATCTCATCCAGTTTGGGATTCTCTTTCAATAACTGTTTAAGCAATTTATGTGCTTTCACTGTTATCGCAATCTGATCTAATTGTGGATAAGCTGCCATTATTGAATGTTTTCAGGATCTGTGAATTTCACAATAAAAGAAAAATACATGATATACAAATTATCCTGAAAGAAAGCCGGGCTTCGGGCTTTCAGGGATAAATATTAAGCAGTGAAGTATATCGTATTAATACCCCATAACAAATTTAATAAAATATAATCAGGCAGGGCAACACTGAATGAAAAATTTGGGCTGTTATACAGTTGTGCAGTTACCGGGCTTGAGCCAGGAAGCCGGTAAATAAACAAAGGTGGAGCAACTCCACTGTTAACTATTTGTTGTTAGATAATTGACATCAAAAACAAATCCGGTCACGATCTTGCAGTTACTTAAAAATAACCCGAACCATCCCAGCAGTGAGTGCAGACTTTTTCTTTAGGCAGCCCTATTGCTTCTATCAGGTCATCCAGTTTCTGAAATCTGAGTGTCGTTAAATTGAGTGTTTTCCTTATTTGCTCAACCATAGCCGTGTATTTCCCGTTTTTCGTATCAGAGTATTCTGAAAAATCGACATCCTCGCGCCCCTCTATTTTCTTTATTGCTTTACGGGTAGCTAAATCCAGGTTTGAACGTGATCGACTGAAGTTCAGGAATTCACATGGGTATGTCAGTGGCGGACAGGCGATACGCATGTGTATTTCCCTGATACCCCCCGCGTAAAGGTGGGATACATTGTCTTTCAACTGCGTTCCCCGTACGATGGAGTCGTCTAAGAATATCCCTTTCTTTTCTTTGATCACGGTTTTGTTCGTGATGAGTTTCATTTTTGCAACCAGATCACGTGTTTCCTGGTGTTGCGGCATAAAGCTTCGTGGCCAGGTCGGCGTATATTTGGTATACGGGCGCTTAAAGGGTATTCCTTTTTCATTACTGTATCCCATGGCATGACCAACGCCTGAATCGGGTATCCCTGCAACAAAATCAGCCGTTACATCGTCGGACCTGGCCAGTGCAGCGCCGCAACGGTACCGGACTTCGTCAACATTAATATTCTCATATAATGAAGGCGGGTAACCATAATAAACCCAAAGAAAGGCACATATTTGCATTTTATCATTAGGTTTTTGTAACTGCCGGTATCCGTCAGAAGTCACTTCGATAATTTCACCCGGTCCCAGGTAATATGCAGTTTCAAAACTGAGATTAGGAAAAGCACAGGTCTCGAATGATACGGCATAAGCATCAGCTTTTTTTCCTATAATTACAGGTGTCCTTCCCAGCTTATCCCTGGTGGCAATTAGCCTGTCTTCGGTCATAATAAGAATGGAACAGGACCCTTTTATTTTCTCGAAAACACTGTTTATACCCGAAACAAAACTATCACATTCTGCTATTAGCATGGCAATTAGCTCGGTAGGGTTGACCATGCCCTGGCTTGTCTCTGAAAATGTCCGGCGTTTGCCGATACATTGATTTTCCAGTTCATCGATATTGGCAATCTTACCAACTGTAGCAACAGCGAAACGCCCCAGGTGTGAAGTAACAACAATTGGTTGAGCTTCGTAATCGCTGATAATTCCAATACCGCAATTTCCTGAAAAACCCTTAATATCCTGATCGAACTTATTCCTGAAATATCCGTCTTCCAGGCTATGAATTGCCCGTTGAATTCCGGAATCATCCGAATAAAAAGCCAGTCCTGCCCTTTTTGTACCCAGGTGTGAATGGTAATCTGTGCCATAAAACACATCCATCACACAATCACGCTTTGAAATAGAACCAAAAAAACCACTCATAATTTCAATTTAAACCGACAAGTCATTTTTAAACCTGCATTATTGCCTTCGGCTTGTCAGGGGTTTAGTTTTCGATACCTTAAATATACCCCAAAACTGACGCGAGTAATGCAAATTATAAAAGCCTAAAATTAATTTTTTTTAATCACGAATTGCATAACTCTTAATAAATAATAAGAAGTGTTAATAAATCGTTCGCCCGGTATTTTATTTGGTTTTCATATTTACAATATTCTTTTTTCAAACACTCTAAAGATCATAATCTGATTATTTAGCGTCCGTCAATAAAGTTGACAAAATGTTTAACCGAACATGTGTCTGTTCAGAAAGTTCCATTTGCAAGGCTCGCGCGGTCCGATAATATGGAGTTTACTTGTAGTAAATGAGCAATTTTCGGACAAGCGTAATGCAACAAATGGGACTTCATGGACAGGCACTATGTAATTTCGTCGTAAATGCTTGTCCTGTTTTCTGTAATGAAAATGTTACGGGGGAGATGATCAAGTAACTATAAATGTAAAACCTGAGAACATAACAGGCCATAGAATTGTTTCCATATTTTATAAGTAGTGTTTATTGACAGATTCTAAGTAGGCTAAAAACGAAATTCTATAAAGATGGAACTAAACATAAGTTTATTGTATGGCTCCGTGCGTACTAACCGGAAAGGCATTGTTGTTGCGCGGTATCTTGAGAAAAAATTGATAGAGCGAAAAATCAAAGTGAATTTTATTGATCCCCTGCAATACAACCTGCCCCTGCTTGATAAAATGTACAGGGAATATGGAGAGAAAGAGGCACCGGAAACCATGGGCAGACTGGCCGGTATGTTTAACTTGTCAGACGGTTTTGTCATTGTTACCGGGGAATACAATCATAGTATTCCACCTGCTTTGAAAAATCTGCTCGACCACTTTCAACGCGAATATTATTTTAAGCCTTCGGCCATCGCGTCCTATTCAAGGGGATCGTTCGGCGGTGTACGGGCAGCGATGCATTTAAGGGAAATTGTTGCAGAGTTGGGTATGCCCGCTATTTCGAGTACACAACCTTTCCCGATGGTCAACGACCTGTTCACGGATAACCTTACACCTAAAAATGAACTGGTGGAATCCGGCACAATGCGGTTCCTGGATGAATTCGTCTGGTATGCCGGGGCATTGAAAAACCGGAGGGAACAGGGAGTGCCTTACTGATTGTATTTTCAGCATTGTTATAAACACTATGGGTTTATTTTTTGATAGTTATAAGCAGATGATTATCAGATAATCCGGTGATCATCTCTCCTGTGGGCATTTTAACCGATCCGGCAGATATCATTTCAGGATTAAAATTATGAAGAGACATAAATCCGTTCAGCTCATCTTTGTTTGAAAATTTTACTGATAGCATGGTCTGTTCCTGGTCTTGAAATATAACAACCCGATATTCTTTTGCTTCCCCGAAATACCCTTCCCAGTCAGGAGCACCGTTCATAATACCCAGCTTCCCTTTTGCAAGGACAGCCTTCCGGTTAATGGTTTCAGCAGGAATTCCCGGCAAATAATAGCTAATATCGGCCGTACTTTCATCTGTTTTGTTAATGATGGCCTCTGCAATTTTCCATGAACCAAGACTGTCTGTTTTGTTGCCACTATAATTTATAATATTGATATAAAAAGATCCTGAACATACCTGCAACTGGTATGGTGTCTGACATGTGAATGGTGATAAAGAGGGCACACTTTTGCAATGGAACCGGGATACGGAGAATATTCCGAATGCTTCTTCAGGACCGTTCATCCTGTATATTTCTACTTTATACTTTCCCCCCATAAAATGTATTTCACAGATCCATGCGCCGGAAAAACCGTACTCGAGATAGAGTTCAGCGCCCCCGTTAATATACCCGAAAAAAGAATTTTCTGTGTATGTTTCCGGAGTTTCAAACCTGGCATCCGGAAGATCACTTTCATTAATAGAAGGGAAGGAGCCGGGTACTTCCGGGGTACAGTTGTCAAAAAGAAAAAACAGTAAACACAGAATACATAAATATTTTATCATGATCAAATGACGGTTGTGATAATCCCGTTTCTTAATACTTTATTCCATATCAAATAAGCTCAGGTCAATTTTTTCCTTTTCGCATGTACCTAAACCCAATTCAGATGCCATGGTCAGGAAAGTCAGTGATTCAGGACTGGCTGATTTCTGAATTCCTTCGGCGATCCGTTTCCCGGCAACGATATCATAAGCAATCCTGTCAAGCGCGACAGGGTCGGATGCTATAAGAACTGAATTATAATTACAGATGAATTGGGGATTGGCAGCCGGTCCGCCGTTAAAGCAGCCCCGAAGCCCGTCACAGATGTTCAGTACCACTTTATCCCTTATAGGAGCAAATGCACATACTTCGGCACATGTTTCGTTCCAGAGTTTAGCATGAAGTCTGCCGGTATTGGATATTGATCCATAGGCCAGATTCTTCATGGCATTGGTAATAGAACCGCCCGCATTCTTAAGAATTGGTATATTAATGATCTTATCGACTTCCCGGGTGACAATCCTGGTGAAATATGAATACTTTCCGTCATTTATCATATAAGGCATTGTTTCGTTGTCATATTCCCCTTCAACATCGGCCCAATAATACCACTCTTTATCGATATTCCTTTCAGCGTATAGTTTTCCGTCCCTGTCATAAAAAGATCCGTTTTCATCCTGCAGTTCGGTACCTGTTATTTTTATCCCGGGATAATATTCAGTATCAAAACCGGCATTTTTCAGGTCCATATCCCGGCGGTCCCATATTATTATGTTTTCCTTTTTGATACCACTTTGAATAAGTTGTTTAACAACAGACCGGGTAACAGCATGGCTTGTTGAAAGAAGCTTCCCGGCAACGGGGTTTACTTTTAAGCCTATCCTGTCGGCCGGACTTACAAAGGTTCTCCATGCCTTTTCCAGATTTTTCTGCCCGGTAAGCTCAAGCATCGCCTTCTTTATCATCTGGTAGGCTTCCTGTTCAACCGGTTCATCATTTATGACGGCTCTTGAATTTTTTACGTGGATTACTTTTCCGGGGTATTTACCCGGCATTGAGAAATCATTAACCGGTATTTTTGCCGCATCAGCAATATTTGTTAAGGGCTTATCCTGTTTCTGAAGACTTTCCGAGGCAATAAGTGACCAGGGTTTAACAGCCATGGCTGCCGTTCCGGCACCCAGGATTGCAACAAATCTCCGGCGGTTAAGTGACTTTTCTTTCATGGTTGAAAATTAAATATTTATTATTTCTAACTCCATTTAACGAACTCAACAACAACCGCTGGATTATGCTCACTAAGCTCGTCCAATGTTGTTCCTTTCGGTCACGAACTCTCGTTAGTCGGTTTGTCCCCGGTTCCTGTTGCTTGATGATTCGCCCGGTGCGTAGCCCGTACGCCGGGTGGCCCCGATTAGGGGTGCGGGACAGGTTGTGAGAGGCG
>CAZBJH010000098.1:0-13424 GCA_964492185.1 uncultured Bacteroidales bacterium | reverse complement strand
TTACTAATAACTTAATTAAAATATATTCGAATGGAACCTTCTGAACAGACACATGTATGTATAAACATTTTAACTACTTTATAGACGGACTCTACTTAGCTATAAGATTTATTATTTCAGGGCTTCAAACAATATTTCCACCGGATGCTTTGCAATAACACCTGTGCCATCTTTGATCTGATGTCTGCAACTTGTACCGGGAGCAGCAATGATAACATCTTTCGGACTATTGCGCACTTCAGGGAATAGTACAAGTTCTCCCACCTTCATAGATAGGTCATAATGTTCTTTTTCGTATCCGAAAGAACCAGCCATACCACAGCACCCCGATTTTATCTCTGTAGCAGTATAGTTTTTGGGTATAGACAGCATTTTCAGCGTAGGCGCTGTAGCTGCAATTGCTTTCTGCTGGCAATGACCATGCAGTTTAATTTCTTTTTTATCGTTTTTAAAGAGCCTGATATCAATATTGCCCTTATCTAATTCCTTTACAATAAATTCTTCAACCGTGTAAGTATTCTTTGCCAGTTCTAACGATTGCTTCCTCAACTTATCACCAACGAGATCAGGATATTCATCGCGGAATGAATAGATAGCCGAAGGTTCAATTCCAATCAAAGGGGAACTGTCTGATATGATATCTTTAAAAATATTTACGTTTTGAATAGCTATCTTTTGTGCTTTCCTCAATAATCCCTTGGAAATAAATGTTCTTCCGGAAACATTGTGCTTTACGGTTTTTACCTTATATCCAAGAACAGACAGTAATTGAACGGTTCTGATACCAATATGGGTGTCATTATAATTCGTAAACTCATCAACAAAAATGTATACTTCGGGATTGTTTACACCCATGGTCCTGTGCAGTTTATCCAGGTTATTTCTTAACCATTTTTTAAATGTGGTTTTATAAAGTATTGGGATACTGCGTCTGGTTGAAAATCCTATAGCCTTTTTCAACCAAAGTGATAAGTATTTATTGGTAATAACATAATTATAAATGACTGGTAAAAAAGCACCCAACCTGTTTACAGAAGAAATATAAGCAATTAAACGACTGCGAAGCGGCACACCATGGTGATCATAGTAATGTTGCAGGAATTCCGACTTCATCTTGGCCATATCAACACTCGACGGACATTCAGATTTACAGCCTTTACATCCAAGGCATAAATCAAGAATATCATAGATCTCCTTATTATCAAAAGGATCCTTTTTATCAGAGTACGTTAATATCTCCCTAAGAATATTTGCACGTGCACGAGTGGTATTATATTCATCACGGGTAGCCTGGTAACTCGGACACATAGTACCTCCAATTATATGGGATTTTCTGCAATCCCCGGAACCGTTGCATTTTTCTGCCATTCGCAAAAAACCCATGGACTCAGAAAAATCAAATACGGTATCAAACTCCCTGAGCCCTTTTCCCGGCTCAAATCTTAGTGATGTATCCATTTTCGGGGTATCGGTAATTTTACCCGCGTTGAAAATATTATGCGGATCCCAGGTGCGTTTGATATCCCTTATTAACTGGTAATTTCTTTCACCCAACATAAAAGGAATGAATTCGCCCCTTAAACGACCGTCACCATGTTCTCCGCTTAAAGAACCTTTGAATTTTTTTACCAGCCGTGCAACATCTGTGGCAATTTCCCTGTACTGTTTTACACCTTCCCTGGTTTTAAGGTTAATTACAGGACGTAAATGTAATTCACCAGTTGCTATGTGAGCATAAAAAACGCAGCGGAGATGGTGTTTATCCAGCGATTCTTTGAACTCTTTTATGTATTGCGGCAATTTTTCAGGATGAACAGAAGAATCTTCAATCACAGCAAGCGGCTTGGCATCTCCCGGCATGTTATATAGTAATCCCAGCCCGGCTTTTCGTAATGCCCACACCCTGCCGATATTATTTCCGAATAATAAAGGAAAATGATAACCGTATCCTGATTTTCGTAAGTCTTTTTCTACCGCGGAACATAATCTTATTATCTCTTCTCTTGAATCTCTTGCAAATTCAATACAAAGTAAAGCTCCTGGATCTCCTTTGATAAAAAAACGGTTCTTATTTTGTTCAATATTTCTTTTGGTACACTCGAGTAAAATATCATCAATTAATTCAATCGCACCAGGATTATGCCGGAGAGCAATAATATTTGCCTCCAATGCTTCTTCAACCGAATTCATGTGAACACATAATAATCCTTTTTCACACGGAGGAAGAGGTACCAGGTTCAATTTTATTTCTGTAATAAAAGCCAGTGTGCCTTCCGATCCACACAATAGTTTTGAAAAGTTAAAATCGCACCCCCCTTTGGTAAATGGGGCAGACTGTAATAAAATATCCACAGCATAACCCATATTCCTGCGTTTCAGACGCTGATCAGGAAACTCCCTTAAAATACTCTCCTGGTTAGTATTATCATTGAGCATATCCCTGATATTTCTATAAATCCTGTTTTCCAGGGCATCCCCTTTACATTTCAATTCAAACTCATCAGAATTAAGTCCCTTGAAATTAACTTCATTACCATCACTAAGTAAAACCTTAACTTCAAGTGTATGGTCACGGGTACTTCCGTATATCAGGGAATGGGATCCGCATGAATTATTCCCAACCATACCTCCGGTCATGCAGCGATTTGAGGTTGAAGTCTCCGGGCCAAAGAATAAACCATGTGGTTGGAGGAACATATTCAACTCGTCCAGAACAACACCCGGTTCAACTCTTACCCATTTTTCTGCCTTATTGAATTCAATAATCCGGGTCATGTATTTTGATATATCGACCACCACACCATTGCCCACTACCTGTCCGGCCAATGAAGTGCCGGCTGTGCGGGGAATTAATGTAATATTATTCTCCTTTGCAAAATCAATCAGCACCCTGATATCTTTTTTATTTCTGGCCCTGACAACAGCAAGAGGCATTTCACGATATGCAGAGGCATCTGTTGAATATAAAACCCTGGTGCTGTTATCTGTATAAACATCACCCTCCAGGACTGCTTTCAGCTCACCGATTTTCTCCTTAATTACAACTGAATTCATAAACAGTTTTAAAAATTGTAAAATAAATAAAAACAGTCCTCAGCCTTTATTATTTACGCGCCAGGTTTGGGGTAAATGCAAGGCACTGAAATACTGATATTTATCCTAATTATACAAATAAAGCAAATTAAAAACCTGATTATATCTTAAAATGAAAAAGAGCCAATTATTTTTCTATGGAAAATTCCATTTCAATCAAAAGTGAAGTCCCATTGTCATTGTCAGTAACTCCAAGCATATTAACCATATCATGGTTCTTATCAAGGATAACAATGGATTCAACCTTTTCTTTAAACGGGCTGTCTAAATGCATTATCCGCTTGCAAACAGGAACCGTATTTTGTGTTTGATTAAGATCCAGTATGCCTAAATAACTGCCCAGTATCTCACCATCAATTATCCAGTTAGGTGTATTTTCAACCGACGCGGTAAATAACAGCATATCTTCGTCAGGAAGCAGGCACGCTCCGGAAAAACGTGCAGTTATCCCGTTCAATACCGGGAGTTGGTATGATATAGCTTCGACATTGGGTTTATCCTTATCATCGTCTTTCATATAATCAACAAAATCTTCATAATCGATCATGAACAGGGTATTGTCACCCCTGTTGAGTAACAACAATCTGTCGTTCCACCATGCAGCACCTTCAATATTCATGTTATCTTTCTCAATACCTGCTTTTTTTCGTAAGTGTTTGTAAAACTTACTTAGATTATATTCTTTAACATTTGCCACATCATCATCAAAATCAATACGTACCATTACCTCTCTTTTTCGCGGCACCGAACCAGAACCGAAAACAAGTATATCATCATCTTTACCCCACGGAGCAATGGTAACAGCCTCAAAATCAGGCTTGTGTTTGTTTGACATCCGGCTGTTTATCAGTTTTTTGTGATCAAAAATATCTATCATACGAAGAATATGAGCATTGTTGTTGAGTTCAAATAAAAAAGGTGAATCATCGCCAACAATATATATTTTGTCATTTAATAATTCCATACCTGATGCTGAAGGTATCTCTTCCAAAACATTAATATCTTTAACTTCTGCCCGGAATTTCAATTGCTGGGCTTTAACCTCATCTGTGATAACAAATAAAAAAATCAAACCTGATAAAAATACGGGCTCGATCACAGGGAAAAACTTCTTTATCATAATACTGCCATTTATTATTTTATCATCATTTCTGTCCTTCTGTTCCTGGCTCTTCCTTCTTCAGTATCGTTTGAAGCTACAGGCTGCGAATAGCCAAAGCCTTTATGAGATATTCGCTGTACGTTAATCTCATGTTTTGTTAGATACTCAACTACCGAAAGAGCACGGTTTTCAGAAAGTTTCTGATTATAATCCTCTGAACCGACATTATCCGTATGCCCGTGGATCTCGATATTCACTTCCGGATTACTTTGCAGGAAGTTTACCAGTTTATTGAGTTCGGGTTTGGATTCATCTTTTAAAGTATATGAATCGGTTTCATAGAATATGTTTCTCAGAATTATGCTTTTACCGGTTCGTATGGGATGCAGGGGTATATCCTTTAAAAATGGTTCGGACTTTTTATGACTGGTTTTCAAAGCAAAATGATCAGAATAAAAAATGTACTCTTCTTTTGATACATTAAGAAGATAATCACGATTTGCCGGAATACAAATAAGAAATTCACCTGAAACGGGGTCGGAATCAGACCGGGTATTTATTGTTTCTGTTTCAAGATCAATTAGTTCAAAACGAGCACCCAGATTTTTCCTCGTGTCCGCATCGTATACTTTACCTTTCATATAGGACACCTCAATTGGCTGAACTTCTTCATACAATTCAAAACTAAAAATATCCTTGCCCTTTTCTTCATTAATGTCTGATGCATAATATGCTTTCTTTCCGTTAGCAGTGACTACAAGACCAAACTCATCACGATGTGTGTTTATAGGATATCCAAGATTTTGGGGTTTCCCCCAGTTGCCAGATGAATCCCTTGAAGAAATGAAAAGGTCAAATCCCCCCATGCCCATATGATAATCTGATGCAAAATAAAGCGTTTGGTTATCATGATGAATAAAAGGCGACATTTCATCTCCCGGGGTATTTATTGTTCTTCCCAGGTTAACAGGCACCGACCATTTACCGTATAAATCCTGACTGCTCATCCAGATGTCAAGTTTTCCGGATCCGCCGGGACGATCACTGGCAAAATACAGGGTACGTCCATCCGCGGATAATGAAGGCTGTGTTTCTTTGTATTTTGTGTTTACAGGTGCACCAATATTTTCAGGATATGACCAGCGTTCACCCTTTTTTACAGAATAATACAGATCACATCGGCCAACTCCGTCAGAGCGGTTACAGGCCGTATAAACCATTATTCTGCCATCAGCTGAAATGCTCTGTGCACCCTCGTTGTTATCCGAATTCAACGGATAGCCGGCATTTTTCATCTTTGTCCACCCCGAATCGGAGTTTTCGCTTATAAAAAAGTCCTCATTCTTTCCTCCATATACATTGCCTCCTTCAACCAGGCGTGTAATAATCAGTGTTTGTTCATCAGCGCTCAGGCATGGCCAGTAATCATCTTCTTCAGAATTAACATTATCACCCTGATTTATTGGAGAGAACGGAACGGGATTTTCAACCATTCTGATGGCAAATTCACATTTTTCGAGCTCTTTTCTTATTTCTCCAACAACACCCGGATCTTTTTTATCAAGCATCAAATAACGGGAAAAATTATCTTTTGCGTGACGGTATTCACCTTGGCCATACTGAAGCCTGCCCAGTACAAAATACCCGTATGGATAAAAAGTAGAATCAAGTGATAAACCCTTTTCCAACCAGGAAACAGCCTCAGCGGATTGCCGGTCTTCAATAAGAACCTGTGTTAACATAAAGTAAGCATCAAGAAAACCAGGATCAGTGTCTATGGCCTCTTCCAATTTTTCAATGGCAACGGAACAAGACATCATTCTGTAATTATCAATAGCTTCATAGTAAAGCTTTGAGGCCTTTTTTGATGATGTTGACAACTCATCCTGTGCTGAGGCAGAAATAAGAACAGCAGGCAACAACAGTGCTAAAAACAACAATCTTTTTTTCATATATCCCTCCTATCCGGCACGTATACAGCTATAAACGTTTTCTATCAATGATAAATTTCAATTTTCATATTAATAAATCGTGTGAAATTTATTTTCTTTGTCTTGCTGCAAAATTATAAATATTTCTCATGGCTGAGCTAATAAAAAAAAATAGCTTGTTTTTTATACTTTTCACTGTTTTTATTTTGATCATTTCCCCATTCTTAATGATCTTCACAAAATCAGAGATACATTTATTTTTAAACCGGTTTCATTCTTCTTTTCTTGATCTGTTTTTCAAAACCATCACATACCTGGGTGATGGTGCTATTATGATAATAATTGGGATTATACTGGCTTTTTTTTCATTCAGGAAATCATTTTATATAATTGCAACATACCTGGGAACAGGAATGGTAGTGCAAATTTTAAAAAGGCTGGTATTTTCCGATATGCTACGGCCTGTAAAATTCTTCGGTGATAATGCTGACCTGTATCTTGTTGAAGGTGTTAAATTATACTCGAATAACAGTTTTCCGTCAGGTCATGCAACCAGTGCATTCGGCCTATTCGTATGTCTTGTATTAATAACCTCAAGTAAAAGCTGGCAGCTTATTTTTGCAATACTGGCTATTCTTACTGCATATTCGAGAGTATACCTGTCCCAGCATTTTTTAATTGACATATACACGGGGTCAATTATTGGAACATTAGGTGCTTTATTTTTTTACAGATATTTGTATTGTCTGAACAAAAAATGGCCGGATAAATCATTATTCACCATAATTAGATTTCGTCTATAAAAAAGTAGTAAAAAAGTTAACCGTAAATGTGTCTGTTCAGAAGGTTCCATTTGCAAGACTCGCGCGGTCCGAAAACGCGGAGTTTACTATTCGTGAATGAGCAATTTTCGGACAAGCGTAACGCGGCAAATGGGACTTTATGGACATACACTAATTAAACCATGAATGAATAATTACAGGCAGTTATATATTATCCGTATACTGATCATCCTGATTGCCGGATTATTGTTTATTCCCTTTTTGGGTGATGTACACCTTTTTGACTGGGATGAGATCAATTTTGCCGAGTCAGCCAGAGAGATGCTGATTACAGGTGATTACATGACTGTTCAGATCAATTATGAACCATTCTGGGAAAAGCCCCCCCTTTTTATCTGGATGCAAGCCCTGTCCATGCACATATTCGGGATAAATGAATTTGCCGCACGGTTTCCAAATGCCATATGTGGTATAGTAACCCTTCTGGTTTTGTTTAATACTGGTTATCGTTTGTTTAATACCCAATTTGGCTTGATCTGGGTAATAACATTTCTTTGCTCTCTCCTGCCCTTTTTCTACTTTAAATCAGGGATCATTGATCCCTGGTTCAATCTATTTATCTTTCTTGGAATTGTTAATTTTCATAAGGCCCTGAATAATAAAATTACCATAAGCCTGATATTATCCGCATTTTTTCTGGGATTGGCGGTTCTGACCAAGGGACCGGCAGGATTTCTGATATTTGCAATTACTGTGGTAATATACTGGATGCTGAACAGGTTCAGATTACCATTTACTATTTTTCAGGTGTTGCTGTTCCTGTTTGTATTCATAATAATCGGAGGGTTCTGGTTCATATTGCAGATCATAACCGGAAATGCCGGTCTTATAATAGATTTTATAAATTATCAGATACGCTTGATACAAACACAGGATGCTGGTCACGGAGGATTTTTATTTTATCATTTTGTTGTGCTGTTTTTTGGAGTTTTTCCTGCTTCTGTCTTTACAATACATGGTTTTTTCAGATCTGCAAACGATACTGTTGATCATAAACAATTTAAAAAATGGATGATCATCTTATTCTGGACAGTGCTTATTCTGTTTACCATTGTCAGGACAAAGATTATACATTACTCATCCCTGTGTTATTTTCCAATGACTTTTCTGGCTGCTTATTCTATACATAAGATCCTCTCCGGTGAATTCCGGTACAAAGTATGGCATACGGTTCTGTTTTCTGTACAGGCATTCGTATTAACAATTATCGGCGTTGCTATTCCTTTACTGGATCATTATAAACATTTGCTGATTGATAAAGGTTACATAACACATTCATTTACAATAGGTAACCTGCAAGCTTCTGCTGACTGGAAAGGTTATGAGATATTATGGGGTGTATTATTCGCGGCAGGTTTTATTCTTGCTGTGATCCTTATACATAAAAAACGAAGGATCGCGGGTTTTGCGATTTTATTTTCATCATCGCTGTTTTACATTACTTTTGCCGTGCTCATAATTACACCGCGTTTGGAAAAATATATACAAAATGCAGCTATTGAGTTCTTTAAGGACAAAACAGATAGAGATGTATATGTGATGTCAATGTATAAAAGCTATGCACAGTTTTTTTATACGCGGAAGAAGCCGGACACCGATCCGTATCACTTTAGCATTAATAAGCTGACAAAAGGAGAGATTGATAAGCCGGCTTATTTTATAGGACGACTGGACAAAAAGCAGGATATTCTGAATAATTACAGTAAACTGAAAGTATATAATGAAAAATACGGATATGTATTTTTTGTTCGATATCCCGGTGATCAGCCTAATTAGAATCTGTCTATAAATTAGTCAAAATGTTTAAACAGACATGTGTCTGTTCAGAAGGTTACATTTGCAAGGCTCGCGCGGTCCGGAAACGCGGAGTTTACCAGTCGTAAATGAGCAATTTTCGGACAAGCGTAACGCGGCAAATGGGACTTTATGGACAGACACTAATTAACGCACAAATAAATGATAAAGAATAAGACAATAACAATAGTATTACCTGCATATAATGCAGAAAAAACACTTGAGCAAACTTACAGGGAAATCCCTTTTGATATTGTGGATAATGTTATCCTTGTTGATGATCAAAGTCTTGACAAAACCGTAGAACTAGCCAGAAAGCTGAATATACAGCACATCATAACCCATAAAAAAAACAAAGGTTACGGCGGAAATCAAAAATCATGCTACAATAAAGCCCTTGAACTAAATTCAGATATTGTAGTTATGCTGCATCCCGATTACCAGTATACACCAAAACTCATACATTCCATGTGTTATCTTATCGCAAACGGGGTATTCGAAGTGGTACTCGGATCGAGAATTCTGGGAAAGGGTGCACGAAAGGGGGGTATGCCAGCTTATAAATATATTGCTAACCGGTTTCTGACATTAACCCAGAACATACTTATGAACCAGAAACTTTCCGAATACCATACAGGTTATCGCGCATTTTCCGGTAATGTTTTAAGAACAATTAATTTTGAAGTCAATTCCAATGATTTTGTTTTTGATAATCAGATGATCGCGCAGATCTGTTATGCCGGTTTTGATATAGCAGAGATCACATGTCCGACCAAATACTTCAATGATGCCTCATCTATCAATATCCGCAGAAGCATGAAATACGGCCTTGGTGTCTTGCTGGTATCCTTTAAGTTTTTTCTGCAGCGATTAAGAATCGCCCGTTTTAATATATTCAGCAATAATTAATTTTGTTTGATTTACTAACCATCATTGCAGAAATTTATTAATTTTGATCAAAACAATTATCCATGAAAAAGATCATTACTTTAACAATAACTTTTACCTGTCTTTTTGTCTTTGTATTATGTTCTTCCAACAGAAAATCAGGCTCCACGGAGAAACCTGTTAATATTATATTAATGATAGGCGATGGCATGGGGGTTTCCCAGGTATATGCCGGCATGATGGCAAACCATGATAATTTGAATATGGTAGAAATGCCGTGGGTAGGACTAATGAAAACTAATTCGGCCAACAGACTGATCACTGATTCGGGTGCTGCAGGAACAGCTATAGCAACTGGATTTAAAACATTTAACGGTGCTATCTCGGTTGGAATGGATTCCTTACCACGTAAAACAGTGCTTGAATATGCAGAGGACAACGGTATAGCCACGGGGTTGATCTCAACAAGCGCGATAACACATGCTACTCCGGCATCCTTTATCTCTCATCAGGTTTCAAGGAATTCGTATGAAGCAATTGCAGAAGATTTTTTAAAGACGGAAGTAGATGTAATTATAGGTGGGGGAATAGATCATTTCAAAAATCGCACCGATGGTAAAGTTCTTACAGACATTTTAACTGAAAAAAAATACAGGGTATTTTATAACATTGACTCAGTTCCATCATCAATTAAGGAAAACTTTTATGTATTAACTGCTCCTGTCCACAATCCCCGGGTTCCTGAAAGGGGTGATATGCTCCTTAAGGCCACTGACCTGGCATTGCAAAGTCTTGATCGCAGAGATGCAGGATTCTTCCTAATGATCGAAGGATCACAGATTGACTGGGGCGGACATGAGAATAATACAGAATATATTGTAAATGAAATGCTTGATTTTGATAAGGCTGTAGGTAAAGTGCTTGAATATGCCAAAGCTAAAGGAAACACCCTGGTTATTGTAACCGCCGATCATGAGTGCGGTGGCATGGCTATTACCGGGGGAAACATTGAAGAAGGCCGGGTGGAAGCAGGTTATTGTTCAAAAAACCATACACCTGTTTTGGTTCCTGTATTTGCATATGGGCCGGACAGTAAAAATTATTCAGGTGTTTTTGATAACACCGGGCTCTTTCAAAAATTAATCAACAGCCTTGACATCCCTGATGAACGGGATATCATTACCCTCGAAAATTAACCTGATCGTTTTTC
This sequence comes from uncultured Bacteroidales bacterium, assembly GCA_964492185.1. Lineage (GTDB taxonomy): Bacteria > Bacteroidota > Bacteroidia > Bacteroidales > UBA10428 > JAFGSZ01. The sequence goes on along the minus strand of CAZBJH010000098.1, from coordinate 2,564 downwards.
ATTATACATTATTTTGGCGGACCTAAAACGGTAAACTAATATTAAAAAATATATGCTGAACCGCAGAATCATTGTTACCCGCTCAGAATATTCATTTGTATGGGGTTCCATATATTATACCCCTCCCATGCGTACCAACATAAACCCTCCCGTATTTTTTCGGGTCTCCTGTTACATGTAACAACAATCCCCACTGGTGCAAATCATCGTTAATCCGTATCCAGCTTTCCGCCTTATCATCTGAACGGAAAATTCCGCGTACATCCTTCACCACACCCACAAGATAAAGAGCAGGGAAATTATTTTCCGGCGCTGCTTTTCCAAAACCAAAAGCATGAATTTCCTTAACGTTTTTATATTGTGAAAATTTATCCTCCGGATTTTTCGTATGATAAAGGCCATCAAAAGCAGCCAGCCAAAGATCGCCCTCAAAACCCGGGGTTGCATAAATACGATCCTGCCCTCCTCTTATATCTCCCCGGGAATCCGAATAGGCCGGAACCTCATAAGGCAGTTGCAGTGTTGTTTCTTCAAATATCTCACCCGCATCACGACTAACATATAAACAACCTTCGTACAAATCAACGGCATAAAAAACTGATGGATTAACCTTATCTGCAATCACTCTGATATAATTGGGTATACCGGCAGATCTGCTCCATGTAATTCCCTTATCATGAGTATGATAAACAGGACTTTCTTCAGGAGTCCAAATCCAGGCATTTCCGTTGGCGGAAACTGCGATATGACCCAATTTACTGCCATTTTCAGGTGACGATGCGGCAGGTTGCCAGGTAACACCTCCATCCAGTGAATACCCAATATTACTTTGCACATCAAAACCGGACGCAATACCCACACGCACAATAACATCCGGATTCTGTGCAGCACATGCGACACCGTTTGTATTCATAAAATGCGGATTCACAAAATTACCTTCCGGAACAGGCTTGTCAAGGTCCTTGTGAACAAAGCCACCATAGTCACCAATGGCAGATATTAGCTGAGCACCCTGAGGAGGACTTAATAATTCCAGTGCAACTGCCTGTTCGATCCCGGTGCTCATCACGTGCCACAATGTTGCATCCCCTTCATCCATATTGGTTAGGTTAAAAGTCTCATAACCCCCGTAACCTGTAGTAAACATTGCATGATCAGGATCATTGGGGTCGATTTCTATATCAAACATCCAGTGTATGGGAGTACGTGCAACATACGGCGCAAGTGTAAAATCAAATTTACCTCCATTACTAAAAACAGCTTTCCATGACTTTCCACCATCTACAGAGCGAAAGATATCATCACCGCCAATCATTCCGGGACGATGAAAGGTACTTGTCATAACTATATCGGGATCAGTTGCATCAACCGCGACAGCAGCATAGCCAAATTCAAGCCCGTTTTCCGGATCAGGCTTTTCCGGCGTTATTTCCTTCCATTCACCTGTCTGTGTATTCAGTTTCCATACCCCCCCGTTCTTCATGTGCCACGGGCCGGGATTTGTTCCGTAAGAAATATATAGTATACCATCACCCGCCAATACTCCGTGATTAGGCCTGTAAGTAACAGGTTGTCCGGGAACAGCATGCCATGTCAGCCCGGCATCTTTACTCCGGAAAATGTTATTCCTGCCCATAAGCGAAACGCCGGCATATATTACAGAACTAGCCCCTTCTGCAAGTTCACTCTCCTGGTCAAATATCACGAACACTATCCCGCTCCCTTTTTTCTGCCTGTACCACATCTGCAGATCATTTTTATTTATCAGACTATCCGGAAAATTTTCATCAATATCAGGAAAACTTTTTACCTGTTGCCATGATTTACCCCGGTCAGAACTCTTCCATAATCCGTCATGCCTCGTACCCAGATATAAAATATTATCGTTATTCGGATCAACCGCCATTCGTTCACCGTTACCCCGCCCATTTTCATTACCACCCATTTTGAAAGGCATATCTGTCCTCTGAAAGGTTTCTCCCCTGTTATCCGACCTGAGAACAGCGCCATTTGGTGTTTCCGGAGAAGTATAAGTACCACAGGCCAGATAAACCCGGTCAGGGTCTGAAGGATCGAGAGCCATACTCTCTACCCCCATCAGATTATGATCTTCATAAGATAACCAGTCCAACAATGGTTCCCATACCTTATCCGAATCATTCCAGCGATAAGCCCCTCCCATATCTGTTCGACAATATTTTACTCCTGGTGTTGTCGGATGAAAAATGATCCCGTCAACAAATCCCCCTCCTGCAATATGCACATTTCTCCATGTATAAGCCTCATTTTCTATTACCGTCCTCTCTGAAGTACAATTAGAAATTAAAGAAATAATTAAGAAAAAAATACAAACAATAAATAATATCCCGGATACCTTCAATTTGGACGTTAATAGCATGCTGATCTGTATATTTTGCGTATAAATAATGTTTATTCAGAAAATTCCGTTTGCAAGGCTTACGCGGTCCGGTAATGCGGAATTTACTAGTCGTAAATTAGCAATTTTCGGACAAGCGTAACTCAGCAAAGGGGACTTTATGCACAGACACTAAATAGTGTTTGTC
>CAZBJH010000097.1:0-13706 GCA_964492185.1 uncultured Bacteroidales bacterium | reverse complement strand
TGAGCAGCAACGCGGATATCGGACATTATGGACAGACACTATATAGAGGCTGTCAATAAACTTGTATAGTATGCAAAAACTAAAGACCATAATAATTGAAAATGATCCCAAATCACTTTCATTATTACTTTCATTAATATCGGGATATTGCCCTGAACTTAATGTTGTTGCCACTGCTACAAATATTCAGGACGCCACCAAAATAATACTGAATCATCAACCCGCCCTGGTTTTTTTAGATATCGAGCTTGATGATGGTACCGGTTTTGACGTGCTATACCAGGTTCCTGACAAAAAATTCAAAACCATTGTGGTCTCCGGGTTTAAACGGTATGCATGTGATGCATTCAGGTTCGAGATCACACATTATTTACTGAAACCCGTTTGCGTAAGGGATCTGCGTATCGCTGTCGAAAGGGTATTACAGCATGGCAAATCAGCCGGGGATCATAATAAAATTACGGAAACTACTGAACATGCCAGGTTTTCTAAAAAGAAACTCCAGGTTTCCACTAATGAAGGGATCAAGCTTATTAACCTCAATGAAATAGAATACCTGCGTGCAGATGGCAGCTATACTATGTTGCATTTCATTAATAAAGGATCCATCATAGCCTCCCGGCATCTGAAAAGTTTTGAATCTGCCTTGTGCGGAAGCAACTTTTACCGCTTAGGCAGGACTCATATTATAAACCTCGATTGTGTAAAGGTTTATAATAAACAAAGCGGGGGAAAGATAACTATGATGAACGGGGATACCATTATTATCCCCCGCCGTAAAAAAGATGACTTTTTGCAATACCTTAACTCGTACTTAAATTCACTATAATGATCTGTTATTTAGCTTTCCTCCCCATGGATTATACACATTTACAGCCATCATCACAGAACTGCTATTCTGAATGTCCTGTATTCATTTTCAGATCGCAACACCAGCTGGTAGGTGCCGGCAGGTATTGATGATACATCAACCACTGTAATACCTCTACCGGTCAGGTTTTGTTTCCTGAGGATCCTGCCATGAATATCGATGATCTCAAACGTACATTTGCCTTCGAAATTATGTAAAAACCTGATATTAAGAACATCGCCGGCAGGAACCGGAAATATCGTTACCTGATGATCCGTTATGGATCCGTATGCAAAGGTTTCCCCTTTTTCCTCCTCTTCTTTCTCCTCTTCCTCCTCTTCCTTTTCTGTTGCTTTCAACACTTCTATACTGAAAGTATCCCTTGCTTCCGCCCCGAATAGGTCAGTAGCGACAACTACGGCCTGTGTGGTACCTGTATCGCTGTTCACCGGTGTGCCGGAAATATGAATATTGCCGGAGATCATTTCAATATCTAACCAGGCCGGCTGATCAATTGCTGAAACATGATAAGTAAATGTATCCCCGGTATTACCATCGCTGAAAACATTGTTTACCGGGATACTGATATTGCATGTTGTTTCCGCCTCAACCTGCTGTCCGGGAACTTTGCCTGTTCTTAACGGGGAGATGTTTCTGAATTCATAAGGGCCGATATCAATAGTATCCATAAGTATCCTTTCTTCCCCATGAATATCCACAGGAAGAAATTCAAAATATTTGCCGTTTTCTATGGTACCCCTGTTAATGCAGGATGAACCGGCAGCCAATGACCAGTCGGCCGTTAATCCGTTAAAGGCTGTGCCTGCTCCCGCGGATGGTGATATAAACCGGGGATCCTCTGTTATAAGGCATTCGTTACTGTCGATCGCAGAATGAGAATCAATACCATCAAGGCCGTTCTCTATTACATTATGAAACAGGTCAATGTGACTATACAGGTCATTGAGGGCTATCTGATCAGAGGAAATGTTTAAATGTGCTTCATTACCCCGGAAAACGGAATTGATTATTTCGGATCTGTTATTAGAGACATACATCCCGCCCCCGTAATTTGCATCGTTAAAGGCTATGATACTGTTATAACAGTTTACCCCGTTACAATAGATACCTCCCCCGTATTTGGCTGAATTATTACAGATAATGCTATTGACAAGATAATAAGTTTTTGGATTAATATTACCGATATTGGTGTATATACCACCGCCACCGCTGTCAGCACTATTATTGCTTATAATGTTGTTTTCAAACCGTATATAACTTGAATTGCAATATATTCCGCCACCCCTTCTGATTGCCGAATTATGACTGATGATACAATTCTCAACCGTACCCCTGCTCCAGTCATCAAAAAACAGGCCCCCGCCATATTCGTCCGATACATGATCAAGCATTGCTCCTTTAGCATATTGAATTGTACAATATTTTAATTCGGAAGTATCGGCACTACCCGGACCGTAAAAGCGGATTCCCCTCCAGCCTGCATACCCTTCACCAGGATATTCAGAATGATCGGATGATGTGAATACGATCCGGTCCCCCTCCGTTCCCGCGGCCGATAACCTGCCCAATACCTTAAGCTGGGCGTATTCATCAAACATTACTACAGTACCCGGCATGATCGTTAAGGTGGCATTTTCTTCAACCGTAACATCACACGCTACTTTGACGGTATCTTTATCCCACACCGTATTTTCGGTAATACTTCCGCAATAATATTCCGACACGATCAGATTAAACGTATCAATGTCATATTTACCCTGATCATCATCTACCCTCACATATACTTCAGCTGTTCCCAGCCATTCGTTTTCCGGCACCAGTTCATAGGTTGAACCGGATGTATTCCCGCTGATATTTTCAACGGTAATATGAGCGCTGTTCGTGCTGACCGACAAGGTATGTACATCGGTTATATCAAAATCAGTAAAATGCACACTCAGCTTTTTTCTTTGTGATATATAGGTATACTGGTCTCCCATGGCCTCTATATAAGGCTTTCTGTTCACGGGATTGGCCTGGAATTCATAAGCCCCGGCATCCGGTGCCGCGATATCCCCGGCAAATACTCTCGGATTGCCTTCGATATCCACTTCGGGTACCTGATAATACAGGATATTCATGGTTGCCGAATTTATACAGGATGAACTGTCGGAAAGTCGATAGTTGTTATTGGCCGTATCGGCAAAGAAGGGATCAATATCCCGGTTGTAATCGTAATGACCGCCGTATTCAGGGCCGGAACCCGCTCCGGCAATACCATCGAAACCATACTGAATAAAACAATTGTAAAAAGAAGGATCTGCTCTATTATCATACAAATATACCTCCCGGCCGCTTTGATCCGCTTTATTATAGTACAAAATGTCATTGTATATGCATGGACAGGAATAATAAACATACAATGCCCCTCCTTTGCCTGCGGAATTTTTTACAATGGTATTGTTGATCTGAAAGGATCTCCCGCTTTCGTCATAGCATACAGCGCCTCCCTGGTAGAAGGCTGTATTCCGGTATATCAGATTATTTTCGAGCAAAGGATCTCTGCCGTCCTTATAGAAATAAACAGCGCCCCCGTAACTTGCCTGGTTATTACGAATGGTATTGCCGCTGATAACCGCACCCGTTGCCCCGCAGTATACCGCCCCGCCATGGGTGGCCCTGTTAAAGGAAAAGTCATTATTCCTGATAACAGGATTGGTGTAAAAATAGTCAAACCGGTCCTCATCAATACAGGAAATACCTCCTCCCGTATATAAGGCCCTGTTCGATGTAAATGTACAGCCCTCAATTAAAGGACTGGCATTTAAAACAACAATCCCCCCACCATTAGGGGCTTCACATTTACTGAAATTACAATGCGATACAACTACACGGTCGTTCCTGATCTCAACATTACCGCCATATTTAAATGTACAGTATGAAAGTTTCGATGTGTCGTTACCCTCATTGTTCCTGTAGAAATAAATTCCATCCCAACGTACGTCATTTGTATCTGTGGATATAAAAGCGATCATGTCCGGCTCATTACCTTCGGCCACCAGGGTTCCATACACATTAATTTTGACCCTGTTTTTAATAGCAACAACTGTTCCCGGCTTAATGATAAGCGTACTTCCCTGTTGTACAGTAAGGTCACAGGCAACAAATACCGTATCCCTGTCCCAAACCTCATCTTCGCCGATCTCACCACACACACTGTCGCTTATACTAACCGAGTAATATACCGAGTCTCTCAGTCCCCGGCTGTCCTCAACACTGACCTTGATATTGGCTAAGCCCTGCCAGCCTGCTGATGCAACCAGGTCATAAGTGGAACCGGTTGTATCACCCGACAGGTTTTCTATGGTAATATGGGGGTCATCCGGTTCAGGGGTTATGGTATGTGTATCACCCTCATCGGTATCAAGGTATTCCACTTTCACCTGTTTTGTTTGGGTAGGGAAAATGGCAATATCCCCGGGATTTTTTAATACAGGCCGGCGGTTTACAGGCTCACCGGCATATTCGTATGCCCCTATATCTATTCTTTCCACTGCACCGCTGTAAACCCTGTCATTTCCTGCTATATCATATTCGGGAACGACACCCGGGATATCTTCAACACCTGCATTAATGCATAATGAGCTGTCTGTGAGTTGATAGTCGTTACCGTTAAAATCGACAAAATAAGGATCCTTATCAAAATTATTACTGTATCCCGACAAATAATAGGCACTTACGGGGTAACTGATGCTGCTCTTCCCATCTTCGATGATGTTGTTTTTTATAACAGGTTGTAATTCTTCGTCATATATATGGATCTGGCTTTCAGATGCCGTGGGTGAATTTCCCCAAATGATGTTGTTAGTCACCTCCGGGGTGTAATCGCCACTGATGAACATGGCTGTCCCGTCATTACCGCTGTTATTTTTACATATGGTATTGTTTGCAAATATTCCTTTCACGGATGACATGTAACATCCTGCTCCTGAGATCGCGTAATTATTGACCACCAAATTATTTATAACATTGAAATTACCTGCATATATATGCATTCCGCCTCCATACGAGTATTCCGGATAAGTACACTGATTTCCATCAATCAAATTATTAATTATTGTAGTATTTTTGTATGCTTTAATACCTCCACCCGTTGTAAATGAAGAATTATTCCTGATGATATTATTCATGATTGTATCGCTTGCACTGGAACTTATTCCTCCGCCGCCGGAAGAACATTGATTGTTTTCAATCAAATTGCCTTCTGTTAAAGATCCCCGGGCACTGTATGAATATGTATAAATGCCCGCTCCGTCATTACGTGTGGTATTATGACTGATCGTGTTATTCAGAATCTGAGTATGGTAAGGTTCATAAATAGATAATCCGCCACCATTATACCCGGCTTGGTTATGATGGATAAAATTATTTTCAATTTTTAAATAATAAGGGTGAGTAGAATAAAAGCCGCCCCCGCTGGAACTATACCCATCGGCCATGTTATGATGGATATGACTATGGCTGACAATGGCTTTGGACCGGTACCCTAACTCCAGTGCCCGGTCTTTTGAATACCTGATCTCACAATATTTTATTATTGAAGTATCCTGTTCTTCTTCCGGGTATATATTGATCCCTGTCCATGCATTATGATGCACCTCTTCGGTAAAGGAGATGGTGTCACTCAGTGTGAAAAGTATGGTATCGTTTACATCCCCTTCAGCGATCAGTGTTCCGTAAACATCCAGGCCGTGAGGGCCGTGAAAGACCACCTTTGTTCCCGGGTTGACGGTTAATGTCACATCTTCTTCCACGCGCACATCACAAACCACATGTATGGTATCGTCATCCCAAACCATATCATCGTATATATTGCCACATGCACAGGTATCCACATGCACGCTGTATGCAATGCTGTCTTTAAGTCCCCCGTTATCTTCCACAACAACCGATATCAGTGCATCACCGGCATAACCGTGTGCCGGCATTATGGTATACACCGACCCCGTAGTATCACCGGACAGATTCTGAATCTCAACATCAGCATGATCACTGGTCACGATTATGCTATGGGTATCCGGCCCGTCGGCATCGTAAAAATAAACCGGCACGGTAACAGGCACTCCGAGTACTAATGACCGGTCCTTCGTTTTTTCCAGTACAGGTGATCTGTTTGATGATTCGCCCTGGTATTCATAGGCGCCTACATCAGGCAAAAGTACACTCCCGCTGTATATCCTGTCATTCCCGTCCGGATCTACAGGTCCCAAACGAAGGAACCGTGCATCCTCAACGCCTTTATTTACGGCAGGTGAATTTGAGAGCAACCGGTAATCCCTTTTCAGCGTATCTGCAAACCGGGGGTATACATAAGAAACGGATTCATAGATCATACCGGGGCCGGAATAAGAAATGGCCGATTCCCCTCCTTCAATGATACAGTTAGTGATTTCAATATATTCGGGAGAACCAATGCTTAAATGATAACTATGCGAATTGGTCAGTGGGTTATTCCAGAAGATACTGTTTTTTATTATCCCGCTCCCCCTGGACGAATACAGCACACTATGCCGTACATTATTGTTGCTGAATGTGTTATTATACATTTCAATATCCGTATTATAAGCAAAAAATGTTCTGTTATGTGCATTGTCGAAAAAAAGATTGTTCCCTGTAAAAACATAGGAATCCCGGGCTTCTATTACATAATAACAATAAAGATCCGCTGAATTATTCCTGAAAATGCAATTTATCAACTCAACAGCCGAACCTCCATCTGCTTTCAGCACACTATGGTTTTTCACATATTCGAAAATACAATGGTGAAATACCGAAGTGTCATTGTTGTTTTGTATCCTTATACCTCCCCATCCGGTATGTATTCCCTGTGAATATCCGCTTGTATCCCTGCATGTAAATCGTATTTCACGGCCTGCTGAACCGTAGGCATTCAGGATACCATTGACCAGCATATAGTGATCCCCCTGAAACAGCACACGCGTACCTTCACTGATTTCGAGAATGGCATCGCGCTTTACAGTTATATTGCTTCCGATAAATACCGTGTCATTATCCCATACTGTATTTTCTGTTATATCCGTATTTACCGTATCACTCACCACGAGTGTAAATGTATCGGTATCATGTGCACCATGGTTATCCGATACCGAAAGAATGATCGCGGCTTCACCAGCCCATCCCGGGGAAGGATCGATGGTATATGTCGCGTTGTTGAACTGTCCTGACAGCGCGCTGACCGTGACATCGGGATTACCGGATGAAACGGATAATGTATGCGTGTCACCTGGATCCACATCCGAAAAACTGAAGATCATTTCCTTTGAAGTGGAAGTAAAAATATGTGTTTTGCCGGGAGCATGAATTGTTGGCGGCCTGTTAACATAAGAAGACTGAAGTTCATAAGCCCCTATATCTATGATATCTTCATCATCATCATATACACGTGGATTACCTGCTATATCCGCGGGCATCAGTGCAAGAAGTTCAGCAGAAAGGGCTGCCCCGGAATTTATGGCATACGAACTATCGGTAAGCCGGTAATTCTTCTGATCAAAACCGGCAAAATGCGGATCTGCATCGTAAACAGCACTTGTTATGATATTGCTGTTTTCCGAATGTATATTGCGTTCCCCGTACCTTATAATACAATTTTCAAACTTTGTATAGTCGGATACATATACACCCACCAATTCCTCGTATTCTTCCCGATTCCAGATCATGCAGTTCTTTATCCTGACAAGCGCTTCATTTACAACAAGAATTCTGTTGTTCCAGGTATTATAGTAGGGTGAATTCTGTACTAACGTATTGTTTATCACGCTTATGGTATCGGAATCTGAATTTTTTCCGCTGATATGCAACTGTATATTATTCTCAAAGATCAGATTATTGGCAATCAGGGCTTTTGATCGTGAAATATATATACCCCCCTTATGAAGAGAACCGGAGTTGTTGCAGATAACAGAATTAATAACAGCAACAGCGCCTTCTTCAGAGCAATACACTGCCCCCCCGGCATAACCGGTATTTTTTTCAATGATGCATTTATTGATCACTGCATGCCTGCCTTTTATGTTAATGGCAGCCTGAAAAGGACCGTAACTGGTGCCTCCTGTATATACATATTGAACAATACAATTTTCAATTAGGCTGGTATCGGGATTTTCACCCTGGATCAAAATACCCTTCCACCCCACGTCAGGATCATTCTTAACGGAAACGGTATCTGCAGATGTGAACAGTATCCGGTCATTTTTATCACCTGATGCCAGCAGACTGCCTTCAACCGTCATCCCTAAACCGGCAGCAAACTGAACGGTAACGCCGGGCTCTATGATCAATACGGTATCCGCAGGTACAGTGACGTCCCTTAAAATGACATAGGGAGAATTGGCTTTCGTCCATGTACCTTTCACTTCTTCTTCAAAGATGATAGTTTGCGAATGAATATTCCCGGCAATAAAAAGATAAAAAAAAGAAATAAAAACAAGACGCGCGGTTTTTACCGGCAGATGTGTCATGAATGTATTCATGGGATTGGATTTTAGGTTATTACTAAGGTCATATACTTTTAAACCCGTTAAAATGATGCATTTATGTATTTTTAACACTCTAATCCTTTGATGTGGCCTGATGCCGTTTTTTTTTCAACGGCCATCTAATTAGTGTCTGTCTATAAACTCTGTAAAATGTTTCATCGCTCATGTGTCTGTTCAGAAGGTTCCATTTGCAAGGCTCGCGCGGTCCGAAAACGCGGAGTTTACCAGTCGTAAATGAGCAATTTCCGGACAAGCGTAACACAGCAAATGGGACTTTATGGACAGACACTAATTAAATGAACTGCTTATGATGATCTTACCACATACATCCAAATTTTGCCGGCACATGCTTTCTGTACATAAACATGGCTGGAAATTTATGAAAATCAAAAATACATGCTGATTATATACGGCAAAAAAGATAATAAGTTGATCCCCGGCACTATACAATATACAGACGGACGGGACGGATCAATGAATGGTATGCCTTTTTCAACCAATGGTAAAACAGAAAGCAATAATTAACATTCCCCAGTCTAAGCGTAGTTTGTAACTACGCTTCCATATTCCTTGAACCTACCCCAAAATCAAGAGGCAGTCCCCGGGAAAGGCTTCGACCAAATTATAATTTTTTACAGCAATAACTATGTATTCAAATATGCCTCAAACTGAGACAGTGCAATAACTATACCCTAAAGCGTCCAAAAAGTATATGAAACAAGGAATTTCGAGTGATTTTAATTCTTTTAAGACGTAAAAAACCAGGTAAACGTTCTTTTTAAGTATGGCTATGAATTTCAGAAAAGGGAAATCATTATATTAAACATAAAAAAAACAATTCAATTCACATAATAGTGCTTCTAATCCGGTACTCGTTCAACAACGAATATAATTAATCGGATCATTGAAAAAGCTATTATTTTTTTGGGTAACCTATTAATCATATTCTAAATGTTGTAGCACGTTGATGTCAAAGTCAATCATGCTAATAAAATCTCTGCTGGTATTTTTAATCCTTTATAAAGAGACTTTATCATCCCCAAAGTCAAACTTCTTTTTCTATTTAGAATCTCGCTTACTCTACTCTGACTGCCAAGGTATTTTACCATATCAGCTTTGGTCATCCCCATCTGTTCCATGCGAAATTTAATCGCATCAACCGGATCAGGCGGGGCAATAGGGTAATGTTTCATCTCGTATGACTCAACCAAGGTTACCAATAAATCAAGTTCGTCACCTTCTGGAGTGTCTTTTTTTGCTCCCCACAAACCTTCAATCCTTTTGATTGCAGAATCATAATCTTGTTCTGTTTTAATTGGTCGTATATCCATAATCAAATCGTTTTTGCATCAATTTTATCATATTGTTTATGTGTCCCAATGAATCTTATGAAAATCACCTGAAATTCATAATCAATCGCAACTACTAATCTGTAATCATTGCCTTTTATATTAAAAACTACTCTTTCGTCGCCAACAATACTCGCGTTTTTATATTGGCTTTTAAGTTCATTCGAATTTCTCCAATCAGCTGTTTTTGCATCGTGATACCAAGCTCTCAATGAGACCTCGGAATCTGAATATTCTGGTTTTTCAAAAAACTCTCTTATAGTTCTAAAAGCAATAATTCTCATATTGCAAATATACGAAAACTAACCCGTAATTCCCAATTTGGGATATTTATTTTTGTCGGCTTGCTATATGGCACTCTGCCAATGTGCTACAACGGAAGTTTGTCTAAAAACTTTTTTAAACCTTCGCGGAATATAAAATTTGGACCAACTTACGGACAACTATTCTAATATAAAACTGATAAATTTAGGTTTTCAGACAGTCTGACGGTTTGCAATACGCGGAGGCCGGGATTTCGAAGCAACAACATATCAAACCGTTACAATTTTAATTAAATGTACAAAAGTTTGAAATACCCGCGTCGCCCGGCTTACGTATAGCATCGCGTGTTGTAATGTCGTGCATTAATCAAGGTCAAGTACTATTTGAATATTTTCCTTAACCAAATCAATCAGTTCATCGGGTAAAATGCCGAGTCTTTTTGTCAATCGTTTATTATCAATCGCACGAATCTGGTCAATCATTATATCACAAGCCTTATGCAAATTTGCAGTCCCTTTTTTTAAATGAACCCTTAAAATCTCTGAATCCTTCTTTACGTTTGTTGTAATCGGACAAACAATCGTTGATGGGTGAGGAATCTGATTGAGTAAATTAGTTTGAATAGCCAAAACTGGTCTTGTTTTACCAGGTTCTGTTCCAATCTGTGGATTTAAGTCTGCAATCCATATTTCGAATTGTTTAATCGGCATAATCAATCTCCTCGAAGTCTTTAAGTACAGACATTGAATCAGCTTTAACTAATCCTGATTCCTTTTTAAGTTTTTTCTCAAGTATCTGTTTGCGTTGAAGTTTATTATAAAATTCAATCGCTTCGTTTATGTATCGGTTCCTGGGCTTATTAATCCGAGCGAGTATTTTTTCAGTCTCACCGAAAATCGAATCATCTATTTTTAAGGATACTGTTTTCATGATATTTAATTTTTATATCACAAAGGTATATCTTATTTGTATATTAAACAAGTATATTTATCAGTTTTACCTCCAAATATTCTCACCCATAAATACGCAATCAATAAAACTGTCGATGAAATAAGAGTGAATGAGATACTAAGAAAAGTATAGAGCTTTTTCGCTGTATTGACAATAAAATGATTTGTCACAATAAAAATCACAAAAGCAAACAATTGAAATATCGCTAAATACATCCAGTAGTAATCTCCCGGATAATACAAGAGAATGTCAGGAAAAGGATAACTCATACAATTGTCAGGACAATATGGTCCAGCTGGTGGTATTGCTGTCATAGCAAATCCAAAGGTAATTATTGTCAGAATTGACAAAAGAAAGGATGAATAATATCCGAAAGTCAAATAATTTCTTTGTGATTCATTATTTTCCATATTTTTTGTTTTTATAGTTTCTATTCATTTCAAGTTGCAATCGGTTTGTTAAGGTTGCACCCAACAATTTGTCAATAAGAAACGTAGGGCATTTCGAAGCAACTACTTATCAGGTTGCCAAGCCGTTTATTAAATGTTATATCGTTCAAATTTAGCACTTTATGCCCTATGTTTTTTATTGCGCTTTATATTAGCTGTTGAACTAACCCGCCCTACCGGCCGGTGGCTTTTGGAGCCCCGGTCGATAGTTTGCATATTTGCAGCGGTATTAATCAAAAATTTTATACTATGACAAATTTAAAAAAAGCTTTGAACAAGAAGCTATTCTTCGTAATTTAAGTGCACGTACACGTGAAGCCTACTGGTGGCATATTAAGGATTACTCTGCTTTCCACAGTAAAGACCCGCGGCAAACGGGTATCAAAGAACTCCGTGCTTATTTCCAATCGATGCTTACCGATGGTAATCATAAGCCCGGCAGTGTCAAGATGGGCTATTTTGCCCTGAAGTTCCTTTTTACACAGATCTACCGAAAGGAATGGGCCAGGGAATACCTTCCCACACCCCGGATGGCCAAAACCCTTCCCCTGGTCCTTTCTAAAGATGAAGTACGTGATGTGCTGGCTGCAATTCCCAACTTTAAGCATCGTACAGCAATCATGTTTATCTATTCCACCGGCACCAGGGTATCGGAATGCGTAAACAATGAATATGGTGAAAGCTATATCACCCGCGATAATATCAAAGGACAACAAAAGGGTATCATACGTCTGTTGATGGCATGCCGGTCGGCAGCCCCGGGAAGCCACTATGAAAAATGTGATGCATGTCATTACCCTAGCAAAGCACACAATTCATGCCGTAACCGCCACTGTCCGCTATGTCAGCACAAAGACAAGCTGCAATGGCTGGAAAAACGCATGAGTGAAATGCTGCCGGTGGGATACTACCACCTGGTTTTTACTATCCCACACGAGCTAAACACGCTTTGTATGCATAACAAAAAGGTAATGTATGATATCCTTTTCAGGGCTGCCTCACAAACCGTGCTGGAGCTAGCCAAAGATCCCAGGCATTTGGGCGCTGATACCGGTTTGATTACCATCTTGCATACATGGGGGCAAAACATGAAAGAACATCCCCATCTGCATTGTATTATGCCGGCCGGGGGGCTTTCATTTGACAGGGAGTATTGGGTACATCCGCATAAGAAAGATGACTTTTTTGTTTACTACAAGGCAATTTCCAATAAATTCCGGGGAAAGTTCCTGGATTTATTATTTCAGGCTTACCTGGGTGGCAAATTAACATTCAAAGGTAATATTTCGATGCTTGCCGCAAAAAAGCATTTTGTCAGTTTCAAAGACAGGCTTTACCTGAACGATTGGGTAGTCAACATCCAGACTCCATTTGGCTCACCGGAGAAAGTACTCGAGTATCTCTCGCGTTATGTTTTTCGCATTGCCATCACAAACAGGCGCATTATCGAAGTTAAAAACGGTAAGGATTTTTTAAGGTGCGTTATTACGGAATCTTTACCAGCAGATACCGAAAAGAAGCGATCGAAAAATCCAGGGAACTGCCCAGGCAGGATGAACACAATAAAAAACAACAGGCGTTAGAAGATGGCAATCGACATTGGGGAAAGCAGGATACACCCTGGCAGGAAATCAAAAAAATGATCCGGACTTACAAAAAACCAAATTGCCCGGTATGTAAAAGAGGACACATGAAATTTGCAGACCTGGTACCTGCAGACAGGCACATGCCCGGATAGATCATCCCGGCCAGGAACGTTCTTTGAAATAAACCATTCATTAACGGTCAGTTTAAATAATCCGGCCGAATGGGAAAGCTATATGCCATGCTGAATAAAAATGGGTATATAAACTGACAAGGTTTTAAACACCTAAGCCCCGGGAGTAAAGACATCCCCGGATAACCTGTAAAAACAAGGAAGAAAAGTATTGAATCCCCTTATATATTCCTGCTGTATTTCAGGGGTTTAGCTCAACAAGAATTAAAACACAATTGAGAAAACAATTTTCAGTGAACACTGCAAAAAAGAGGTTAAAGATCTGTGGATCCGTCACCTCTTTTTTTTGCTCAACTGTGCCTTAATTCCTATATTGTTAGGCCGCGTTATTATTTGTAATCAATTGGTTTCCAACTTAAAACGGACAAGTCTTAAAGGATTTCCATTGGATTCTTTTAGTGTCTGTAATCCATATATATAACCATTCTTGAATACCATTTTATTAGAACTAACTTTATATTAGCTACCATTTATTAACAATTAATTACTCTATATGATGTAAGTAAT
>CAZBJH010000096.1:11070-13786 GCA_964492185.1 uncultured Bacteroidales bacterium | reverse complement strand
CGCGAGCCTTGCAAATGGAACCTTCTGAACAGACACATGTACGGTTAAACATTTTTACTACTTTATAGACAGACTCTATTTAGAGTTTGTCAATAAAATCGTAGTGTTTGTTCAGAATGTTCGAGATCAAGGCGCGCGAAAATTTTAAACCGCGGTATACTAAGGTATTCGAGGATTTAAAATTTTGGCAGCAACGCGGATATCAGACATTATGAACAGACACTATTTATTACTGACCGATGAGATAATCTCATCCATAATCTTTTTGGCCAACTTATCGGCTTTTTCTTTTGTCCTGCTTTCAGAATAGATCCTGATTATAGGTTCGGTGTTTGATTTTCGCAAATGGATCCATTCATCGTCCAGTATTATCTTTACTCCATCCTCCGTGTTTATGTCATACCTGTTATATCTTTCTTTTATCATCTCAAGAATGTTGTCGACATTAATTTCAGGCGTCAGCGTGATCTTGTTTTTGGATATCACATAATCAGGATATCCGGCCCTCAGGCCGGAGCATTTTTTTCCGCTGCGGGCCAGCAAGGACAGGAAAAGGGCAATGCCTGCCAGGGCATCTCTTCCGTAATGCAACGGGGGGTAAATAACGCCTCCATTCCCTTCACCACCGATAACAGCATTTGTTTCCTTCATCCTGCTAACAACATTAACTTCTCCAACAGCCGAAGAAGAATGGTTACCCCCGTATTTCTCAGTTATTTCACGTAATGCCATCGTGGAAGACATATTTGAAACAGTGTTCCCTGGCGTGTGCTGAAGGATATAATCAGCAACAGCAACCAGGGTATATTCCTCCCCAAACATTGAACCGTCTTCATTAACAATTGCCAGGCGGTCAACATCCGGATCAACGACAAAACCCACACTGCCTTTCACTTCTTTGATCTTATCCGATATTTCGGTCAGATTAGCAGGCAGGGGTTCGGGATTATGAGAAAACATACCTGTAGGATCACAGTTCAATTCCACAATCTTATCAACACCCAGTGTTCTCAGAAGTTCAGGGATTACTACACCGCCGACTGAATTCACACAATCTATTACTACTTTGAATCCGGCCTTCTTTATTGCCGGTATATCCACCAGTTCAAGGCCGGATATCTTATTTATGTGAATTTTATTAATATTATCCGCAAACCTGACCTGTCCGAGCTTATAAATATCAGCATAATGAAAATCCCCCTTATCTGCCAGTTCCAGTAATTCCTGTCCATCCCCCGCGGAGATAAACTCCCCTTTATTATTTAACAGTTTTAAAGCATTCCACTGGCCGGGGTTATGACTTGCCGTGATAATTATCCCCCCGTCAGCTTCCAAATCGGTAACAGCAATTTCAACTCCCGGCGTGGTACATAATCCGCAATCAATGACGTCAATACCCAGACCGGTTAACGTGCCGGCAACCAGCGTTCTGACCATTTCTCCCGAGATCCTTGCATCACGGCCAAGGACAATTGATTTTCTATTGTCACCCGGATTGTTTTGCCTTATCCATTGTCCGAATGCAGAAGAAAATCGGATAATATCCACGGGTGTAAGGTTATCTCCGGAATTACCGCCTATAGTACCCCGGATTCCGGAGATTGATTTTATTAATGCCATAAAAAACTAATAAATAAGTGGGACTTTTGTATTTTTGCCAACTACTATAATTGACACCTAAACTGTGAAATACTTGCGCGATTATAAAAAAAATACCAAGATATAAATAAAATGCAAAATAATAATAATCCGGTCCGGAAGCATGCCGGGAAGGTTAAAACCACCCGGCAAGATCAACAGGACAAAAATGACAGAAAGAATAATAATTATGATCCTGATGAAAAGATACGATTAAATAAGTACATCGCGGGTACGGGATTATGTTCACGCCGTCAGGCTGATGAATATATTTCAGCAGGGCTGATATCGGTAAATAAAAAACCCGTTAACGAACCCGGAACAAAGATCAGTCCTAAGGATGCGGTATATTATAAGGGTAAGCTTCTGAAACAGGAAAAGAAAGTTTATATCCTTATGAATAAGCCAAAGGATTATATTACAACAGTTGAGGATCCACATGCAAAAAAAACCGTGATGGATCTGGTCAGTAATGCAACTGCAGAAAGGATATATCCCGTAGGTAGGCTTGACAGAAACACGACCGGAGTATTGTTGCTAACAAACGACGGTGAGCTTACAAGGAGGATCACTCATCCTAAATTTAATAAGATGAAGGTATACCATGTATTTCTCGATAAAACGATAAGCATCTCCGACATGGGAAAAATCAGCACCGGCATAGAGCTGGAGGACGGTTTTATTAAAGTCGATACTGTAAGCTATGTTGATCCTTCAGACAAAAAACAAGTAGGCCTTGAGATCCATTCCGGCCGCAACCGTATCGTGAAGAGGATATTTGAACACCTCGGTTACAAGGTTGTGAAACTTGACAGGGTATATTTCGCCGGATTAACAAAAAAGGGGGTTCCGCGGGGCAAATGGCGTTTTCTTAATGATAAGGAAATATCAATGCTGAAGATGAATGCCTTCCGTTGACACTTTAATTGAAAATGTTGAATCGTTGAACTGTTGAATCGTTGAACTGTTGAATCGTTGAATCGTTGAACTGTTGAATCGTTGAACCGATTAGCCGATTAAACAATTAAACGATTAGCCGATTAAACAATTAAACGATTAGCCGATTAAACAATTAAAC
>CAZBJH010000096.1:0-10970 GCA_964492185.1 uncultured Bacteroidales bacterium | reverse complement strand
GATTAGCCGATTAAACAATTAAACGATTAGCCGATTAAACAATTAAACTATTTGTGGAATAAGAACCGTACGAATATCTGATTTACAACTTAATACCCATAAACAAAACATCATCCACCTGTTCATTATCTTCTTTCCAAAGGTTAAAAGTGCTTTTCACAAAGCTGAATTGCTCCTCCATTGGCTTTTGGTTAATGTCTGCCAGTAAATTTTTTAAACGTACCATTTTAAATTTCTTTCCCATGGGGCCTCCAAACTGATCGGGATAACCATCAGAAAACATATACAGGATATCTCCCTTACTAAGTTGCAGTCCGGCATCTTTGAAATCCTTATCCTCCTTTTCATAATGGCCTCCTACCGAGCTTCTGCTACCTTTGATATACATTTGTTCACCGTTACGGTAAACAATCATAGGCCGCATAGCAGATGCAAACCTCATATAATTAGTTCTCGTATCAATCTCACAAACAATAATATCCATGCCGTCATTCGACCTTTCCTCTTCCACATTTTGATTTAACGTGGTACGCAATTCCATGTCCAGCCGCTGCAATATCGCACTGGGCGATTGAACATCTCCGCGAATGGCAATATCCTTGATCAATGTTGTTCCTATCATTGACATAAATGCACCGGGTACGCCATGGCCGGTGGAATCAGCACAAACAATAACAAATTTATTTTCGGAAACATTATCGAACCAGTAAAAATCGCCGCTTACAATATCCCGGGGCTGGTAAAATACAAACGAGCCGGAGAAATTCTTATGAAGCTTTTTGATGGATGGTAAAATGCTGGCCTGTATACGTTGTGCATAGTTTATGCTGTCTGTAATATCCCTGTTTTTGATCTCGATCTCTTCCTTTTGTTCCACCACCTCACGTGTGCGTTCATCAAGCTTTCTTTCAAGGTATTCCTGCAGCTGCTTTTGTTTCCTTTCCCTGACCTTGATAATGGTGAATATCAGAACTATCAAAAATAAAACACTAAGGGAGATAAACCACCATGTCTTCCAGAACGGCAGCTTAACCCTGAGCCTGAACTCAGCCGGTGTTTCCTCAGCCATACCTTCTTCATTAAAAGATCTGACCCTGAATGTATAATCTCCATCTTCCACCCTGGGATAAACCACGTAATCAAGATCAGTTATCTCAGACCAGTCAAGATCATATCCTTCAAGTTTATATTGATATTTTACTTTATCGGGATTACGGTAATTCAATCCAATATATTCAATACGAAGCTTATAGGCATCATAGGGAAGAATAATTTCACTATCAGGCAGATATGAACGATCAGAAATGATCACACCTGTGATATTGGTTTTTGGCGGTATACTGTCTGATTTGTCTTTATAATGATTATAACGTATTAACCCGTCTGTTGTGCCAAAATACAAAATACCCGTATTATCCATGAATACGGAATTATAATTGCAATCACCGGTAATTCCAAGATCCACATCATATTCTTTAACTGAAAAATCCTTTATATCCACCCGGCTGATCCCAAGCCTGTGACCCACCCAAATACTATTCCTGCCATCAAAAATAATACTGTAACAATAGTTGGATTTCAACCCGTTATTTGTGGTTATCTTTCTTACCGAATCTCCCGTGAAACAAAAAATACCTTCTCCATAGCTTGCTGCCCAGATATTACTATTATTGTCCTGTGCCAGCGATGTGAACTCAAGTTCTATTTCCCCGGTAGGAAGATACTCATTCACCTCCCCGATCTCATTTATTTCATATAGCGTGCTTGAATGTGTTGCAAATAAAAGCCGGTTTTCCGAATCAAGAAAAACCTGGTGAATATTGTTATGGGGTAATCCGTCATTCGTGGTATAATGATACCTCTTATTTTCCTTTGTATTGATTATATATATTCCATCCTTTGTGGCCATGTATATATTTTCGCCATCCCCGCTAATACTGTTAACAGCATTACCCAGCGAATTACCTGCCCTGAAGTAAGCCCTTATCCGGCCTGTTTCAACATCCTGTTTATACACCCCGCTATTCTCCGTACCAATCCAGACAACATCATTTGCTTCATCATAAAACAATGCCGTAACCGCATCATCGGGCAATCCGGAACCTGTTCCGTATGATTCATTTACAGTACCGTTTGTGAATGATGTTTTCAACATACCGGTCTCCCCGCCAAGCCAGACAAAATTATCATTGCCCGTAACCGAAAGCATATTATTCCCCGTGGATTCCGCCGTATAATTATAAAAAACAAAAGCCTGATCAAGCAATTGTGCCAGACCGGCACCATAAGTAGATATCCAGATATTACCTTCCCGGTCTTCAAATACCTGACGGACAAAATTAAAGCCTAAACCGTTTTCTTTATTATACCTGATAATATCAGTATAATTCCCGGATTGAATATCTTTATGCCAACAGATAACCCCGTTCATACGTGTACTTAACCAAAGGTTTGACCGGTTGTCTTCAAATATATTCAGAATATTTTCATTATCGTTTAACAGTTCTTCCCCTGTCCTGACAAGTTTATAATTGCCGGATGTTAACTTTAAGCTGTAGATACCTTCATCATCTGCGACTATCCAGCATCCATTTCCGTCTGAGGCTTGCCGGATATCGTTTATTTTTATGTATTCCAATTCCCCGGGCTGATGAATTTGATCAATCGATAAAGATTCATCGGGAAGTGAACAGATCATTAAGCCTTCCTGGCTACCGATCAACAGATGGTCATTATAAACCTCAATTCCCGTTAATAACTTACCGGTTAAATTATTGGTCAGCCTGCCTTTCTCTTTGTTACCCTCAATAATCAGAATACCGTCATTCTGTGTTGCTATAAGCATCTGCTTATCATTCAGCCCGGTTATCCCGGTAATTGCACTTTTTATCTCATCCTGTACCTCAACAATCCTGAAATCTTCTCCGTCATAAACGGAAATAAGCCCGTTACTATGGCCAAACCACAGATTATTGTTTTGATCCCTGTGACTTATATTAACAACAACACTTCTGACTGAATCATTCGGACTTACAGAATAAAAATCAAAGCCGTCGAATTTACATAATCCTTCACCGGTTCCCAGCCAGAGAAATCCGTTTTTATCCTGATTAATGGTATATACAAATGGATGGCAAATACCTTCCTGGATTCCATAGCTCTTAAAGGTATAATTTTGTGCTGCAAGCTGACCGGATACAGGAACAAGAAAGAATAAAAAAAGGTGTTTAAGGTTTATTACAGGGTTTAAGGATCTCATAAAAAGAAATATAATTATTGTTGATTAAATCCATCGGCTTTTATACCGTATTTATATTTTGGGACACCGCCAATAGGAATAACATAAAAGGGTAATAACTCTCCATACTGGTTTCTTACATTAACAACGACATTATTATTCCTTACCGGCGGATTTTTCCTTTTTATAAACTGAATATCCAGTGATGTATTCTTTTCCTCTTCGTAAATCTTAAATTCATCCTCAACCCAGTAATCTTCGTTTGACACATTGATCATCTGGTTATTACGTGCAACCGACACAATGCGTATAAAACCATCATTATCCCAGTCGAAATTCGATAATTTCACACTTATGGTCCTGTCATCCACAAAAGGATAAATATGTGAAACCTCATTGACATTATTGTGCATGCGAAATGAATATTCATATGCAAATGCATTCGCCCCTTCAACAGGCCGGTTTTCATTATATTCCGTGCTTAAAAAATACCTGTATAAATTCCCGTCATCACCGGATATTCCGTCACAGATCACCTTGAAAATATGTCCGTCGAACTTGGAAACAAACTCACCCTCCGTCGGATTGAAAGGCCCGAAAGTATACCATTTTTTATCATATCGCTGATCTTCTCCAAATGTTTTGGTGGCAAGCAATGTACCGCTCTTATAATGGCCCTTGGGTTGTGTTTCCTGTGCATCATCATGTGTATAGCACTCCTTCCCTCCATATATGGAATATTGCATTTTTGTATCGAATATGCCATTTAATTCATCAATATCACCCCCGACATCGGGATCATATACACGGATAAAAACAGGCTTATTGAAGTCTTTGGGAATTAAAAGAAAAAATGTCTGTGAGAAATCATCATCCCCCCACGATGTTTCTGCCTCTGGCCCAAAAGTCATTAAATGAGGAATATTCTCGTCACCTGCAGGAACAGGCTGTGCAAAAAGCCGTATTCCCATCAATAAACCAACTGCTATTCCCAGGGATCTTACCATAATAATCGTTAAAATAATAAATATTTATTGTTCTACGTGAGAAAAATCATTTTGGTTTTACTTCCACCTGCAATTATTCTTCATAAGCACGTACAACAATTTTTTTATATACACACTCCCTGGAAGGTTCATTTTCCTCATTCTCTGAAGCGCTGACTACACCCAACTGCACATGATATGTTCCCGACCGTGAAAAAGAATGACTGACTACCGGGCCGGTCATCCTTGTACCATCATCAAAATCCCAGTAATATTCTTCTATATTAAAATCACTTAGATTGGTTTCCCGGCCGTCAAATCTCACTTCCTGATCAACATATGCAGTATCCGGTGAAATGATATACGGCTGTTGTATCTTTTTCAGATCCAGGAGAAATGTAGCTTCATTTTCATATATTTCACCTGTAAGGGTATCAACAACATTCAGCATTACCAGGTAACTTCCCGGACTGTCATAACAATGATCAGCCCTCACCCCCCTTATTTTAGTGCCGTCACCCAGATCCCATTCGTATATAAAAGTGGTTGTGTCCAAATCTATATTACCTTCTTCATAAAACGTGCCACAATAATCATTTATCTGCTGCTCGCTGCAGGAAAAGAAGGATGGTAAGGAGGAAACAAATTCATATATGTCATCACTGCCGTTACGGTTGGAGGTGAAATACCCTGTATCCATAGCCTCATTAATTACCAGCGCAAAATCATCATACCGCGAATTAAACTGGTCAGGCATACTTTTTGGTTCCCTCCAGTCACCGTTCAAATAATCTGAATAAAAAATATCAAGACCTCCCCTTCCCCCATGGCCGCGGGATGCAAAATACAACCTCCCGGATGAATGAAAAAACGGGAATACATCATGTTCGGAAGTATTGACCGTATTACCAAGATTTTCAGGTTCCTGCCATCTGCCAGTTACCTTGCGGCTTACATATATATCATACCCCCCGACCCCCCCCGGCTCATCGGAACAAAAAAACAACATTTGTCCGTCATTACTTAAACAGGGATAAGCCCTGTTATATCCTTCCGGATTACGCATAAAAGCTTCCGGACCGGTCCATTGACCATTGACCAGCCGTGAACTGAAAATACCAAGGGTTGAATCCCCGCTTGTTTTATCCCCGATCTTTTTTGATATATCCCGCGTACGTGTAAAAAACATAAGTGTCTGTGAAGTATCAAAAGTAGCCGCTCCTTCAGTATACCGGGTATTAATAGTATTTGAAAATGATGAGGGATTGCTCCATCTTCGTTTTCCCTTCTTTTCTGTTATTAAAAGGTCATCAAGGTACTGGTCATTCAGGTTTTTCGTGTCAATGATAAGATCCGATTTCCGGTTTGACGTAAAAACAATGCCGTTTTTGTAAAAAACCGGGGCCATCTCAGCATATTCCCTTGTATTTATATCCCTTATGTTCCGGACATTATAAAAAGACTGGCCGGTACTGCTGACAGTAAAAACAAAGAATAAAACAATATTAAAAAATACTGATCTTATCATTTATCAGAAATTACGAAGTCCCGTGGCACTTACTTTATATTCAAAGCGGTACTGAAGGTAAATCTCCAAAGAGCCATTATTGTATTTACTTAATTCACTAATACTGTAATCATAGGATACCCCGATATTAATTTGTGGCGTTGCCCTGATGCCTAAAAGCGCGATGACAGCATCATCATTCCGGTATGCCAGTCCGCCCCTCAGAAAATCACGGTACATAGCATACAGGTTCACATCATACTGATAATTGGAATTAACTGCATATTTAATCAGCAATGAGGGTTGAAGCTTAAGATCCTGGTTAATATTAAAAATATAACCTGAGGTGATATGAAATATATAAGATTTAAAATCATTGTAAATCTCAACTTCCCCGTCTGTACTGTTGTTTCTCAATCCCAAAATTGAAGGGATGGATATACCCGCGAAAAACCTACCAGTGTAATAATAGGATCCGAGTCCGAAATTGGGCAGTGTATAATCAAGTGAATTCTCACTAAATACCACATCATATTCGCTAAGATCCAGTCTGCTTTGTTTCCCGCTTATCAAACCCGCACGCAACCCCAGGGAAAGCTTGCCGGAACCCATTCGCACCCGGTAACCGTAATTAAGATAAAAGTTGGTATAGTTTCTTATACCAATACTTTCGTTGAGTATATTTATTCCAAGCGCTATTTTATTGTTTTTCAGCGGACCGTGAATGCTGACTGACTGATTTACAGGTGATCCTTCAAATCCCATCCATTGATTACGATACATAAGCAATACCGAGAGCACTTCTTCACTGCCTGCAAATGCCGGGTTAATATCTAATCCGTTAATAACATAATGACTGCTGACAGGCGTGTACTGGGGCAATGCCCGCGCACATGCCACAATTAACAGGAACAATATAAGGTTTCTTTGCTTCATTATCTTCTTAGCTCAACGAATCCTGTACGATCTGGTTTGTTTTGTTCTTTCAGAATATAATAATAGGTGTCTGACGGGAGAACCTTCCCATTCATATTCGTACCGTCCCAGTAATTGTCAGGGGTATAGTCTGCAGGCCCGAACACGACATTCCCCCATCTGTTGAATATGGTAAGTTCTGCCCGGCCTGATCCGGTAACATCAATCTTAAAGTAGTCATTAATACCATCCCCATTGGGTGAAAATCCCATTTCCGGATCAAGGTCATTAATCATAACCCTTAACGAGTCCTGAATAGCCGGACAAACACCATTGGTTATTGTCCATATCAGAACATAATCAATTTTACCTGACATGATCGAATTCTCCTCATCGGAAAAACGGACTATGGTTTTTGCATTACCGGGATCCTCAAATAAACCTGTACCTTTGCCAAATGACCATTCACCCGTTCCCACAACAGCCGGATCGGCATCCAGGCGGGTCGAGAAATCATAATCCAGCACCATATCTTCGCCGGCATAAACATCCACTGGCTGCTCATAGAAAACCACTTCCACCTGATCCGAATCCTTACATTTCCAGTTTGTCTCTGTCCATGTTAAAATATGCGAACCGTAGGAATTCATTGTAACAGTAGCTACCGGATCAATGCTTTCATCAAAAGAACCTCCTGCTGCAGTCCATAAACCGTTCCCTGCAGTCGGAACAGCATTTAATGTATAATCTAATCCGCATACCTTATCATCATTACCTGCCTCTGCCCGCGGCACTTCATATACAATAACCTGAACAACTCCCGTACTCAGCGAGAGATCGGCGGAACATAAACTGTCATCAAGCACGCTTGTCAGAATAACTTCACCACTTACAGTAAGGTTGATACCAATCTGACCTTCCGGATCGGAAACAATATGAGTTGACGTATTAGTGCCATTGCCCAGGCTGATCTCCCACGGGCCGTTGCCTTCCGCTTCATAATTAACCATTAGCTCTTCCCCCGAACAAACCGTATCAACAGATGTAATAATATCGGCAACCGGTAAAGGATTAATCATTACTTTCACCTGCATACTTGTATCTATGCACTCATCATTATCACCTGAAAAAACAATCCTTCTGAAGTAGGTGCTATCAGTCAGTGCAGCAGTTATATAATGCTCCTCTTCATCGGTCAGTAAACCGTCGTCCCATGCAATATTATCGGTCGACCGTTCCCACTGATAACGGTACTGACCGTTTGGATCCCCCCCCCGGGGATATGTTGCCGTGAAAGATTTACCTGTACCATAACAGGTATACTGGGTTGTACCACCAACAATCCTGTTATTCTTAATTGAAGGATATACTGTAATTTCAACAGTATCACTCAAATGCCCGCATATATCGGAAGTCACGCGCCGCCTGAAAATTGATGTAGCAGATAATGCATCCGGCTCATAGCTTGCTTCATTTCCCACACCGGTCACAAGTTCCCATACCTCTTCTCCTTCTTCCAGAACCTGCCATTGATAGTAATAGGTGCCCGGACCTGCCCCCCCTGATGCCTGGGGTGCGTCAAGCTGCCGGGGAATGATCCCCTCACAGACCTTCTGGTCGTCCAGGCCCAGATTATTATTTATATAGGGGATCACCTTAATAAAAAGTTCATTACTTGTATCCACACAGGCATCAAAATCTCCCGATATTACTATCCGCCTGATAACAGTGGTATCTTCATATTCTCGCGATGGCACATAACTCATTTCCCGTGCATCCGGTATTTCCTCATAACTGCCTGTACCGTACTTCCGGTACCACAAGTAGGAATATGACCCGTCACCTCCGCCCGGTTGCAGCCCTTCAATAATTTCAGGAATATCACCGGCACAATATGTGGATGAATCGGTTGTAATATCGTTGTTGCTTATCAAAGGTAAAACGTAAATGCTTTTTGATTCTGAGATACTGCTACATGCATTATCATTGCCGGAATAAACAATCCGCCGGTAATGCATTGAATCGGTTAGTGTACCCGGTCCATAGGAAGGGTCATTGCCTCCAGTGATATCATACCATGAACTGCTGTTTGTCCTTTCCTGCCACTGAAAACTATATATGCCGTCTCCGCCTGAAAGTTTTCCCGCCTTTAATACTCCGGCATCAAGATTATAACAAATACTTGTGTCGGGTCTGGAAAATACATTTCCCGCTATGGGATCAAGCACGGTTATCGTATCGATTTCCGAAGTATCCGAGCAGTAAATGGTTGAAGTCACAATCCTGCGGTAGTAACTTGTTTGCGAAAGGGATCCTTCGGTAAGATCAGGATCAGTCGCTACTGTTGACCAGTCAGGTTGTTCAAAGGCCCGCTCCCATATATAATTGTAATCCGTTCCGTTGCCGCCGGATACTGTATCACCGGTTATCAGTCCCGGCGCATCACCCATGCAAAGAGTGTCAGTAGCATTGATCCCGTTGTTTTCAATTTTGGGATACACGAATATCTCAATGATCTTGCTTGTATCCGTTTGACCATTTGAGGCGGTTACATACCGCCGGAAAAGGGTTGTCTCAAATAATGACCCTGGATTGTATGAGAGCGAGTCATCTTCTACACCCACATCTGTCCAGTCCGCACCGGATACTCCCTTTTTCTGCCACTGGTAATCAAAAGTCCCGTCCCCTCCTTTAGGTATTGTTCCAGTTATCGTATTAGGCACCAGGCCCTCACAGACAGTATCGGTTCCTGTTATCACATTGAACAAGAAACCGTTTAAAACTATATGCAAGGAATCAACAATTCCCCCGTCAGATCCTTTTTTCCCGCTGTGAATAACACATGCAGAGCCCACATATCCTCTTTCACCCCCGGTTGAAATTAGGGAGGCTGCCATTGTAATCCCCGAATGGACCACAACACCACCGCCACCACCGCCACCCGAACCGGTACAATTATCACCTGTCGAACCGCCATTCCCACCCTGAACGTATATATTAACAGTATTAATATAATTCGTTACATCAAGAATAACGGAACCACCGCCACCGCCGCCACCGCCACCCGCATTTACAGTATCCGTAACATCTTCACCGTTAGCAATAATACTTCCACCACTTTCTTCCAGGGTATCTGTAATTATAAACACTATTCCTCCTCCATCACCGGCTTTGGTTGAAGTATATCCCGAATCTGAATTTTCAACACTGCTTCCGCCCCCGCCACCCATGATCACAGAATTAACCGATTGGGGGTTATCATAAAAATGATTTTCATTAAAATCAAATCCTCCCCGGGCATTCAGCCCATCCCCACAAACTTGTATGCCTCCCTGACCTCCAAGCCCGTAATTACTTCCTCCGCCACCCCCGCCATATTCACCATTTCCGCCACCCCCGCCATTAAGGTTCCTTCCTGCACCATATGGATAATCAAAATCTACCGTAGTTATTCCTTCCCCTTTTATTCCTGCACGGTTTGGCTGGCCGCTGTCAAAATAAAACGTATCACTATCCTGGCATCCCCCGGTATAATCCGGGGCTGGTCCGGCACCCCTGTAACCTTTCCCGCTTACATCAATATCACCTTTCAGTGTCAGCTTTTTATATATAACCAGGGGAACGATACCCCCGGTTGATCCGTCCCAGTCCCTTGCCATTAAACCGGAACTGCCAACCTCAGCATACTCGGATTCAATTACTTTTACCAACTGTATCTTTTCGTTGTTCGAATAGGTGTTTAAAAAATTAACAGTTGTAAATACTATTTTACCTGCAGCTTTATCAATTGATTCAATAGCAATAAATTCGTATTTACCACCCCCGTTAGGAGAACCTGGGTCACCATTTAATGTATCCCATCCGCCACCCTGCTGTATTGTAATGCCTGTCATCTGGATCAGCAACACTTTGTCTTCAATGAAAAAGCGGTGCAAACCCAAGGTATCTTCAAGGTAAACAGCTACTTCAGCAGGGGCAACAGAATCTACCGGTAAATATTCGATATCTTCGCTTTCGGCAATTAATTGTGGATATACCGGTAATATAAACCGTGCAATAACTAGTATGGCAAAAATCTTCCTCAAAAAACCCAGGTGTTTGTTGTTAACCTTACCAAATATAAAAAAATATTTCAATCCGGGTTACATAAAAATGCTAACAGTATACGGATATTAAAAGAAATAGGATACTACTCCGTGGGAGTATTTTTCAGTGATCAGTGATCATTTGGTTGATACCGGTCAACCCGCATTGATTACAGGAGAATTTTTGAATTGTTGAATCGTTGAATTGTTGAACTGATGAACCGATTAGCCGATTAAAC
>CAZBJH010000095.1:0-13933 GCA_964492185.1 uncultured Bacteroidales bacterium | reverse complement strand
GCTGTCCGACGTTAGGAGTTCTCGATTTTTAGGTGAGCACCTTGATTTTTTAGGATAATCCTGTCAGCGGCGGCGTTTTTTGCTTACTTTTTTTCGCTGTTGCAAAAAAGTAAGTCGAACCGCATGGGGAGTGGTTCGAAACAATTGGCCCTTTGAAGGCATTTATAATAACTATAGTGTTTATAATAACAATGCTATTCTATATAAGAGCCAGACATATAGTTAGTTAAGTATTTTGCCAACTATATAGACGGACACCATTGAGGGTGCATTATAATGTCAAGGAAAAAAAATCCGTGATCTGAAGTGAATATCATGGATTATACCCCGAACTATTAAGTATCATTTGATAATCAGTCTCATTCATGAGTTCAGGCAGGGTAATGTTATTCTTCTCAGAATAAGCGTCGACAATTTGATAACCAACCCAAACTGCTGCACGGGCAGGCGATTCCGCTGAAAAATCTTTTGTAAAGGGGCCTTCTTCAATAAATTTGGAAATAACCAGTTTTTCGGTATTGAAAAGTAGCTTATTTTCAACAAGGTAGGTCCACATCTGCTCTTCATTATTCCTGCAAAACTCAAGCTGTTTTTCTTTAAAACCCCATATCATTGAATCCGGTTCAAAAGGCATCATGGATCTGACAAAATACATTATCTTTCCTTCATAGATCATATTATTTAACAGATTATTGACAGGATTTACAAATTCAAATTCGGTCATGCCCCAGGCACGCGTACAATCAGGAAGTATCATATCCCTGTGCATATTGCGCCTCCTGTAATTGGGTACAGGCGGACTCAGCAGTGAATAAAATTCCTCATCTGTACCCAGATACTTATCCAGCCCGATGCCGATAAGGCTGTCAGCCGTAACAACAGAATGATTGAACCCACCTATGTAACTGACGATCTCCGGAACCGGATTTTCAGGAAAATAGTAATTATAATAAGAAAATGCCGTTTCAAATTCTTCTGTCAACCGGTGTAGATCAGGATATATCTCACATGTCCGGTCATATACCTGATATATCGTGTAATCAGTTACAAAAGATTGCAGTAGATCAGGATATCCGGGACTCTTACTTGATCCGACCGAAATGATCATGTGATTGAATAAAGGAAAAAAATCCCTGTATTTCTGTTCCAGAAAATGTATGCCCTCCTCCAGGCTGTCGACAGGAATGGCAAAAAGATCCTGTTCAAAGCGTTTTATAGAAAGTTCAATATCAATATCAGAGATATCAACATCAAATTTGTTGCTTTTGCAGGATGTGAGTATTAAAACCGTTAGGAAAAGCAGTGAGATATTTATTATTCTCATCAGTTTAAATTTTTATTCCAATTCGTATTAAGTTATTTTAACCTGCATTATTAATACAGGTTAAAATATATTCCATATTGAGAGAACCTATTGCACTAACGAAGATAATAATCATTCATTATTAAACCACTAAGACCCGGGAAGTTTTATAATTCTGAAAGTCCGGCCATGTGCTCTTTACCTCAGTGATCTGAGAATCTGAATTATAAAAGTGCGCTAATCAGAACCGTATAACAAAATATTTTTAAGTTATATTGCCAATGATTTTTTAATAACAATTTGTCCGGATAAAAAAAAACATTACCTTTGCTCCTCTTTTAAAAATTAAATTTGTTCGGATAATGAAACGCACATTTCAGCCTTCAAACAGACGACGAAAAAACAAGCATGGTTTCAGGGAAAGAATGTCTGATCCTAATGGCCGAAAAGTTATTTCGAGAAGAAGAGCCAAAGGCAGAAAACGTTTATCGGTTTCTGACGAGATAGGGCATAAGTAAAACTGTTTCCATATATTTACAAAAGAATGGAAGGTGCTTCACCTTCCATTTTTTTTGTTGGCCCAACTTTTATTTAATAATCAACCTGCATTTTATTGACAGACCCTATAGCAAATTAGCCGGACTATAAATTCAGCTCCCGACGCTTTGCATCTGTCCCAAACCTGAGGGATGAATAATAAAAGCACGGATTTTACATGTAGTAAATATAATTTTATATTTGCTGCGTCGTTTATACTAATATTGTAAAGTTTTATTTATATTCATGCATATTGATTGTTAAATACCCATTTAACTTATAAGACCTTGATTAATAAACGATTTAAGAAAAACTCCCTTAAGGGGCATCCGCTAATCAAATACCTGGCAAGTAAAAAATTTCTCTTTAACCTTGGTATTGCTGCGGCAATCACAATTTTTGTATTAGTTCTCTTTTTCCTTATTTTAAGGGTATACACCCATCATGGCAAAGCTTTTTCGGTACCGGATCTAAAAGGAATGAGTATGGATGAAGTAGAATCAATAACCGGGAAAAAGAATCTCAGGTATGAAATCTTTGATTCGGTATATTCGGATGAGTATCCTCCCGGGGTGGTTGTTGATCAACATCCGGAGGCAGGATTTAAAGTTAAAAGCAACAGAAAGGTTTTCCTTACCACCAGTACTAAAACACCGGAAAAAACCCTGATGCCCAATCTTATTGGCCATACACTGCGCCAGGCACGGTCAGTAATGGAATCCCACGGCCTTGTTGCAGGCAAATTGGAATACGTGTTTGACATAGCTAAGAATGTTGTACTGGAACAAAAATTCAACGGTTCGCCTGTATCACGGGGAGATACCCTGATCAGGGGTTCCTCAATCGATCTTGTTCTGGGTAAGGGACTGGGGGATGATAAAACATTTATACCCGATCTTATCAACAATAAACTTGAAGACGCGAAAATTATTGCTTCCGACAGGTACCTGAGGCTGGGAGCCGTTGTTATGGACAATACCGTGGAAACAACAGAAGACAGCATAAATGCCAAAGTGTGGAAGCAGGTACCCGAAGCTACTGATGAGCCAACGATACCCCTTGGTTCCTCCATCGATATATGGTTAACAACCGATTCAACAAAGATCACAAATAACAACGACACAGTTGATTTTCCGGATTATCCTGATGAAGAATACTAAGCTATACATACTATTACTGCTTCCCCCCATTCTGATAAAGAGCCCGGCTTCAGGACAGGAATTGCGAGGATTGTCTAATAATCCGGTTATCAAATCTCAAAATGAAAAGTCAAAACCTGAACTGAAGACTACCTCTGCAACTAAAGTATTATTGTCTCTTCCTTTTTTCGATGACTTTTCATACGAGGGTATATACCCTGACCCGTCATTATGGTCAGATAAAGATGCCTTTATCAATAACAGCTACCCTGATATGCCTATATCCGTTGGCGTAGCAACACTTGATGCCATTGGCAAAAACGGGGATCCATATGCACAATCCCAACAGGTAACCAGATCAGATCACCTTACCTCTCATCCCATTGACCTGGGTCCGTTTGCCGGCCAGACCGACACTGTTTTTCTGAGCTTTTTTTACCAGGCAGGAGGAAAAGGAGAACTGCCTGAACGTAATGATACGCTTTTACTGGATTTTTATTCCGCTAAAGACTCCATTTGGCTCAGAGCATGGGATAAACCCGGGGATACACTGTTTCCTTTCCGGCAGGTCATCGTTCCTGTTAATGACACTCTGCTGCAGGAAGGATTCAGATTTCGCTTTGCCAACTACACCAGCATGTCTGTCAAAGATGTATTGGGAGGAGAAGGTGCATTAAGCAATGTGGATCACTGGCATATTGATTATGTACAGCTTGAACAGAAACCCCGTAACAGTCATGCTCAGCTGGATGATATCATGTTTGTCAAACCCCTGGAGTCTACTCTGATACTGTATGAAACCGTTCCATGGACACATACGACCAATGCCCAGTTTAATGGAAAAAAAGACCTTATTACCATCTATCTTAGGAATGCCTACGATTCAATAGTGAAAGTCACGCGTTCATACCTTATTACCGATCTTAATAAAGGAACACAGGAAAGTCCTGCAGTCGGCGGAAACGAAGACTTCGGACCGAATTCTGTTTTTGACCGCAGTGATAGATTTAATGCAGGTATACTTTATTATCCTGCTGAATACGGGCAGTATGAAATTAAGGCAATGCTCAGTACAGATGATGAATTCAAACAAAACGACACGATCACCCGGATTGAACGCTATGAAGACTACTATGCATATGACGACGGAACACCCGAGTTCGGATTCGGTATTACAGGTGAATCATCAGCAGGTGCTAAGCTGGCTTATCGTTTTCATCTGTATAAGGAAGATACTTTACGGGCTATTGATATATATTTTAATAAAACACAGAATGATTATACTGCCAATCTTCCCTTCACTCTTTGTGTATGGAATAACAAAAACAATGAACCCGGTGAGCTGATCCACTGTACCGATTCAATCTATTTTCCGGAAACATCAGGCAATTTTCTTCATTTCAGGCGTTACCCTCTTGGTAATCTGATCCCGGTTAAAGATACGGTATATATAGGCCTTCAGCAAACACAAAATGAGTTTCTGAATATTGGCTATGATGCAAATAATTATAACAGGCACAACATCTTTGTCAACACAGAAGGCGTCTGGTTCAAGCCTTCGATGAGTATCAGGAACGGTTCATTGATGATAAGGCCCGTTTTTGGAAAAAAGATCACGCTTAATAACCCGGAGATATCCGGTCTTTCACCGAATCTTGTCAGTGTTTATCCTAATCCTGCTAATCATATCGTTTACCTGGAAATTTCCGATCCCTCAATGGAAACGAGGATTAATACAACCATTTATGACCTTGCAGGAAATATGGTTTACAATTCATCACTCTTTCATCAGTCTATTGATGTTTCCGGTCTTCAGCCCGGGGTATATATCATACGGTTTACCGGAAAAGCACAAAAGGGGATCACAAAAAAACTGATCATAATTCGTTAATGTAATTGCAATGAATGTATCCCCTGAAAATGAATATGAAGAACAACAAGACCTTTATGAACATTTCAGGTTTGAAGTGGATAAGGGACAGGGGATGTTAAGGATTGATAAGTTCCTCACCAACAGGCTTGAAAGCATTTCCCGGAATAAGATACAGCAGGCAGCATATGCAGGTAACATTTTGGTGAATGACATGCCGGTCAGATCAAATTACAAAGTTAAGCCCGAAGATATTATCTCAATAGTTCTTCCTCATCCGCCCAGGGAACCGGAGATTATTCCGGAAAATATTCCCCTGAATATTGTTTTTGAAGATGATCATATAATTGTGGTAGACAAAGAAGCGGGTATGGTGGTTCATCCCGGACATGGCAACTATACGGGCACCCTTGTAAATGCACTGACCTGGCATCTGCAGGATCTGCCTCTTTTTCAGAGCGGGGAAATACGGCCCGGCCTTGTTCATCGTATTGATAAGAATACATCGGGATTACTTGTTGTAGCAAAAACTGAAACAGCATTAAACCGGCTGGCAAAACAGTTTTTTGAACATACGACCCGGCGCAGATATATTGCATTGGTATGGGGTAATATGGAACAGGACGAAGGCACAATAACAGGCAACATCGGAAGAAATCCGAAAGACCGTATGTTAATGCATGTGTTTCCCGAAAGTGAAAGCGGTAAACCTGCCATTACCCGTTACAGGGTACTGGAGCGGCTGGGTTATGTCAACCTTGTCGAATGCAGGCTGGAAACGGGCCGTACACATCAGATCCGTGTTCATATGGAATACATCAATCATCCGATCTTCAACGATGAACGCTATGGAGGTGACAAGATCATGAGAGGAACAACATTTACAAAATACAAACAGTTTATCCGGAATTGTTTTGCAGTTATACCCAGACATGCATTGCATGCCAGAACACTTGGCTTTAAACACCCGGAGAACGAAAAGGATATGGAATTTGAATCGCCCCTGCCGCGGGATATGCAACAGGTGATTGAAAAATGGCGAACTTATACGGCTGACCGTGATACTTAAAGAAAGTGCGGATATTAGACTTTGTGCTCTCATTTAACATAAAAAATTATCATTTTTAATTCCATGCAAGGCATCTGTTCAGTTAAAAAATCCTTTACCCTGTTTAATATAATATTTTTATTCCCCTTTGCAGGATTACTGTGCCAGAACAATATGATCAAAGGCCGTGTGATAGATGCCGAAACAAATGCTGCCCTGCCATTTGTGAATATTGTTTATAATCACTCCGGGGAAGGGCTCGTAACCGGAATGAACGGAAATTTTCAGATCGGGAATGATGCTGACCCCAGGTTTCTTGAATTCAGCTATGTGGGATACGAAAGTCATAAAATTGAACTTTCCGGGATGCCGGCAAAAGACCTGCTCGTTGCATTACAACCCAAAGCATACTCAATTGATGAAATAAGGGTTTTTCCGGGAATCAATCCGGCACACCGTATTATTGAACTGGTCACACAAAATAAAAAAAACAATAACCCCGAAAACCTGGAATCATTTTCTTATATGGCATATGATAAGATGACTTTTACTTTTAATCAGGACAGTTCGACAGAAGGGGATCCGGTCTCAGACAGAAAAGTACCCCGTGAAAAAAAGGATTTATCCGGCAATGAAAAAAGGAAATTTCTTAACCGGCAACATCTGTTTTTAATGGAAACTGTCAGCTCACGAAAATACAAAAAACCAGGGTTAAGTAAGGAAGAGATCATTGCATCACGGATCTCGGGATTTAAACAACCGTCATTTGTACTATTAGCTACACAGTTTCAATCCTTTTCCTTCTATGACGATCCGATCATTATCGGAAATAAAAAATACCTGAATCCGGTAAGCAGGGGAAGCACTTCAAAATATTCCTTCATACTTGAAGACACCCTTTTCACCAACCGCGATGATACCGTTTTTATCATTTCCTACCGGCCGCTCAGGAACCGGAATTTCGACGGCCTGAAAGGCATATTGTACATAAACTCATATAACTATGCCATTCAAAATGTGCTTGCCCAGGCAGCTACTCCTGAAGATGATCCTTTCACAATAAAAATACAGCAGCAATATGATCTTCAGTTAAACAAATACTGGTTCCCGGTACAGCTCAATACAACAATCATATTCCATAATCTAGTGGAGGAAACCGAATCACAAAAGATGAGGATCATGGGAACCGGTAAATCATTCCTGTTTAATATAAACATCAACCCGGATTTTTCAAAAAGTGAATTTGACAATATATCTGTTGAGATACATCCTGATGCACATGAGCAAACCGTAGAAACCTGGGATAAATACCGAATTGACAGCCTTACACTGAAAGATCTTGAGACATACAGGATTGTTGACAGCATAGGTGAAAGTAACAATTTTGATTTTTTATTCAAACAGATTGAAACAATAGCAACGGGCTATTTGCCTGTGAGATTTTTTAATATTAACCTGCGCGGGCTTATCGACTTCAATAGCTATGAGGGACTGAGAATGGGATTCGGGGGCCATACAAATAAGAATCTTTCCGCGATCGTTTCGGTGGGTGGACATGCCGCGTATGGTTTCCGTGATAAAGAATGGAAATATGGGACCAATGTAGCTCTGAACATCAGCAATAAACACGAAACCCGGCTGAGGTTCAGCTACCTGGATGATCTTACAGAATCCGGGGGCTACAGTTTTTATCAGAAACCATCCCTCCTGAACACTGAAAACTACAGGAAATTCATGATTGAGAATATGGACCGGATAACTAAGAAAGAGATCGAACTGGAATCAAGGATATTTGGTTTTATGAAATTCAGTCTGTACCTGAACCAAAATATATTAACAGCAACGAATGATTATACTTATCGCCTCTATGATAACAATCCTGCCTTAAATATAAGCAGGTTTTACATTACCGAAGCCGGATTCAAATTTCGCTACGCGTATCGTGAAAATCTTACGCGCACTCCTGAAGACAATATATTCAGCCTGGGGACCAGGTTTCCCGTTTTATATGGAAACATAATAAAAGGGATGGATTTTCTAAACGGCAACTTCGACTATCTGAAACTCGAAGCCCGGATCTCAAAAATCATATCTTACAAAACAGCCGGGGAAACCAGCCTGGATCTTTCAGGTGGCATTGCCAACGGCGAACTCCCTTATCCTGTGTTATATAACGGTTATGGCAGCTACAGGCCCTTTACCGTTGAAGCCAAAAACACATTTGCCACCATGCGCATGAACGAGTT
The DNA here is from genome assembly GCA_964492185.1 of uncultured Bacteroidales bacterium. Lineage (GTDB taxonomy): Bacteria > Bacteroidota > Bacteroidia > Bacteroidales > UBA10428 > JAFGSZ01. Next base: position 5,790 of record CAZBJH010000095.1, on the reverse strand, counting down.
TCTTGCCGACAGGTTTGTTTCGCTGTTTATCAGGCACAACTTCGGAAATCCATTTTTCAGAAACCGCTACTTCAATCCTGAATTTATTATTGTAAACAATACCGGGTTCGGTGACCTTAAAAAACGCTTCGTGCACAACGATATCCGGTTCAATATACCTGATAAAGGATACTATGAATGCGGAATACTAGTCAATAATTTATTAAAACAAAGATTTGTCGGGTATGGAATAGGGATATATTACCGGTACGGGCCCTACACATTCTCACAAATAAGTGATAACTTTGCCTGCAGATTCACAATAAGTTATAATCTATAGCCGGAAAAAAATGGATCACCGTTCAGGATTTGTTAATATTTTGGGGAATCCCAATGTAGGGAAGTCTACCCTGATGAATGCCCTTGTGGGGGAACGCTTGTCAATAATAACATCAAAAGCACAAACAACACGCCACCGGATAATGGGGATAGTAAACGGGGATAACTTCCAGATCATCTATTCCGATACACCCGGGATCATAAAACCGAATTACAAACTTCAGGAGTCCATGATGAAATTTGTCAAAACAGCTTTTATTGATGCGGATATCATAATGTATGTCACCGATGTTGTTGAAAAATATGATAAGAATGACGACTATATTGAACGCCTGAAAAACACAGATATTCCGGTTTTATTGGTTATCAATAAAGTGGATCTTATTCAGCAGCCCGGGCTCGAAAAGCTGGTCGGTACATGGCAATCGATCCTGCCCGGAGCTGTCATCATTCCAACATCAGCCAAACTGAAATTCAATACTGAGGTATTGTTTGATAAAATCCTGGAATTTTTACCTCCGGGGCCTGAATATTACCCGAAAGATACTCTGACGGATAAGTCGGAACGTTTTTTCGTTGCCGAGATAATCCGTGAAAAGATCTTTATGCATTACAGGAAAGAGATCCCTTATTCTGTTGAAATAGAAGTAGAATCATTCAAAGAGGAAGAAAACATCACCAGGATAAGAGCAATAATTTACGTGTTGCGGGACACGCAAAAAGGAATAATTATAGGGCACCAGGGAAAAATGTTAAAAAAAACCGGTACGGCAGCCCGCCTGGATATTGAAAAATTTTTGGACAAAAAAGTATACCTGGAATTGTTTGTCAAAGTAAACAAAGACTGGAGAGACAAAAGTAAACAGCTGAAAAATTTCGGCTATTAGGTCGGTGGGATTATGACTGAAATACAGCACAGATAAAAGCATGTATGTCTTTCATGCCGGGAGTTACGGCAGAAAGCGCTGTGATGACCGGTCTGAAAGATAAAAATACCATTGTAATTTATTGATAAAAGGATATGGGGAATATTGTTGCTATTGTGGGCAGGCCAAATGTAGGCAAATCCACCCTCTTCAACCGGCTTACCGAAAGCCGTGACGCCATAGTGCACGAGATCAGCGGGGTAACCCGCGACAGGCACTATGGGAAAGCTCTCTGGAACGGAAAGGAATTTTCGGTAATTGATACAGGAGGATATGTAAGCAATTCGGATGATACATTTGAAGAAGAGATCAGAAAACAAGCCATGATCGCTATAGAAGAAGCAGATATGGTTTTGTTCATGGTTGACGTAATTAGTGGTATAACTGATCTTGATGAATCTGTAGCTAAGGTTCTCAGAAAAACCAACAAGAAAGTCATTCTGGCAGTCAATAAAGTAGATAATACTGAACGTTCATATGAAGCCAATGTCTTTTACAGATTGGGTTTAGGAGAGATATACAGCATATCATCAATAAACGGTTCGGGAACGGGTGACCTGCTGGATGCTTTGGTGGATAAACTCTCAGGAAAGTCAGAAGAAGACGAAGAAGATCTTCCCCGCTTTGCAATTGTTGGCCGGCCAAATGTTGGCAAGTCCTCTCTGATAAACACCCTGATTGGGGAAAACAGAAACATCGTGACTCCTGTCTCGGGCACAACAAGAGATTCCATTCATTCGCGTTACAGGAAGTATAACTATGATTTTCTTCTTGTAGATACGGCAGGAATACGAAAAAAAGGTAAGGTAACTGAAAATCTTGAGTTTTACAGTGTAATGAGAGCCATAAGAGCAGTTGAGCAGGCAGATGTATGCCTTCTGCTTATTGACGCCACAAGGGGAATAGAGGCACAGGATGTAAATATTTTCAGCCTGTCTGCAAAAAATAATAAGGGTATCGTTCTGCTGGTAAACAAGTGGGATCTGCTCGAAAAAAACACCAATACAACGCGTGAATACACGAAAAACATCATGAGTCGCATTGCACCATTCGGGGACGTTCCCGTACTTTTCATATCAGCGATAACAAAACAACGGGTGCACAAAGTGCTCGAAACTGCTATTGAAGTCTATGAAAACCGTAAAAGGAGGATCACTACCTCAAAACTCAACCAGGTAATGCTTGAAGCTATCGAACAATCTCCTCCACCTTCTGTGAAAGGGAAGTATATAAAAATCAAATACGTCACTCAGCTTCCAACCGTGTATCCCTCTTTTGTCTTTTTCTGCAATCTTCCCCAATACGTTAAAGAACCCTATAAGCGCTACCTGGAAAACCGGCTGCGTGAAAATTTCAATTTTCATGGTGTACCTGTCCGTATTTATATGAGAAAAAAGTAACTTAGCCTTTATTAGTAATACAGCTTAGCATGAGTACTGTTTTTAACGCAACATTTTACAGGTAATAACACAAATAATATGAGAAGTATAGTATATATATTGTTTGTTTTATTTGCGATTATCTCCTGTGAGAAGATCGAAAAAATAAGTGAAGTGCCGGAAATCGATTTTAAAAGTTTCACTACCAAAGAAGGAATTGATACCCTGCTGGGCAACCATGTTATTCTTGGTACACTTGAATTCGGATTCATTGATGGCGATGCCGACCTGGGTGTTTATGAAGAAGTGGCGACCGATACTTCAAATCCCGATTCAATAAGATTTAACCTGTTCCTTACCCTGTATGAAAAAATTGACGGCAATTACAAAAAAGTAGAACCTGATCCTGATTTTCCACAGGACAACTATACCATAATGTATAATGAAAAGATGGACAGGGTAGGCCAGAATAAAACCGTTAAAGGGATTATTGAACTTGATATTACTTATTTATTTGAACCTCCCTACGACACACTGAAATATGATTTCTATATAAGGGATCGCGCCCTTAATAAAAGTAACGTGGAATCAACCACTGACTTTATTATCGAGTTTAAAGAATAAGCTTTATTTCCGCAGGTTCACCATTCAAGGTTCACCACTCGCGCACAATATCACTCACTCTCCTGGTAATCAGTTGTCAACACCTGAAATTCCGTACGCCGGTTAAGGAAATGGGCAAGCTCACGCTGATCCTCGTCTTCCAGGCTGTTGATAAATGATTCAGTCAGTACCTGTCCTTCGGGAAGGAAGGGATAAGCTTCATGGTCTTTATCATCAACCGTTTTGGGTTGTGATTCACCGTAACCTTTGGCTATCATCCTGTCAGCAGCAATTCCGTTTTCAACCAGGTAACTGACAACCGATTGTGCCCTTCGTAATGAAAGATCCATGTTATAGTCATCACTTGCCCTGGAGTCCGTATGTGAGGCAAGCTCAATTGTCACATTCGGATTATCATTGAGTGTTTCAACAAGCTTGTCCAATGCAACCATTGATTCAGGACGCAATTCGGCTTTGTCAAGCTCAAAGAAAATATTTTCTATCTGTATGGGTTCTTTGATAGAGGCAAGGAATATTTCTGTTTTAAACTCCGTACTTTTTTCCACACCCTTGGTCGTCTCCCTTTCTTTACCCTGCAGATATCCCTCTTTTGAGGCAATAAAAACATAATCCGTTCCGGGCTTTAACAAAAACCTGAATCCGCCATCGTCTTCTGTTTTTGATTCAAGCGTGGTACCATCACTGCCAATTGATTTGACCGTGGCATTTTCCAAAGGTTCCTCCGTCTTTTCATCCTTCACCACACCAACAATACTGAATTTCAAAGGCGGTAACATGAAAGAAAAAATATCATCATCCCGACCGCTTCTTGTTGAACTTAAAAAACCAGCCTCACGTTCAGCTTCGAAAACAATGCCGAAGTCATCGGCTGATGAATTAACGGGATATCTCATATTCTCAATATTCCATTGGCCGTCTTCATCCTGAGTAGCCTTAAAAATATCAAGGCCTCCCATACCAATATGGCCATCAGAAGAAAAATACAAAGTACCGTCGGGATGAACATAGGGGAATAATTCATCACCCGGAGTATTGATCCCCGGCCCCATATTCCGGGGTTCTCCCCATTCATCTGATGGGGTCGAACGTGTTACGCGCCAGATATCCTTACTGGGTGTTCCTGTACCGTCATCAACACTGCCGACAATGTCGGAAACAAAATAAAGTGTCAGCTCATCAGGCGATATGGCCGGATGGGCAGCAACAAGACTGTCTGCAACCACAGAAAGTGCCTCTGCCTTGCCCCAGCTATCATTCCTTCGTTTAGTAACCATTATCTGACAGCCTGCAGCTTCGTTCTTACTATAGTCACAGCGTGAAAAATACATGGTATTGTAATCAGTCGTGAGACTTGGTGTGCCTTCTTCAAATTCCGTATTAATATTTTCATCGAGGGGCAGAGGAGTACTCCATTTCCCTTTGCGATCCATGGAAGATTCAAAAATATCGGCAAAATCTTCTCCCGTACCTCCATGTTCCATCTTACCGTTTGTTTCACTTCGTGATGAAGTAAAATATACCAGCCTGTAATCATCACGGGCATAGGCTGGGCTGTAATCGTTGTTACGCGAATTGAAAAATCTCATCTCTTCCACTGAATAACCATTCGGGTATTCAATCCATTCCATGGCCATATCACATGAAACTATACCATTCGATCCCCGCGGATCACCGGGAACAAGCTCTTTGTATTTCTCATACTGCAATTTGGCCTCTTCATATTCCTCGTTCATCTTCAGTGCATCCGCGTAATACAGGTAAACAACAGGATTTTCATAATCCCTGAGTATCACCTTCCTGTACCACATGGCCGACTGGCGGGGATTATTAGTCAGACGATAACACTCCGCGATAGCAAATGCAATATCCAGTTTTTCCTGCCTGTCGGTAACTTTCTGATAAGCATCTTTAAACAGGTCAATTGCTTTGTAATATTCACCGGCATTAAAGGTTTCATAAGCTTTCTCACTTCTTTTACTCTGGGCTTGCGCTGTAAAAAGAAATATAAAGCTTATTGCCAGTGTCAGTGATATTTTAATATGCTTCATATAAAGTATTTTATTCAACCTGTAAAAATACATTAAAACTGTAAATATAGTGAATTGAATTATTAACCCGAAAAAACAGCTTCAGCTTTATATGCCTTACATATACCTCAAACCTTATGAATTAATAATACCGGCTAAATTAATAACCCTTAATCAAAGAAAATATTATAAAAAAGACCGGAATTCCGTTCTTTTAAGCTGTTAACTATCTGCCAGGCTATTTTATAGAATAATATTGTTTTAATATGCATTCCCGCAGGCCAGTGTTTCGAACTGCCCGCAAGGCAGTTCGACTAACTTTTTGTCTTCCACACAAAAAGTTAGCAAAAAAGTCACCGGTCCATAAAAATCACTTGATTTACTACGAAAGGTTTTCTCCCCGCGGAACCCAAACTCACTCCTCCTTCGTCGTCGCTCGGACAGGGTTCCTCCAGGGCCCCGCAACGAAAACCTTCCTTGAAATCTACGCGATTTTTCTGAGACGGATCCCGCTAC
>CAZBJH010000094.1:0-13974 GCA_964492185.1 uncultured Bacteroidales bacterium | reverse complement strand
CTAGGTTGTTTACATCCTCCCAACAGTTTGAACCCTGAAGTCCACTTAAACTTAAACATATGATTACAAAAAAAATTATTACTTTTTATTTCATCTATTAATTAATTTACTTTCAGTGGCATTTATCAACTTCATTAAATCAAAACATATTTTAGTCAGCAAAACCTTGGAAGAATATATTCAATTCTTCCAAGGTTTATTAAAACTGTTACCTAAAAAAACAGAATAATCTATTAAAATATTTAAATCTTAAAGTTTATAATTAAATATCAATTAATTACTTTGACAAACCATCGGCAACACCAACATAGGCTCTTTTTCTTTTATAATTTCGTGTCCACAAACCTAGCGGTTGCTGTTGTGTATCTACCGGACTCCAAATAGTAATTCCATATCGCTGGTTTGCAGGAATTAGCTCAAAATATTTCTCTACAACGTATTGATACATATCTGCCTGTGCTATGTAGTCCTCATCTGTAGCATTTATTATGCTTACATCATCATCTAAGGCCACATCCAGTTCAGATATTTTAATTGATTTACCTGTAGCGGCCAGTAATTGGAACATTTCAGCAATTTTATCCTTATCGGAATTTATGCTGATATGCATTTGCGTACTGATGCCGTCTATCTTAGCGTCTTTTCCTTCAATGTATTCAACATAGTTGATTAAACCTTTGCATTTGTCTATGTTTGATTCCAGGTTATTATCGTTGATAAATAATAAATCATCTGAATTACCATATTTACGTGCCAGATTGAAAGCAAGCACAGCATAATCTTTCCCAAGATAATCTTGCCAGTAAAATTCATTGGCACTCATTTTTTTATCCACCCCGGTTCTTAAATTTTCAGGATTTTCGTCGTCTATTGGTTCCATTACCACATCCCAAGAAGTAATATTATCTTTACAAGCTGTTAAAATGCCTGAAATCCAATTTTCCAAAGCATTTGCAGTAATAGTTTCTTTTTCTTTTTCCTCAACATGCAAAGTGATCTCTTCTGATGCAAGAGGTGCAATACCTTTACCTGTAGGTATATTTAAGGTTTGGGTAAGATAAATTTTGTCGATTTTTAATCCATCTTCCATTCGGGAAATTGTTAATACATGATCTCCTGAAATTAACAGATAACTACCTATTGAATACCAAGTCCATTCTAAACTTGTAACTGAATTATTGAAGGTAGTCCAAGTACTATCGTCGAAATTGCAATGAAAAGAATCGTCATTAGGAAAGTCATCTGTTTCCGGTGCGGCTCGTACCCATAAGTTATATTCACCCTCGGTACCGACATTGAAATTATACTTCAACACGTCATCATCTGTAATTTCACTTGTATTTGTGAGATTTACATTTGCAACATCATTTGGAACAAGCATATATGCTTCATTGGAAGCATCGGCATCTGTGAATTGTTGCCATGTTGAACCTTTTTCGGCAGCATCTTCACTTTCAATGAATATTTCATCATCATTTGAAACTTCACTATCAAGATCAACAACTGTTAAACCAGCGACATTGATGAAATATGAAACATTGGGCCTATACCCTAAATCAAAATGAAACTTAATGTTATTTTCTGTAAATTCATTGATCCGAAATGAAATTCTATTCCATCCCACTTTAGTTAAAAATGTTAATGATGGGGTTCCACTTCCTGTCCAATCAATTTCAGGATTATTATTAATCAATCCTTCAAATGCAATTCTTCCCTCACCTATAGAATCCGATAAAATGAACATTACAAATTCATATTCGTGTCCATCTTCAACTGTAATTTCCGGAGAAGAAAGCCTCAGGCTTTCAGGCGTAGAAGAATTTGCACTGGACACTAGTTTGATTGATTGTTCACCGGCATATTCAACAATAGAAATCCCAGCGCCACTATTGGTTTGAACCCAACCGTTAAATGAGGCATCTATAAGTCCTGATTTGTTTAATAAATTGGGAGATGTTGGCGTACTAAACACGGTTGAATCCAATAATGAATTTAAGTATGCTGTGTTTTGATTAGCGTGCCAACATAATGATCGACCATATAAGGAAAGTTCTGCTTCTTTAACATCATTCATGAATGATGTTAAAAATGATAAGTCCATGCTGCCATCTGCCGATACCAATGATCCATGCATCATTTCATTAAAAGTTGTTAATTCTTTGAAATTAGAACATCTCAAACTATACCCTACTTCTTTCTTCTGAAATTCATCAAATGTTACCGATACACCTAATTTGAAGTTAGGGTTGGTGTTGTAATCTATATAGGATGGCAATAAATCATAACCATTTAAAAACTCATCCAATTCTACATTATCAGGTTTTTCTGGCATATAACCTACATCATATTCTTCTACACATGAAAAAAATGTAGCAGTAAGTGCCGCTGCAAAAAGTAATCTTTTTATATTTTTCATTATATTATATATTAGTCGTTAAAACTGTTAGTGTCCATAAGAATAATATATTTATTAAATAAACATAAATATTAGAAACTAACATTAAACGGATTATTTTAAATAGTCCATGTTTCATCTGTTTTCTTAAAACACACTAAAGTATTCAGGTTTAATCCCCCTGTCCCGCACAACCAAAGTATCTTTGGTTGAATAATCAATGTTTCTGTTCAAAATCTCTACAGTATAATCCAGATAGAGTGCATTTCGATCTAAGCCTCCAAAACTGTTTTTTTCACCATCCAAAACAAATTTACCAGTCCCTGAGATTACAATGTTACTGGAATTGCCTGAAATGCTACAAGTTCCATCTTCAGCAAAGGTTAAAATCAGTTCAAAGTCTATTTTTCTTCCCCCATCCGGGCGAACACTTAAAGGCAGTGTGCACTCGTCTAAAGAATTTGTTGAAATGCTTACAACTTCATTGTCTTCCTCGAATTCTTCATGACGGATTTCTGTAGTTGTGGAACCATTATTATCAACCACATCTTCCCCTCTTCTTAAATAATTCCCATGCCATGGATTTACATATTTTATAGCATATAGAACAAAGTCTTTAGGGAGAACGCTCCAATCTGTTTCTATACAACGGTTTGGGTCTTCAACTAATGGTAATCCCTGTAAGATGGAATCTGCACCTTCGACATCTGTCAATATCAAGGGGATAACATAGGTATTAAGCAATGAACTGCTGTCTGCAAAGAATGCATCGGTTAATTGCACCTCAACCCCACCCAGGATATTTCCCGGAGTAATGGATATCTTGTTGGTTGCCAATTGGTAGTAATTAGATGGCATTGGAACAACTTTTACTGAATCCGTTCCTTCAAAATACCTGTCATCGCAAAGTGATTCTTCAACCATAAAATCTATTTCAACATTACCTGTATTATCGCGTGCACCACTCAAGGTAGCCTTAATCATTACTTTGTGTTCATTATCCAAAGAATTATCAACAAATAAATCCTCCCCAAGAACTACAGTTCTAACAGGATATTGATTCGCGAAGTAGACAATATGGGATTCAAAATCGGGATAAGTTATATCCTTGTTTTCGCAAGATGCGAGCACAAAAACCACAACCGCCAAAACTAATATTATTTTATATTCTTTCATTTTTCAATAATTAAAAAATTAATTAATAATTACTCCCATCCTTGATTCTGTTCTAAGTTTCTATACTTTAATATTTCGGAATAGGGGATAGGGCCATAAAACATATAATCGGAATAAGAACGCTTTTCTACATCAAAAACAGTGTATGAACTAGAAGGATTCATGCCTTTTGCTGTTTCATTCAGATTGACTTTCCAACGACGAATATCCCAAAAACGAAAACCTTCGAAACAAAGTTCCAAACGTCTTTCGTTACGAATTAATTCACGCATTTTTCCTTTATCGTTTCTACATTCCTCTAAATAAGGATCGCCATTGTTCACGCCAACACCAGCTCTTTTACGAATTGCATTGATGATATCGTAAGCAGAATATGAATGACTTCCTTGACCGGTTGGTCCCCATGCTTCATTTGCAGCCTCGGCATAGTTAAGATATATTTCAGTGCTACGAATTCGGGGTGTGTAATGTGTTTTTCCAGTAATAGAGGATGGATTAACATTAACATCCATACGCAGTCGTTTTTTCATGTAGTAGCCTGTACGTGTCGAGGTTTCAATCATGTTTATTCCATCATCGGTACCTGATTGACTACCTGTTAATATCAATGAATTTGAAGTGCCGACAATACTGCTATCATAAATAATATACGCCGATAAACGAGGATCCCTTTCGGCATATGGATTGGATGGGTTATAAACTGCATTAGCATCTGAAATGGGGTATCCATTTTCCATAGGAAAGGCATTCACCAAGTTTTGTGTTGGATTCATATTACCAGATCCAAATAGTGTTGGTGGAAAGTTTTGTGATTCTTGTGTAGTGTTATTGGTACTGATGTTCTCTCTCCAAATAATTTCAGGTGGATTTTTACCCCCTGAAAGATTGTCAACATTTTTAGTATAATATAAGTGTCCATTTGCAGCTAACCCGCTGGGCCCACCCCAATAGTCAACAACTACAGCAGCAGCGTTCGCGGCATCTTCCCACCCGGTTGTATTACCAGGGTCCTGAAAAGCCGGGCTCGCGGCTAATAGAGAAGTCCTGGAACGAATGGATTGCGCAATAAGCCCATTAAACAACTGACGGGAAAAATGTCCCATCACACGGTTATATTGTTCTACGGTCAATGAATCAGTCCAAAACCGTTCGGGAATTTCATCTTCAGATTTTACAGTTTCATATTCGAATGGTAAATACAAATCTGCACTATCTAAATCCCTATAAATCTGTTGAACACATTCCTCGAACGTGGCACGAGAATTGTTGAAATCGGATTGTGGATCTTGAAATTCTGTTAAAATGGGAACACCCATTAATCTTCCATCTGAAGTAAACCCAGCGTGAGAACGCAACAGATGGTACATAAAAAGGGCACGTAATCCAAATGCCTCTCCTTTCATTCGAGAATTGAACAGATCGGCGGCCAAAGTATCGTCTGCCCAATGAACTTCATCAACATTTTCAAGAAACAAATTAATATATTGAATGGCTGAGAATCCTCTATCCCACTGGTTAACTGGATTATTTGAGGCAGTCCATGAGCCGGTTGCCATTTTCAGGTAATTATTATCCAACTGGTTAGTTACTGCATCGTCAGTTGCATAATCATTGTTATCATAATATCCGGGAATTAAACCGTATACAGACACTATAAAACCTTGTGCATACCCGGAATTGGTATACATTTGTTCAATATCCTTAAAGTTTTCTATGGCTGGATCAATAATATCTTCGCAGCCTGAAAACATTAGAATACTTATTAAAGCAATATATATATATTTTTTCATTTTTAGAATTATTTAATTTATTACTAAAAAGAAGCCTTTAGACCTATATTATAAAAACGGCTTTGAGGAGCACTTCCGACATTTAATTCCATTAACTCTCGTTCTTTGGATATTGTAAGCAGGCTTTCTCCACTTATATAAACACTCATATCGTATAATTTAACCTTTTTAAAAATTCGATTTGGCAAATCGTATGTAAGTTGCATCCTGGAAAGGTCAAAGCGATTCGTCTTGTACATCCAAAAAGTTGAATTTAGAAAGTTATTGCTGTTATCTGTTGTTGTTAAACGTGGATAAGTTGCATCATCTTTTGTTTCTTCAGTCCAACGTCCCAATACAACTTCGGAATATTTACCCGTACCTCTTACCCAATAGTATGAACTGTTTTTGTAGGAGATTGCACCAGTAAATCCTCTCCCCAATGCAAAAAAGGTAAAGTTTTTCCATTTTAAAGTGTAATGTAATCCATAAGAAAAGGGAGTTGCCGGCCAACCACCAACACCAAGGTCAACTTGATCTCGATTATCCACAATGCCGTCCTCGTTAACATCCTTATATTTCAGGTCACCTGGTTGCACGTCACCAAATGTTTGGGTAGCATGTCCGTCAATATCTGCCTGATCAATGAAAAAACCTTCACTAATATAGCCCCAGGATGATTCCAACGGTTTGCCTTCGCGGTACTGATAATCATCATTATAAATTTCATCTCTTTGAACAGCTTCAGACGAATATACCATACCAGAGATACCAACAGTATTATGCACCTGCCCCATTTTCAAATTCAGGTTCAAAGTGAAATCAGTTCCTGTATATTTGTTGTTATTATAGTTCACATATGGCAGAAAATCTGTATAATAAGAAGGATATATGGTTGAAGCTCCCCTGGTTAAAAATCCATTTTTATTGATTAAGAAGTAGTTGACATCAAATGTCATAATATTATCAATCAATGATCCGTTTAATCCAACACGAAATTCTTTACGTTGAATGAAAGTCAAATCAGGATTATCACCACGGACTGAGGTAACATTCCAACCTCCGGCTGATCCATCGCGCCACTGATACCATCTGCCTGCATCATTAAAATATCCTTTGTACAGGTAATATTCAGAAATATCTTTATCCTGATTTAGAACTGCATAAGAAGCAGTTAATTTCAGGTTATCAATAAAAGAAACATTGTCGCTAAAGAAACTCTCTTCACTTAATCGCCAACCCACTGTTATAGCAGGTGAAAATGCATTGCGATTTCCTTCCGGCAATTTTGCTGAATGGACCATTGCACTAGAAAAATCGAAATAGTATATATGATTGTAATTGTAAGCAGACTGAAAACCCAGATTAGCTCCACCAATTGCGTGATAATCACTTCCACCATCATTTTGATCTTCATCGAAAGAATAATTGTATTTTATTCCCCAGGCAATTAAAGCAGCAGTTATGTTATGTTTATCATTAAAAACTTGACTATAGTTAAGTTTTGTAGACGATGTTATGGTCTGTGTAAAATAACTGCTCCCAACATATTCATTTGTGGAATTCTCGTCATTATTATATTTAGTTAGATCAATTATAACATCGGATCCATTTATGTTTGCCCATACAGGTTCGTATGAGGCATATGCTTCACTCCAATTAGTTGTATACCCATCTATAAAATCCATGGCATACATTGTTTCAATTGACAGCCCTTTCAAAATATTTTCAAGGTTTGCTCCCACGCTCACATCAAATTGAAAAACACGGTCTTTGAATTTTGTATAGCCTCCTGCCAACATGTCCGAAAATGTGTTTGTTTGGTTTGTACTTGTTCCGCCAAACAGAAATTTGTTATTTATTACATAATTGCTATTGTCCACAATCGTTTGCAATGCCGGAATATTCTGGTCAAGCATATTAACCGGTATCTCGGGAGAAAACAAGTTAGGACGTAGTGAAGCCGAACTTTCCCAAAAATCGCCATGACCTCTATAGCTATCTTGAAAAATGATCGAAGCATTGGCAGTAGCGTATAACCAATCGGTAATATTCATATCCACATTTGCCCTCACATTATATCTGGAATCCCTATTATTCTTCTGTTCACCATATTTAATAAGATTATTGTTGAAAGAAGCACCAAAGTTTGTATAGTAACGAGCAAATTTATTTCCACCAGATACTTCAGCAGTGAGATCCGTTTTGCTATATGTTTTTCTTAAATAATCAGATGTAAAAAACTCCATATCCGGATACCTATAAGGATTTGTTCCTGCCGCGGTGTTATAAATTTCAGCACTTGAATATCTTTCCGAAATCCCGTCGTTACGGCAAGCTTCGTTATATAAATTCATATAACTTGCCGCATCAAGGTAATTTGGATAAGCTTTTGGCACGTATAGACCGGAATTTGCACGTACATCAATGCTTAAGGGGCTGGTTTTCCCTCTCTTAGTCGTGATAAGAATTACACCATCCGCCGCGTGGCTACCATAAAGCACTACTGCACTGGCCCCTTTTAAAACAGTGATGTTTTCAATTTCTGATGAAAGTACATTGTCGCGAGGAACACCGTCTACCATTATCAAGGGAGATAATCCCCAAATTGCTCCTGTATAACCGCCAACATAGCTTTCCAAACCATCCAACATATTGGTGGAATAATTTTTTTTCATTAGCTCGGAAGTATTAATTATTGAAACACTTCCAAGTAAATCTTTTTTTAACACCTTACCAAAGGCTATATTTGCAAGACTATCTTCATTTTCCTGCAAATGCATACCTTCCGAATTTACTGTGCTGTCTATTGCCTCCTGAGCACTGATGATTGCCAAATTCAATGTACACAAGGCAATCAAGGCAATATAATTATTTAGTATATTCTTTTTCATTTTGTCGAAAATTTTTAAAATTAGTTGATAACTGGCATTTTTAAATAACATTGTTGATGTACAATTATATAGCCCGTTTTACCAACCCGGGTTTTGTTCAAATTCCCTGTATATATTAACATCAGATACCGGAAGGGGAAACCAGTAATGCTTGGATTCTAATTTTCTTTCAATCAACATGGTTTCCCTGTAATTCAGTACGTGGGCTTCAGCAGGATTGGCATATAATTCTGCAGAGGATACAGTTGGATCGCGGTCAAATTCGGCAGCTTTTTTAAATGTATATGGTTGTTCAGTTAAAAGCAGCCAGCGTCTTAAATCGACGAAACGATGCCCTTCGAATGCCAGTTCGACAGCACGTTCACGACGCAACTCACTTAGAAAGCTTTCAGTGCTTCCCAGGAACTTGCTGTTAACAAGTCCGGCGCCCGCGCGTTCACGAATCTTATTCACTGCATCCAAGGCGGTAAGATCATAGTCCGGCACACTACCGTCTGGCGAACTATAACCAACTGCAGCTGCTTCTGCATACATAAGGTACACATCAGCTAGACGCAAAAAGCTCATTATGCAAACATTATTATCTTGATATCCATCAAATTCGTTTAAAAATTGAGACGAAAATTTTTGGTTCATATAACCTGTCAAAACTCCCTGTACACCATCGCTTGTTCTATAAAGACCACCTGTGTAAAGGCTTGCATATTGTCTTTCCTCTGTCAAACTACCATCACTGTTTAAAGCACATTTCATTCCATCGAAAATAATGTCGTGATAAAACCTTGGGTCTCTATTTCTCCAAGGGTATTCTGGATCGTAACCGGATTCCGGGTCTGCATTTACACCATCAGGAATTGGAAGGCCGTTTGCCATACCATAATAATGAACATAATTCGACGTTGGGTTGATTTTTAGTCCGGAATTAATTAATGTTTTTGGACGGTAGTCGTTTATCTGGTTCCAACGCCAACGATTACCACTTTCTGCTAATCCTTCCATAAAAATAGCTTCCTTCAACCCTGGAAGTTTACCCCCCTTATTATAAGTATAAAAGATTTCGGAGTAATCCTCAAAATCTGCCAATTCATACCGGCCGGTTGATTCAGAAATTTTAAGTACTTCTGCAAAAACCTGTGCTGCCCTAATACAGTATTCTGTATTATAAGAACGGTTGCCTGTAGATTCAAAATTCATTAGAGGACTACCTGCCCAAAGCAGGTTTTTGCCCAAATATGCCAATGCCATGATTTTGTTAATACGCAGATTGTTATTTCCTAAGGTTGCTTTACCCGGGTTTGTATCATCCCAATTCACGGGAAGTAAATTAGCAGCTTTTTGAAAATCGTTAGCTATACTATCTGAAATGGCTTGGTAACTTAACCGCTCTAAGCGCAACACCTCATCAGAAGGCAATACCCTGTTAATATAAGGCATTCCGCCCCAATATTGAATCAGCATAAAGTGAAACCAACCTCTGAAGAAATATAGCTGACCGGCAATTAGATTCTTTTCTTCCCCGGTTGCCTCAATTAGTTTATCTAAATTGGCAATACCTATATTGGCAGTACGGATTGCTGCCCATGAAAGACCCCAAAGTCTTCCTTTATCAGATTTTTGAGTACTTATGGTATAATCTCCTTCAACGTCTTCCCAAGGTTGCGGTGCCATCTTAAACCATCCATACTCTTTGGTCATCCAATCCCAGAAATTACCCCTGTCTATTGAATAGGATAGACAACGTGTTTCGTTTGGTTGCCAATATTCTTCCTCACCTAAATTCCAATCGTTGTGCCACCAATTTTCACTTTGAATTGGAATATGGTTGTATAACTGTTCTGTAAAACCCTGAAAATTCCTGAAATTTTTAAATGCCTCTTCCGTATCTATATCACTTTGAGGGGCTTTGTCAAGATAGTCTTCACAGGACATCAATCCTGATATACCCGCTATTACAAAAACGGATATAAATTTTATCTTTATATTTAATTTATTCATGCTAATAATTGATTAAAAGATTATATCAATACCTAAATTGAAACGTCTTGCTGTTGGATATGCCCCATTGCTTGAGTTTCCACTGAAATTAGACTCTCGGTCATCGGGCATTTCTGTCCATAACAACAGGTTATCTCCATTTAAATATAGCCTACATGATTCCATACCTAATGCATTAATTTTGCTGTAATTGAAAGAGTAAGAGATTTCTAAATTCTTCAAACGTAAATAAGATCCGTCGTATAAATATCGTGTACCGGCAGCATCTTCACCCAAGGTTGTTGTCCAACGAGGATAAGGGTTTTCTCCCCCATCATATTTATTCCAATATGTTCCTTCTACATACGCTACGTTTGAAGCAACCCTAAAGGTAGGGAAGGTAACTTCACGAGTTACGTTGGATACACCATAAAACTGAACAAAACAAGCAAAACCTTTCCATTCCATCCCAAAAGTACTACTATATGTATTTTGAGGAACACCTGAATATTGATATGGTGCTCGATCGTATGTATCAATTACCCCATCACCGTTTATATCGATTATATTGAAATCACCGGCAATTTTATTAAGATTATCAGAAATTCTTTGGGTACTTCCATATACGTCATCCCAAGATTCAATAAATCCATAATCCAGGTAAGCCCTGGTCTGCCCAATGGCATAACCTTCTGATTTTTGGTAATCAGGTGAAAATTCAGGGTCATCGCTGAAAATAATTTCATTTTTGGCGTGAGTAAAGTTTGTATTTGCCCAAAGACGTAATTGGTTAGCAAAGACATGGTTCAATCTAAGCTCAAACTCATAGCCGTTACTTTTTACCTCACCGAGATTACCGGTTGGCGCATCGGCACCAAAATATGACGGAACCGCACGGTCATTACCTACAATCAGTATCCTGGACCTATGGTCGTTGAACATATCAAATGAACCTGCCATAAAACCGGAAAAAAATGAATAATCAATACCAAGATTCCTTTTTTCAGATATTTCCCATGAAATATCAGGGTTTCCTAAGCGATCAATAAGATAAAACGTATATGGGGTGTTGCTGGGAATATCACCCATTTGGGCATTTCCCCCATAAGCCCAAATATCCTTATATAAAAAGCGATCTCCTGCAGCATCATCGCCAACCCTACCCCAAGAACCTCGAAATTTCAACATACCAAGAAAACCGATTTTCTGCATAAACGATTCTTCACTTATCATCCATCCAGCTGAAAATGATGGGAAAAAATCAAAACGGTAACCCGGCCCAAATTTCTCAGATCCATTATAGGCGCCATTCACTTCTGCCAGGTATTTTGATGCATAGTTATAAGTTGCACGGAAAACCCAGTCCTCACGGTAAATATTGAACATAGAACCCCGTGCCCACGTTTCACGGCTAAAAAGCCCCATACCGGTTACAATATGTTTTCCAAAAATCCTATCATAGTTTAATTGCCCAAAGTAATACAATTTCCTATAGATGGAATTGCGATCTAAACTTCCTCCCACTGCAGTCCAGGAGATGTTTTCCGAGTAATCCAATTGAGTGCCCTGATTAATTTTTTCGGCATAAACTACTTCTCCGGATTCAGTATTGACCCATTTGCGTTGGGCGTAGTTGTAGTAATCGTTAATACCGTGTCCTGTATTCCTAAAAGTATTGTCAATAGAAAGGTTTGCTTTGACACTTAAACCTTTTAAGAGCGCATCTAATTTTTGTGTAAGTATGAAATCTGTTGTTATATTTGTGGTTGTTTTCTTTTCAACTCCGGAAGTAGCCAACCTCTCTACTGAATTTGGCACATCAACATCCCTTGGCGCGTAAAAACCCCAAGTTCCATCAGAATATATCGGGTGCATTGCATCCGGTGCCGTGAGGTAAGCAGATGACCAAAAGATGGCATCATCATCTCTAGCCAGATACGGCACCTTACGCACCCCTCTCGAACCAAATAAATTGGCAGAAAATAAAGTTGATTTTGTTAGGTTAATATCAAGGTTAGTGCGGATATTGATACGATTAAACCCGTATCCTGAATTATATCCCCTTCCATTTTCAAATTCCTTAAATAAGTCACCTTCATTCAAATAATCAATGGAAGAAAAATAATTTACAAATTCAGTACCTCCTAAAACATTCACACTTGTATTGTAGGACATCGCGTAGCCTTTAAACAATTCATCTTCCCAATCAATGTTAGGATATCGATCCAATTCTTCAGTGTTTGCCGGATTACGGAATTTCTCGATTATTTCCTTTGGAGTATAATCGAGCCATCCTTTTGGGGAAATACCAAGTTCCCGCTCGATAGTAGTGTTTCGAAGCATATATGAATCATATGAATCATATTTTTCCGGTAATTTTGACACTACTTTCGCTGTAGTATTGGTCCTAACCTGGACTTGTGCCTTACCCTGTTTACCACGTTTGGTAGTAATTAATATTACACCATTTGCCCCTTTTACACCATAAACCGCGGTGGCAGATGCATCTTTTAGAACGGAAATATTCTGAATTGAAGAAATGTCAACTGTACTCATTGGACGTTCTACACCATCGACTAAAATTAATGGTTCACTGTTATTCCAGGAACTAATGCTGCGTATGACAATTTTCGGATCTTCTGCTCCAGGCATGCCAGTTGAACTATACGTGATCACCCCTGGCAATTTTCCTGCAAGTGCGGCTCCAACACTGGATACTCCACCTGACCGTTCGAGATCTTTTCCTGAAGTTTGTGATATGGAACCAACAAGGCTTGCCTTTTTTTGCACGCCATATCCTATCACTACGACATCTTCAAGTTGAAGAATATCTTCGACAAGAACAATTTCCAAATAATCCTGATCTGCAATGCTGATTTCCTCAGAGAGCATACCTACATAAGATACAATGATAATGTGTTCTTCTGTTGAAGGAATTGCCAAGGAAAATTTCCCATCCACATCTGTAACGGTACCTATAGTAGTTCCCTTGAGATATACAGCTGCACCAATAATTGGGCTCTGATCAGAATCCACAACTATACCCTGTACATTTCGCGCATTTTGTGCGAAAAGGTTTGTTCCGTAAATAATCAATATTAATATGAAACCATACCTTATAATATAAGCATGAATTCTCCGATTATTTAAGGAAAAGGAATTTAAATAATTAATAATTAGTTTTCCCATCGTGTAGTTTTAATTTTAGTTAAAAAATCACTATTATCCGACTAATATCGAATTTCTGATTTTTATTCGGACACTAGTGTTAAAAAATAGTTTTTACACAAACCATAAAAATTAGTTCTTTCAACTTTTAATATTCAAATAATCCATCCATTAAATTTCATCACTGTTAATATCCATATTTCACAAACTTATTTTGTAGTTTGGTTAAACTTTTTACAGGATTTTCTGATGACATATTCAAATTTATAATGTTTGTAACAATTGAATTTTTACTAGTGGCAAATCTACTTTTTATAGAATTTATAAGCCTGTTCAAGAGTAACATAATTATGTCTAAACGTAACATTTGATAATCGCGTTGATAATAAACTAATCCTATCAATCAATCAATCAATAAATCCCATTTAATTCCATTGTTGATTATATTTAGAGTTTGTCCATAAACTCGTAGTGTTTGTTCAGAATGTTCGAGATCAAGGCGCGCGAAAATTTTAAACCGCGGTATACTAAGGTATTCGAGGATTTAAAATTTTGACAGCAACGCGGATATCGGACATTATGGACAGACACTATTTAG
>CAZBJH010000093.1:0-14007 GCA_964492185.1 uncultured Bacteroidales bacterium | reverse complement strand
GGAAGCTGAAGCTGTAGTAACCCGCCGCGAAGCTTTCGCAGATTATCGTTTATTATATATAAGCATTAATATTTATTTTTGTTAAAATGTTTTAAATCATATGGAGAGTAAATACAAAATAATAAGGCAGCTAATAGATTTATGGGAAGTGTACGAAAATGAAGAATTTGAAGAACACAATCTTTTAAAATTTTCGGAGTGGATGGCAACCCAAATCAAAGAGAATTCTATTGTCAATACAAAATATGAGACAAAATATGATCAAAATTTAAGGTCAGAAAGAGAACTATATTTAAGCAAACTGGAACCAAAATTACAGTTTCAGGAATATATCATAAGGATTGCACGGCTTGAAGATTTTTATATCCGGAAATATCTGGCAGGTTTACCCTTAAATTCCCGATTAGAATACCTTTTTTTATATACTATCGATAAAATAAATAAAGCAAGAAAAACAGATCTAATTAATATTCATCTGGTAGAATATACAACGGGTATGGATACAATAAGAAGACTGGTAAAAAATAATTTTGTGCAAGAATTACCCGATACTGAAGATAAACGTGCGAAAATTCTAATATTAACAAAAGACGGCCATGAGTTATTAAAAAAAGCGAACTCCCGCATGATTGAAGCAAATAATGCATTTCTTGCCTGTATCAGCCCAAACAGATGGAAAAAAACATTACCGGTTTTAAAGGAAATCAACGAATTTCACAGTAATATTTATCTTAAACATTACGATAAACCATTTGCTGAAATCTCTAATCTGATGGATTCATTGAAACATTTATATAAATGATAATTGTTTTGAAGTAATTCCTTTCAACAATAGGGAATAACTAAGGGCCGGACCGAAATATAAACCTCATTATCTGTGGATTAAGTCTATTTTCACCCTTATCAGGTTCCCAAAGGGTTGTTTTGGAGGTGAAATTGAGCCTTTAAAAAAATATCTCCGTAACCCTATTCACATATTACCGACCAGGTAAGACACAAATTGCAAATTCGTACGGAAGGCACTCGTGATAACAACAAATCCCATAATTTTTAATAGTGTACAATGCGAGTTCATTATCTTTGCAAGTATTGCAATTTCAGGCACATATTTTTTCACGTTGCCAGGAGTGCAGAAAAGCATTTATTGGGGTAGGTTCAGCTGTCTGTTGTTGCAACCTGTGAATTTAACTACAGGTTTACTGTTTTAAGCATAACTCATTTCTAAAATAAATTTGTATTTTTCGGATTTCTAATGCGCATCGCCTATGTGTGCCCCTGCATGTAAAGGGGCACACATAGGCGATGCGCATAAAACATTGGTTGTTAAATGCTTATTCGATGAAAAGCCTAAAATATGACGAAGTACTTAAAAACAGACTGGGATTATAATTCAGAAAGACTTGTTGAAGTATATGATGAATTGCCCTTATGGGCAGCTCCATTTGGATTAAAACTACTTGATGGAATTAGATATAAGAAAGGAATTCATGCAGTAGATATTGGATTTGGTGCTGGATTTCCTTTAACAGAAATTGCCATGCGATTGGGTAAAGATTCAAAAATTTATGGAATTGACCCATGGGATGCCGCAATTGACAGAGCTTTGAAAAAAATTAAATTCTATGAAATCAAAAATATTGAAATTATTCGTGGAGTTGCTGAAAATATACCGCTGGCTGAGAACTCTATTGATTTGATTGTAAGCAATAACGGATTAAATAATGTAGCTGACCTTGATAAGTCGTTATCAGAATGTGCCAGGGTTATTAAAAAAAACGGGCAGTTTATCCAGACAATGAATTTAAATGATACCATGATTGAGTTTTATTCGACAATGCAGAAGGTTTTAACAGCTTTACAACTGGATAATTCATTAAAACTAATGCAAAATCAGATTTATAAAAAACGGAAACCAATTGACCAATATCTTGAGCAAATTAAGTCACATGGATTCTCAATTGATTCTATAAACCATGAAAAATTTGAGTACAAATTCGTGGATGGGACAACAATGTTAAATCATCATTTCATCAGACTTGCCTTTATTGACGGGTGGAAAGAGATAATTCCATCTGATAAACATGAAAAAGTATTTGAACAAATAGAAAATAAATTAAATAGTAGTTCAAAGACTGACGGATTAATAAAATTAAGCGTTCCCTTCGTTACAATTGATTGCAAAAAAATATAAACCACGAATTTACACCGTTTGTATACAATCATAAAACCAACAAACGTCAGGATCTACTATGAAAAATTATCCTAACATTGCTCAAAGCTTTGGAATCGGTGGAATGTTAATATTAGGTTTTATAATATTTAGTCCAGTGTATTTCATGACAAGCAAATTGATTGGATATGAAGCATCAATGCTCATCACTTACCTTTTGTCAGTAGGGATAACTTTCTGGATTATATGTAAAATTAAAAAGAAAAAGACAGGTGACATTTCGTTTAATATTTCAATTGAAAATATACGCGTAATTCCATTCGTAATTATTGGAACAATATTTTTGTATTGTGGAATAGTATCACCCATTTCAGCTTTAATCCCGATGTCAGAAAATGCCAAAGAAGCGTTAATAAATGGTGGAGGACAAACTGGCATTTTTGCTTTCCTTCAATTCGTAATTGCTTCTCCAATACTTGAGGAATTAATTTTTAGAGGTATAATCCTGGATAGTTTATTAAAAAAACATTCTCCAACAAAATCCATTTTAATTTCTAGTTTAATTTTTGGAATAACGCACTTAGATCCTACACAATTTGTATTTGGTCTAATAATTGGCAGTTTTTCAGGATGGGTTTATTATAAAGCAAGAAGCATAGCATTTCCTATTTTAATACATTCCGTAGCTAATTTAGCAAGTATTTTAATGAGTTATTTTCTAATTTCCGATTCATTGAAAGATAATATTTTATTAGGAATATTTGGAAGTATAACAAATTTAATATTTGTAGTGGTGGGGTCAGTATTAATAATTGTGATTTGCATTTATTTTTTAGAAAAGGAATTTATACGATTAATAAGACAAAAGCAGTGTAACAATATAGGAATTAAGGCACACCTGAGCAAAAAAGAGGTGACGGATCCACACTGAAAATATTTATCTCAATCGTGTTTTAGCCTGTATTATTCATGCGTTAGGTTCAGACCATTAATACCGGATTTGGACTACCCAATATTGACTTTAAATTTAAAGCTACACACACGATATATAGCGATCAAAAAAAGTTATAGCAAGGCTTGATCTGCTTTGATTGTCTGTTGAACTTAACAACCATATAATAGTAATTCCAAAAATTTTTCGGAACTGTGATCTGTTTGCCTTCTTTTTTGTGTGAAAAATAACCTGACGGAGTGTCCACAAACGTGTCAGGGAATAAAAAAGAAGGCCTAACTGTTCGCGAGGCAGTTCGAAACCCCGTCTTCCGGGAAGGAATTTTGTGGATGTTTTCACAAATATTTATGGTATGTTTTTTGAAAGCAATCAAAAAATGATATTTTTTTAATTAATAATGCAACTTAATATATGATTATCTGTCATTCCATGATAGAAAATCATACACTAAACCAAACTAAACTGTTTCATCAACCATTAACAAAAATGAGATTACCGCGTATTATTTTTCTGTTTTGTATTTTCAACCAGACATTAACTTCGGCACAGGATTTTACACAAACCATAAGGGGAAGGGTTATTGACAAACAAAGCCAGGTTCCCCTTCCCGGGGCAAACGTTGCCGTGATAAACGGAAAAATCATTGAAGGTACAGTTACCGGTCCTGACGGATATTTTGAGATCAAAGGACTTCCCCTGGGAAGGCATCACCTGCAAATATCTTATGTAGGGTATCTCCCTGCAAACCTTACCAACCTTAATTTCACCTCGGGAAAAGAACTGGTGCTGGAGATAGAACTGGTAGAATCTGTGGAAAACCTCGATGAGGTGGTAGTAAAAGCCTCCGGGAACAAAAAGGGTACTAACAATACCATGGCCACTATCAGTGCACGCACTTTTTCGGTTGAAGAGAGCCAGCGTTTTGCCGGTGCCAGAAATGATGTAGCACGTATGGCAACGAATTATGCCGGGGTAAGCACGGCTAATGATGCTGTTAATGATATTGTGATCCGTGGAAACTCACCAAACGGGCTGCTCTGGAGGCTTGAAGGTATTGAAATCCCGAATCCCAACCATTTTGGCTTTATTGGCCAGACCGGAGGGCCTGTCGGCATGCTTAACAACAATGTGCTGGCTAACTCCGACTTCCTCACCGGTGCCTTCCCCGCTGAATACGGAGACTGCTTTTCAGGGGTATTTGATCTGAAAATGCGGAACGGCAATTTCAAAAAGCATGAATTCCTGGGCCAGATAGGATTTAACGGATTTGAAGCCGGGGCTGAAGGGCCGGTAAGCAAAAAAAATAATTCTTCTTACCTCATCAATTACCGCTTATCCACCCTTGAGGTGATGAGCAAGCTGGGTATGGAATTCGGCACGGGAACCGCTATCCCTTATTATCAGGACCTTGCCCTGAAGGTCAACTTTCCCACGAAAAACACAGGTAAGTTTTCCATTTTTGGTATGGGCGGTATAAATCATATCGACCTGCTGTCCCGGATAACAGATACCACGGAAACAGCTGTAAATTATTATAACGAAGAACACCTTGACATATATAACAAAAATAAGGTCGGCGTACTGGGAATAAATCATTTTTATCCTGTTAATGCTTCCACATACACAAAATTCACACTGGCAACAACAACAATACATAACAGTAATGATATTGATTCGACTGACGTCGAAGATCTGTCAAAACACCCCTTTGTGAGAAGCAACTATAGCTCCACTAATTTCATCGCTGCCTTTTACCTTAATAAAAAATACAGTTCAAAACTCAATCTTCGCGCGGGGATTAATTATAAACATATGATGGATAACATAAGCGACGGAGTGTATGAAGCTGATAAAGAAAGGTTTGAGCCCTCCATTGACAGATCGGGATCAGCACAATTACTGCAATTATACCTGCAAAGTCAATACCGGTTTACGAATAACCTCATAATAAATGCAGGAATACATTCACAGCTGTTCGAACTGAATGATCTTACCACACTGGAACCAAGGGCAGGAATAAAATACATTCTCAATACCCGTCACAGGCTTTCATTCGGGTACGGCTATCACAGCATGCTTCCTTCAATATATCATTTTTATTATCCCGGCAGCATACAAAACGATATCACAGGCACATTAAATACATCCCTGTCCTTTTTTAAAAGCCATCATTATGTTTTGGCTTACGACTGGTCTATCAATCCCACCCTTCGCCTGAAAATTGAATCCTATTACCAGGATATTACCGATGCACCAGTTGATAACAAGTCAAACAGCTTTTCCCTGCTGAACGACAGCCGTATGAATGTTCTTTTTACCGATTCGCTGGAAATGGGAGGAACTGGCAGAAACTACGGATTGGAGATCACCTTCGAAAAATTTATGGACAAAGGTTTCTATTACCTTTTCACAGCATCACTTTTTGATTCCAAATATCGCGGCAGCGATGGGCAACTGCGCTCAACGGCCTTCGACAACAAATATGTTGTTAATATTCTTGGAGGAAAAGAATTTGCTTTGAATAGCAAAAAAGAAGACGGGAAAAACAAAAAATGGATTGTTGTCGATGCCAGAGTATCTGCTGCCGGGGGACAACGATATACCCCTCTCGATCTTGAAGCATCATACCAGGCTGGTGAAGCCCGCTATGATCATAACCGTGCCTTTAGTGAAAAATTTAAAGACTATTTCAGGGCTGACCTGAGGATCGCTTTCCGTATGGACTCCCGCAGAGTGTCACAGGAATGGGCTTTTGACGTACAAAATATTACAAACAGGTCAAATCCGCTTTACATGACTTACGATAAAGCCAACAACTCGGAAAAATATGTTTACCAGATGGCAATATTCCCCATGATGCAGTATAGAATTATGTTTTAAGGGACCTGCATCTTCCTGGCTGAACAGAGGCTTATGATCATGTTGAACTGGTGAATTGTTGAATTGTTATACTGTTGAATCGTTGAATCGTTGAATTGTTGATGAGATAAAATCTTCTTTTTAGCTGCAGCTATTCCCCTCCTTGGAGGGGTTAGGGGTGGGTCAAAAGAAGCCGGAAGCCACAAGTCACAGACTTGCGGCAGGGATGGGTTGAATCATTAAAGCATGGCTTTTTTTGTTGTCAAACATATAAGCTCATTAACTTCCTCAGGGAAGCATAGCCATAAAATCCGAGTAATCATTCTCAAACGTTCCGCCGTCAGGGCTTCCCAGTGATCGCCATACCTCATCTATCGCTTCAAGTCGGTTCCCGGGGTCAGGGTGGGTACTTAAAAACTCGGGCGGCCTGTTCTGTTGTTCCGCCTCATTCATTTTTTCGAAGAAACCGGAGATTCCTTTTGGGTAATATTTAGTATCTGCTGTATACTTAACAGCATATTCATCTGCTTCATATTCATGATCACGGCTAAAAGCAAGCTGGCTGAGACCCGATGCAAGACCTGCAGCTATCTCTGCCAGTTTTGAAGGATCATCACCCATCAGTATAGATAACAACACCTGAAATCCGTACACCTTGGTCATCTGTTGCGTTGAATGCCGCCGGTCCGCATGTGCTATCTCATGTGCCATAACGCCTGCAAGCTGAGCTTCATTATCAAGGTATTTCATCAAACCCGTGTAAAAATACAAATATCCGCCCGGCGCGGCAAACGCGTTCAAAATATCCTCATCGATGATACGTACGGTCCAGTCAAAATCATTTTTCCGTTTGATCTCATCAGCATTCAATATGGAATTCATAATGTCCTCAATGTGATCATATGCATCCGGGTAATCGAAGGCATCCAGCACATTATATTCCTCCGGGGTATTTATGATCAGACTGTCCAACTGCTCTCCAAAATCCCTGTCCTGATTGACAGTAAAAAAGTTAATACCCCCGTTATCCTTGGAACACTGTGGCATAATAATACCTGAACACAGAACAACAAATAAATAAACCGTTTTTCTTTTCATGTTTTCAGGGATAATCATTTATATATATGATTTTTTTTACGTCCGGACCATCACTAAGTTTGAAAATTACCAGTTTAAATTACTTCGTCATAACAGAATGAACACGCGCCCTGATCCCGAACCTTCTGAACGGACACGTGACCGTTTAAACATTTTGACTATTTTATTATACTTTCACACTCAATCCCTGGTTTTTCAGGTAGTCCTTCAAATCCGGTATCTTAATAATGCCAAAGTGGAACACTGAAGCCGCGAGTAAAATAGTTGCACCTGCATCCGCTGCTTCCTTAAAATGTTCTGATTTTCCTGCACCGCCCGACGCGACAACCTCAGCATTAACAGCTCTCTTTATCGCCCGGATAACAGGCAGGTCATAGCCCGTCTGCGCCCCGTCACCGGCTTTGCTTGTTGGAAGGATCACGGGCACGCCATACCCGTCCACACGCCTGGCCCATTCGATGGCATCAGTGCCTGTAGGGGTCCTTCCCCCGTTTATATATACCTCATAGCCTGAAGGCATGGTGTCATTGCGATCCACATCAATAGCAACCGTCACCCTGTCAGGCCCAAAGGCTTTAACCATTTCCCCAATCAGATCCGGATCGCGGAAAGCCGCGCTGCTCGTGGATATCTTATCGGCTCCCGCCCCGAGAATAGCATCCGCCGATTTAACATCTGAAATACCGCCGCCAACCGTAAATGGTATAGTTACTGCCCCGGCAACCCGTCTGACCACATCGATCATTGTCGCGCGGTTTTCAACGGTCGCGGTAATATCAAGCATGGCAATCTCATCAGCGCCCGACTCGCAATAAGCTCTGGCACATTCCACCGGATCTCCCGCATCACGTATATTAACAAAATGGACACCCTTGACCACCCGTCCGTTCTGCATATCCAGGCAGGGCATAATTCGAATTTGTTCATTCATATTGTCTGACCTTATTTTCGAAATATATTACTACGTTCTTCATCCTGAAATTATAGTAGTATAAATGTAGGAAAAAACCCTGAATATAAAACACCTGTTTTACAAAACCACGCCCGAAAAATTTAACCCTCATATCTTCCACCCTGAAATACAATCCACCAGCCTCGTGTCACCTTTATATTTAGCGGTGGCATCAAATTATCCCTCATAAATAAACCGGGCCATATTCTTGTTTACCGATAATAACAAAGGCTTTACCGAATTTTTATTTTATAATTAAATCCATACTTTTAAATTTGAAATGCAAATCAACTAAGATCCATATTATGGAACACGAAAAGAAAGAGAAACGATTACTCATAGGATTTCTGATAATAATAATAGGACTGGCCTTACTGGCAAGTAATTTCGGGGTATTTTCCTATGAGATAAGACGGTATTTCTTCCGCTGGGAGATGATACTCATAGGTATTGGTGTGATCATGCTGGCTGGTAAGGAAAACAAATCCTCGGGTATCATTCTCATTGCCGTTGGCGGGGCATTCTACCTGCGTGATTTTATTGATATAGACATAAATTTCTGGCAGCTGTTCTGGCCTTCACTACTTATACTTATAGGAATCCTTATGATATTCAGAAGGAAGATAGACCATGACCAGGATGAACTGATCGTGGAAAATGAAGACATCATTGATGATACGGCAATTTTTGGAGGGGGGGACCGGATAGTTACATCTCAGAATTTTAAAGGAGGAAGGATAACGGCAATTTTCGGAGGGTCGAACTTTAATATGAGCAAATCAAAGCTGGCTCCGGGCAAGAATTATATCGATGTGCTTGCCATATTCGGAGGAACCAAGCTGATCGTGCCTGAGGAATGGAACATAAAGATACAGGTAACATCCGTATTTGGCGGATTCAGTGACAAACACCGTACTATGCCGGTAGATCCCGAGCTTACCCGCGACAAGCAACTGATCATCAAAGGATTCGTGTTGTTCGGCGGTGGTGAGATTAAAAGTTTTTAAATGTTTAACCCTGTAATACTCAACCGGAAGTATTTATTGACCTATGCAATCGTATGGGTATTGCTTATGGCCATCCATATCTTATTACTGATGGTTTTTTACAATTTCCCCGCGGGCATATCCATCAGTGAAGGCATAGTATTCAATTTTCTTTTCTCAGTTATCGGTTTGGGCTTATGGTTTCCGGTCTATTTTCAGAACACCAGAAAAGGAAAAATCATAAGCTTCCTGTTATACCACATCATGGCCTGCATAATATCAGTGGGCTTATGGTTATGGGTATCCTACAGTATCCTGAGCCTTTCTTTTCCCGACAATTCACGTTATATAGCACAACTCAGCGCCTCATTGCCAGTCAGGGCCGGAACGGGAGTGTTATTCTACATTCTTATTGTGCTGGTGTATTACCTGATGATATATTATCAGAATTTTAAAGAAAAGCTTACCAGGGAATCCGAACTTAAAGCTTTGGTTAAGGAATCCGAACTTAACTCACTTAAATCACAGATCAACCCCCACTTTTTATTCAACAGCCTTAATTCCATCAGTTCACTCACACTTATCAGTCCTGAACGTGCGCGGGAAATGGTCATTAAACTTTCGGAATTTTTGCGGTATTCCCTGTCGCATTCACAGGAACAGCTCACATCCATGAAGGATGAGCTTCAAAATATCAGCAGGTATCTTGATATTGAAAAAATACGATTTGGTAAACGGCTGGTAGTCCATAAAAACATTGATGAAAAATGTCTTGAACAAAAGCTTCCGGGACTTATACTGCAGCCTCTTATTGAGAATGCCATTAAATACGGTGTATATGAAAGCACAAGCACTTCCAGCATCACCATCGAATGTAAAAGCAAAAACATGATGCTCGAAGTCACCCTGCTGAATGATTTTGATCCTGAAACAGTAATGAAAAAAGGTGAAGGAATAGGTATTTCAAATATCAATAAACGAATGCTTATTATGTACGCCCGTGATGATCTGTTTTTTATAAATAAAACTGACCATACATTTGAGATTACATTGCGTTTTCCGCAGTTTGACGAACAATAAAAATAAGAAAGCCATGAATCCCATTAATGCCATTATTGTTGAAGACGAAGAACTTGCCAGGGAATTGATAAGAAATTACCTGGGCACCAGGAATGATATTAAAATAATAGCCGAATGCGAAAACGGGTTTGAAGGTATAAAGGCTATAAATGATCTGGATCCCGACCTTGTTTTTCTTGATATACAAATGCCCAAGCTTAATGGTTTCGAGATGATGGAAGTAGCCGACAGAAAGCCGGAAGTTATATTTACCACCGCGTTTAATCAGTATGCAATAAAAGCTTTTGAATTAAATGCAGTCGATTACCTTTTAAAACCCTACTCAAAAGCACGGCTTCATGAGGCTGTTGAAAAGGCAATTGGACGTATACAGGCCCGGAAGGGAGAAAACAGAAGGAAGATCGAACAAATGGTGCATGAGCCGCTGACTGAAAAACTTGAACGTGTTGTTGTCAAAACAGGCTCAAAAATCAAGGTCATCCCTATGGAAAAAGTCAATTATCTTGAGGCGCAGGATGATTATGTAATGCTTTATACAGATACATCAAAGCACCTGAAACAGGGAACCATGAAATTTTTTGAAACGCACCTCGATCCTGACACCTTCATCAGGGTTCACCGATCATACATTGTAAAGATCGATCAGGTAGTTCAGCTCGAGCCCTATGCCAAAGACAGCTATATTGCAAAGCTTAAAGACGGCACAACCATCAGGGTCAGCAAAAACGGTATGAAAAGCCTTAAGGAAAAACTGATGTTTTAGCGGAAAACTTACTCACTCTGTTTTCCACTCCAGCTTCACCAGGGAAACTGCCTGCCTGGGCAGTAAAAAACTGATCTCTGCCTTTCCATCCTGCACATCTATATCTTTAGGCTGGCGGTATAATTGCAATTCAGATGCTTTTTCAAGTTCTGCATATTGACTGGCTGAAGGTTTCTGCGGAAAACCCATTGCAATCCATGCATTGTATGAATTACTGTTTTCGGTGTCAACCCGGTAATGCAACATCTTTACCTTCCCTGCAGGAACACCTTTGATATCCATGTTAACACGGTGAACCGCTCCCGTGATATCCACATCATGATAATTCCATACCATTATTGTTGCTCCGGATGAATCGACAGCAGCCAGTGCGTTGATATCCGGTGCTTCACCACGTACGCTTGAATCACGCACCGTAATATAATCATATGCAATATCACCCGAAACCTTAACACGGTCACCCTGCATCATGCCAAACATACGGAACACGTTCAGAACAGGCTTGGCAATCCCGTTTGTAGCAAGGCTCCGGTAACCGTTAAACCATGGCTGGTCTTCAAACTGAAATGCCCAGGTAACAGCTCCTTTCAGATTGATGTCAAAGGTATCAGCCAACCTGTATTTCCGTGCAAAAGCAGCTGCCGTATAACTTGAATACATAGTTCCGTTGCGGTAAGCATTCTCGGGATAATCCTCAACAGAGCAGGCAGCGCAACCTTCAGGATCGGACTCGCCAATAATAACAGGCAGTTTGCGAAACTCAGGATATGACGACACGATCTCAAATCCCCGCGATATATCACGAAGCTGTGTTCCCAGGTTCATCTGTATGATCCCGTCAACAAGTTCTGAACTGCCTTTGGCATGAAAAGCAATAAAATCAAGTGGTGATCCGGTTTCACCGGTAACGTAATTCGTACCTGTTGAAACATGGTCAAGAAAAGTAATTAAAAAGTCCGCTGCCTCATCCCATGAAGGGCCTGTACTGTGCGGACCCCCGAACATGGCTGTCGGCAGTGCACTCTTCACTGCATGGGCAGTATAATCATACAATTTCAGGAACTCTTCCGTTGTTCCCTGCCAGTATCCGATATTAGGCTCATTCCATGCTTCCCAGTACCAACTTTCCACTTCCTCTTTTCCGTAACGGTCGATCGAATGCTTCACCCAGTTATTAACCAGTCCGGCCCACTTTTCATAATCTGACGGCGGATAAGCCCAGCCGGTATAGATCTCCCCGTATTCAGCCCCCGGTTTCCAGTTATGCTTATATGGTTCAGAGTTTACCGAAAGAGCTTTGGGCATAAACCCGATCTCAACCAAAGGCTTCATTCCCCGTTCGATATAAGTGTCAAAAATACTGTCAATAATTGTCCAGTCATACACAGGATCACCATTTTCATCTTCAGTATAGGCATTGGTCGATCCCCACTTAAGTGCAGGAGTGCCATCTCCTGTATTCAGCAGATTGTGTGCACGCACATAGACGGGTACCGGACTAAAATCAGCTATTTCAGACAATAGCTTCTTACCGTTCTCCATATATGTGTAATTCGGTTCATCGTACCCGAACCATGACCATACCTGGTCCATTGATCCTGTTGTTTGAGCCAGATCAACCTGCAGGTTAACCAACGATTCCTTATCACCTGTCTTCCTTTTGCAGGAGACAATGATCAGAATAATAATTATAACCGTAAGGTAATGCCTTGTTTTCATAATATATGTTTTTATATGTTTGACCATTAAGAGTTTATTGACGCACTCCGGTTAAATACTCAGTGTCTGGCCGGGAATTTTGATATCCGGCTTATATGAACATTCGCAGATCACCTCTCCCCATCTGATGCTGTTTCTTCTTTAAGCCGCAATATTTCGATCCCGGCTTCGATCACGGCTCCCAGGCCATGGGCTTCGTTCAGGCGGGCAGGACGGTTATAATAGAACACCAGGTTATCCTGTATACCTGTTCCCACGCAAACATTTTTCAGCCGGCCGTCGTGTGTGATCATATGTTCCTTCAGTCCTTCCCAACCGGTCAGGGCAACAGATGAATACCTTTTATCAATCCAGCCCATATTTACCGCACGGGCAATGGAATACACAAACATAGACGTACAGGAGGATTCCTCATACGAATCGCTTTTATCAAGCAACTGATGCCACAAACCATTCCCGTTCTGATATTTTGCTATACCAAGGATATGTTTCTCAAGCTTGGACCGTATATCCTCCCTCCCGGGATGATCTTCCGGCAACAGGTTCATAAGATGTACGTTTGCCATCATAACCCAGCCGTTGCAGCGACCCCAGTGTGCCACGCCGTTTCGCTCCAGATCGGCATAATAAGCATGGTAATACAATCCTTTATCCTCATTCCACAGGTAATCATAAAAATTCAACACCTGGGTGACAGCATCCCCAAAATATTTTATCTCACCGGTAAGGTCACCCATACGTGCCAGGTATGGAACACTCATATACAAATCATCAGCCCAAAGTGTCATTTCATGAGGAAATTTGCGGACAAGCGTAAGGTCATCCAAACGATCCTGTTTCTCCAGAATATGATCGGACACCTTCTCAAGATAATCTCTTACCTGTTTATCCTTTGTTCGCTTATATACCTCAACAGCACTGGCCCCGATAGCCCCGCAATCATCCAACTCCCTCATCCTTATCAGCTGACTGTAAGGATACCCGTACCCTGGCATTTCCTCATCATACCGTTCTTCAAAAACCCTGTAATTATCCAATCCCAGGTTGATCATGTTAATAGCATGATTGACATATTTCTGCTCATCCAGGTATTCGCCCAGGTCGACCATTGCTATATTGATCACCCCGTTGACATAATGCCAGTCTATATACTCACTGGCATACCTTACAAAAACATCTTCGGGAATATCTTCAGCTTTGCTGTAAAACTCGCGTCCCGGCCAGCTGATGAATCCATGTTTTGTTTCTTCCAGGATCCTGTCGGCAATCCGGCGTACAACCAGCTCGTCAATCGTTTTCTCCCGGGCATTTAAAACAAATATACACCCCAGAAGAGCTACGGCAATAATAAATTTTCTCATTCGAATATATATTGGCTCTAGTTTAATTTGGCGTTGAATTCTGCATTAATTTAAGATATTCTTCTGT
>CAZBJH010000092.1:0-14059 GCA_964492185.1 uncultured Bacteroidales bacterium | reverse complement strand
GTTTTCGGACCGCGCGAGCCTTGCAAATGGAACCTTCTGAACAGACACATGTCCGGTTAAACATTTTGACTACTTTATTGACAGACACTAATTAGAGTCTGTCAATAAACTCGTAGTGTTTGTTCAGAATGTTCGAGATCAAGGCGCGTGAGCATTTTAAACCGCGGTATACTAAGGTATTCGAGGATTTAAAATGTGAGCAGCAACGCAGATATCAGACATTATGGACAAACACTAATTACCCGTGCCCCGGCGGATAATCAGCTCATAAGAGGTTACGGCTGAAGCAGCAAAAAATCCCAGGCCGTCAGGACTCCCGTTCTTTCCTTTAACATTTGATGGCATGTTCGCCGGGGGGCCGGAAAATATACTGCCCCCGGATCCGGTTTCAGTCAAAAGTGCAATATTGTAATCATATTCGTCACGCACAATTGAAAGCATATCAACAACCACGGGGTTGTTTCCTGGTATTATCTTTTCTTCGTCAATATAGTATATTTCGGCACCAGGCAGGTATTGTCCGTCGAAATATTCATCGGTCTGAAAGCTTGTTGAACGCAGCGACTTGTTGTCAAGAGTGTCGTTAATATAGATGTTGAACATATAAATATTCCCCTTTCCTTCAGGTTCCCGAGCCCATAATTTCAAAATGTAATAGCCTCGGTCAATGTATGGAATATACTTATATTCATAAGTAATACTGTCAATGGAAGGTACCGTATCCATGGTTGTTGTGGCTGAGTATTGTTCATTATCCGCTGTTGTAACAGACAGGGTATATTCCTTACCGACTTGCCCTGCAAATGGATATGATGATAGGTATAAACCCGAAAGAGTATCACTTTCGTCAAGTATAATTTCTTTGTCACCGTCAAATATAGACACACTGGCGCCTGAAACACGGGGTGTCCTTTCATTAACAAAATAGCTGGAGCTTAAACTCAGTGATATCTCGTGAAATTTTCTCCGGTTTGTAACGCGTCCTTCAACAACCAGCCGCTGGTATTGTTCGGTGTTAAGTTCCAGATCAATTTTTTCTTCACATCCCGGGAACAGAAACAAAATTGTAAATAAACCGGTGAAAGCCATCAGCTTATTTTGTATAACCACACGTTTAATAAAACAGTTGTACCTCATTGTTTAAAATTTAAAGTTAAAGGATATTGACGGTACCACTGAATATAAATAGATCATTGAAGCTTCAGTAATCTCCGGTTGATCCTCGTTTTGTTCGAACCGGATGGCAATGGGGTTTTTTCTTCCATATGCATTGAAAAGGGAAAAGTTCCATGAGCTTTCGTAATTATTAAAAATCTTACTGCTTCTGTTTTTCTTTTTATTATAAAGGGTGAAGGAAAGATCCAGTCGATGGTAATCATATACGCGTAAGGTGTTCCGGTCGGAATAAACAGGAGCTACCTGCCCCCGGTATTCAAAACGGCCGGTTGGCATAGTACGCGGTTGAGCGGTTGAATAAACCCAGTTGGCCGATATATTTATCCTTTCGATCCGGTCATAGGATAATACCACTGAAATATCATGTGGTTTGTCATAAGGAGCTGCAAAAGGTTTGCCGTTGTTGATCTCAGGAATGTCACGTATAGTGCGCGACCAGGTATAGCTTATCCATCCGTTCAGATCACCCTGTTCTTTCTTTATCATAAATTCCATTCCATAAGAATATGCCTTTCCAAAGCGCAATTCACCCTCGAATTTATCATTCAGGATTAATTCGGCATGATCACGAAAGTCAATTGCATTCAGTGTGTTCTTATAATATACTTCCACTGATGTTTCAAATAAATTGTTTTTGAAGTTTCTGAAGTAACCCAATGCTACCTGGTTGGCGATCTGGGGTTTAATATTCGGCGAACTGGGGAACCATACATCGATTGGGAGTGTTGCTGTACTGTTACTTGCCAGGTGAATATACTGGTACATTCTGTTATAGCTTGCTTTTATCGAACTGTAGTTGTTAAGTTTGAAACGCACGGAAAAACGTGGTTCCAGCCCGGTATAAGTATTATAAACCTCTCCCCATCCATGAAAAACAGTATCTGTGATCTCATATCGCATGGGATCTGTTTTATCAAATAAATAATGCCTGTTCTTACCTAAATTTTGAAATACAGATACCCTCAACCCGTATAGTACGGATATTCTATCCGAGATATTTTGTTCATTTTGAATATAGGCAGCATGTTCCAACGAATAATCAGATGGCAGGTCATATGCAAAAGCTGTGGTGTCAATAAAAGCATCTACTTTTGCAGGACTAAAATTATGATGGATTGTTCCTATGCCAAATTTTATTGTATTATCCGGATTTAACCATAAGCTCCAGTCAGCTTTCATGCTCAGATCAATAATGTGCATTTTCCAGTCAACATTGATTATATCTTCTTCAACAGCAAGGTTATAGTTGTAGTTACTGTAGATTAATGTAAGGTTCATAAACAAACGGTCGGAAAACAGGTGATTCCAGCGAAAAGTTCCGGTTGCGTTTCCGTAATCCTGATCGATCAGGGATCCCAGCTTAACCACGTCGCGGCCAAAATACCCTGATAAATAGATACGGTTTTTATCATTGACCTTGTAGTTGAATTTTGCATTCAGATCATAGAAATGCAAAGTGCTTTCCTTTGCCAGTGAATCTCTTGCAAATGGCAGGAAGAGGTCTGCATAGGTACGCCTGGCAGCTATTATAAATGATCCTTTTTCTTTATTAACGGGGCCGTCAACGGATAACCTGCTTGATATTAGTCCGATGCCCCCTTCAAGATTGATTCTATTATGATTCCCTTCTTTCATCCTGATATCAAGAATGGATGATAACCGTCCCCCGTGAACAGGGGGAATACCGCCTTTATGGAGTTTAATGTTTTTTAATGCATCTCCGTTAAATACCGAAACAAAGCCTACAGCATGAAAGGCATTATATACAGGGGCATCATCTAGCAGGATGAGGTTTTGGTCAATGCTTCCCCCTCGTACATTGAATCCTCCTGACGCATCGTTAGTCTGCTGAACACCCGGCAGTAGTTTTACTGACTTCATAACATCGATCTCACCAAAAATAACAGGAAGCCTTTTCAGTGTTTTGACCTCGAGTTTGTCAGTACTCATCTCAACCCTTTTTATGTGATCGTCAGGACGTGCTGCTGTTATCTCAACTGCTTCAATATTTTCCGTGCCCGGCCGGAGTGTAACATTTATCACTTTATTTTCATTTAACTCAACATCAATGTCTTTCGGCAGATAACCAACATAGGAATATACCAGTTTATAACGGCCTTCGGGCAAAGTGATGGAGTAGAAACCGAATGCATTGGTCACTGTCCCTTTCCGTTGATCTTCCAGAAATACATTGGCACCAATAAGTTCTTCACCTTTTTCATCGGTTATAGTGCCCCGCACTGTAAAATGCGGCCGGCCATGAACAGCCACAGGCATTACCAGTAAAATTAAAACAATCAGATATCCGGTGTACCGGCTTTTTTGAAGCAAACAGCAATCATTCACACTAAACACGGATCAGGGGAAAACACAGTTTAAAATTTTATAAGCTTCAAAGGTCTTAAAATTTGCCGAATTTTAATGTAATTCCTCCTGAAAAACCATTCAGATTAATGTTGTTGATAGTGTAAATATTAAAGTTATTTGTTATCCTGTATGATCCGAATAAAGCAAATCGGAAGAAGCGGGTAATGTTCAACTCAATTTCTGCACCAGGTTCGGCAATAATAAATGCCTCTGAATCTTCAACCCAATACTGATAATCATTGTAATCGCGATCGATAGTTGTATAGGCAATGCCACCCGCGCCCATTAATATCGGAAAAGAAACGTGGACAGGATAGTTGGGGGCAATAATAGGTTCGAAGAACACGCCCCCGTATCCACCTGTTAGATTATAATCCAATCCTGTCCGGACATCATAATTGTATTCATTAATGAATCCTGATCCTCCAAAGCCCACGGCAAATACATGCCCCAGGATCACACCACCACGGCCACCGATCACAATTGAATTGTTATCATCTATGACTGAGTACTGAATGGAAATACCACCGTAGCCACCTACTGCATTATTTCCCAGAATAGTTCTGAATTCATCATCGTGGTTATTGTCCGCGTGATCTTCGTGTAGCTGGCCAAACGTGAATATACCGGTTGCCAGCAGCATAATTGTAAAAAGTATTGTTCTCATTAGTTCCAGATTTTTAATATTTATTTAATATTTTTCCAGATTACTGTACTGCATTAATATTGAATGTTAAAATCGATATTTTAATGATATGGAGATATTGAAAATATTCAGTGCAAAAAACCTGTTAGTTGAGAATTCAAAGTAAGGCTGAATGTCGGCACCAACAATAAACGGAAATTCTTCGAACAGATACTCCAGACCGATTATTCCATCAATACCAATTATGGGAGAAAACCTCCAGGCATTGTAATAATACCGGTTTCCAAAATAGGAGTAGTAGTTTGTGTAACCGAATCCGGCATGAGCACCAAAACCGATCACCCGGTAAAGCCGGTCAGTTTCGTTTATAAAAGCCGGTCGGAAATATTCTTTCAGGGCTGTGATACGCATGCCTCTGTTACTGAATCCGAGCATTAGTTCAAATGCAGAATCGTCCATACTTACCTGCCTGTATGTGAAATCTGTAACGGATCCCAGCCTTATACCGGCATCCCTTGTATAATTTTGCCCCATCAGTGGTGGCAACATAAAAATTATTAAAGTAGTAAGTATACTTGTCCTCATAAATTCTTCCTTTTATATATTAGTTATCATACAATACCTGTCCTGATCCTGTGATGGATGATCTGATAACAGGATTTCCCCTGTAATATACAGTCCCGCTTCCGGTGATCTTCACATCCAGCAAATCATCCACCAAGGTATAAACATCACCTGAACCGGAGATCGTAACGAAACAATTTTTCGACACACAATTATATGTCGTGATATATCCTGATCCTGTGATCTTCAGGTCACCCCGGTCCATTTCACCGTATAGTTCGATAATACCCGAACCGGTCAGATCCGCCTCTACATTTTGTGCAAGGATATCCGCGATGATTTCACCCGATCCGGATAAAAGTATATGTAAGTAATCCGTATCAACCTGACTGCAATCAATACTACCCGATCCGGTTAATTCGAGGTGATCGGCATATGGCATGGTTACGTATACAATAACCGGGTTCCGGGATTGGATACAACGGCCTCGTTCGGTTTCGATGACAAGCCTGCTTCCGTGCCTTGAAGTTATTATATACGGCAACAAATTTTCATCTGCCTCCACTGTAACTGAACATGACGAACCATATGTTACCACTACCTCAAAATTTCCTTCATGTTCAATTCCGCTAAACGCTGTTATGGTTCTGTCTTCACTTGCCTGAACCCCGTTTCCTTCCAAACAGTTAAACCATGAATCGGAACAGGAACCGGCCAGGATAATCAGGCTTGTTATTACTGCAATGAATAAGGTATTTCGTATCATTTTAATAGATTTTGCGTGTTTTAACCTGTTATAATTCAGGTTAATGTTATTAGTATTTTTTATTTATGTATAATATTTATCGTGCATTTCCGTGTTGCATTGATCTTTACTCTTGACTCACTTGCTGCCGGCCCAACCTTACCGAAGGTAAATGATTGCTTTTCAGCGCCATCCATGGGCTTTTTCTCCAGCTTTGAAATCCGCCGGGGAATATTAAGATATACATCCTGTTGATGTGTTATATCCAGAAGGTATGACGATCCTTTTTCAAAAAACAGATCCATATCTGTATATTCAGAGTTCAGATTGATAAAAGAAAAGTTCTTATTAATATATTCAACTGTAAAGTATCCGTATTTCATGCTATAGTTTATTTCACGGTCTGCCTGTGAAACCTGGTATACAGAAAAATAGCCGTCGCCGTATAATTCATTTATCTTATTAATAAATATCTTATCACGTTTTGATTGGAGCTTACAGTATGAAACCTGCTCAAGGCTTACTCTAGATGACCTGCTTTCCATGGTGATCCTGCCGGCATTTTTAATAAGAATATCGGAGTAGGAAATATATAGCCTTCCCTCTTCAATATGGTTTATTACTCCGTCACCTGAGGTTAGCCTGATGACCGAATTTCCTGTGAGGCGGTTAATTTTAAGATTGCCGTTAGAAAGGCTAATGTTAACATTTCCTTTAAGGTCATCTGAATAAATATCCCCGAATTTGTTTTCCAGTTTAAGATTGGCGTATGCCGGAACATGTATATGATAATTTATGATCACATTATTATCGCTGGGCAGGAATGTGTTGATAAGGTCGGACAAAATACCGCCTGATTTGGAAATTACTGTTTTGGCAACAACATAATAAGGAGTACCGGTAAAATCAAAGCTGATATTGTTCTTTAGTTTACTGAATCTCGAAGAGGAATTTGCCTTGATAATATAATCGATCTCAAATTTCACCGAGTCAGCCTGCCAGGTATGTATATGGATCTTTCCATATTTGTTGTAAACATCAATCGTTGTATTATTGGTGATCACGAATGCCCTGGTCAATCGTTCGCTATAGGTTTGAGCCCGCGGTGCGGAAACCGTGAAAATGCCAATACCTATGAGAATAATGATCTTTTTATAATTCATATTCGACAGGTTTTTGTTGTTCTTCCTTATTGTTTGATTTTAACTGGGCCATAATATCTTCAAGTACGGACAGTTTGAACCTGTAATTCTGTATCATGGCTTCGATCACCTCATCATTGGAGATATTATCCCTAAGGTCCTTTTTCAGGTCTCTGTATATGCTGTCCAGGGTTGTAAATTCATTATTGATCTCCTTTTCAAGCACAGGATAATCTGCAAGCAGGGGTTTTATCTCTTCAATTTTGCCGGCAATAAGATTTGTATAGTAAACTTCGGCTTCCCGCAGCTCAGGGATCCCTATTTCCCGGTCATGTTCAGCCTTAACCGGCAGGTTTTTACGGAGACTGACATACTCATGTAATAGGTATGATGCAACAAATATGATGAGAATAGCAGCTGCACGGGTAAGCAATGTTTTCCACCGAAACTTATGTCGTTGGCGGATATTTTTTTCTATTTTATCCCATACATCAGGTCCGGGTTCATGGATATCAAACTCGTCCCTGTTTCCCAAAATGAATTTATCAAGTTTATCTTCCATGATTATAATTTTTCAGTATTTCTTTAATTTTAATCTTTGCCCTTGAGAATTGTGACTTGGAGGTTGATTCGGTGATTCCCATGATCTGGGCTATCTCCGAGTGATCATATCCTTCGAGCAGATACAGTGAGAAAATAACGCGATAACCCATGGGTAATTTTTCCATGGCATTTATTATGTCTTTTACATGCAGCGATTTAATATTCGTATCTTCATTACCTTCATACATTTCATTATCAGCTATGTTTTCTGTAAATATTAGTTCCACTTTTCTTTTTTTCAGGGCATTTATACATTTATTTACAACTATGCGTTTTAGCCATGCTCCGAAGGAAGAGTCGAACCTGAAGCTGTCAAGCTTAATAAAAGCTTCAGTAAATGCTTCCTGCAAAATATCCTCTGCCTCCTCTCTTGTATTCATCATACGGCAGCAAATATTGAACATAGATTTTGAGTATAGCTTATAAAGCTGGTGTTGAGCTTTTGAATTTCCCGCTTTACTCAGCTCGATGATCTCCCTGTGTATGTCCTGATATGCTGCCTCCAAGATTTGATCGTTTCAGTTTAATGACAATTAATATAATTCATGGTTGCATGGAAAATGCAAAAACACCATTTTTTTTGTGCCGGGTATGTTTGTATGCCAGATGTTCGGGTTCAAACTCCGAAAGGGTAAATTGAGCTGGATCATTTGCATATATATTTAGTATCCTGTATTCGTGCAGTTCGGTTATAGTATGACCGGCAGTAAAATTATTTTCCTTATCATTTTTAATGATTCCAATACCAATCAAAAGTATTACGTGGAGGAGTGAATACCAAATGCCGTATGATTATTTTTCTGTAAGAAAGTAAATCGAACCGCACGGGGAGCAGTTTGAAACAATCGGCCTTTGAAGGGCATTATATAATAAAACAGCCATATCCTGTATAAGAGCCCCTTTTTAATTATCCTAATGTATATCAGTATATTACATAACTTTCAAGCATTTTTATTAATAATCGAGGTTAGAATTATTTTTTCAAATGATAAATTCAATGTAAATTCAGGGTCAAATCATTAACCTAATTAATTATGAAGAATTTTGCGACTAAACTACTGACAGTAAGCACAATTATGATCCTGTTTTTGGGGACATGCAAACAAGCCGGGACCGATAAACAACCCGGAGTTGCCTTTGATTATCCATTCCGGAATCCTGAATTGAGCATTGAGGAAAGGATAGAGGATCTTGTATCAAGGTTAACACTTGATGAAAAGGTTTCACAAATGATGTATGATGCCGATGCTATCCCGCGTTTGGATATTCCCGCTTACAACTGGTGGAACGAATGCCTCCATGGTATTGCCCGGTCGGCACCGGCAACCATATTTCCACAGGCTATTGGTATGGCTGCAACTTTTGACAATGATCTGATCTACCGTATTTCATCTGTAATTTCTGATGAAGCAAGGGCTATATTTCATTCGGCTGTGGCCAGGGATAACCGGTCACAATACATGGGCCTGACATTCTGGACACCCAATATAAATATTTTCAGAGATCCGCGTTGGGGAAGGGGCCAGGAAACATATGGTGAAGACCCTTATCTTACTGCTTCATTAGCAACAAGCTTTGTCAAAGGATTACAGGATGATCATCCGGATTATATGAAAGCGGCAGCCTGTGCAAAGCATTATGCCGTACACAGCGGCCCGGAAAAAGACCGGCATACTTTCAATGCTGAGGCCAGCCTCAAAGATATGTTCGAAACTTATTTGCCTGCTTTTAAGGCACTTGTTGATGCCGGAGTTGAAGGTGTGATGTGCGCGTACAACCGCACTAACGGGGAAGCTTGTTGTGGGAGCAGCCTTCTGCTTCAGGATATTCTGCGTGACCAGTGGCAGTTCGAAGGATATATAACTTCTGATTGCTGGGCATTGCGTGATTTTCATGAGGGGCATTTAATAACCGGATCAGAAGTCGAATCGGCAGCCCTTGCGCTGAAAAGCGGTGTAAATCTGAATTGCGGTGATATTTATCCGTATTTAATCCAGGCAGTGGAGCAGGGCCTTGTTGCTGAAGAAGAGATTAACAGATCCCTGTCTGTTTTGCTGAGAACCCGCTTTAAGCTTGGTTTGTTTGATCCTGCTGAAGGAAATCCACATACAAAAATTTCAAAGGATGTTATTGATTCGGACAAACACCGGAAGCTGGCCAGGGAAGCAGCAATAAAGTCAATGGTATTGCTGAAGAACAATAATGTACTGCCTTTGGGTGACAGTCTTAACAATATTTTTATTACAGGGCCCAATGCAGGTAATCTGGGAGTTTTGATGGGTAATTATTATGGTGTGAACGGTAATATGAGTACAATACTCGAAGGAATCGCATCAAAAGTGGATCCTGCTGTAAAGGTCCAGTATAAACAGGGAGTAATGCTGGACCGTGAGAATATTAATCCTATCGACTGGACCACCGGATATGTCAAACAGGCAGATGCCGTAATCGCGGTGATGGGAATTTCCGGTCTTCTTGAAGGCGAAGAAGGAGAATCACTGGCGAGTTCCACGAAGGGCGACCGGTTTGATCTTAACCTTCCTAAAAACCAGCTTGCTTTTTTAAAAAAGTTGCGTTCAAGCTATGACAAGCCCCTGATTGTTGTGATAACAGGTGGCAGCCCGATAACAATGCCTGAAGTGCATGAATTGGCAGATGCTATATTATGGGTCTGGTATCCGGGTGAAGAAGGAGGTAAT
Organism: uncultured Bacteroidales bacterium; assembly: GCA_964492185.1. Classification (GTDB taxonomy): domain Bacteria; phylum Bacteroidota; class Bacteroidia; order Bacteroidales; family UBA10428; genus JAFGSZ01. The sequence goes on along the minus strand of CAZBJH010000092.1, from coordinate 4,117 downwards.
GCAGTCGGTGATATTCTTTTTGGAGATGCCGTTCCCTCAGGTCGTTTGCCTGTTACCTTCCCGGTATCTATTGATCAGTTACCCCCTTACACAGATTATTCAATGAAGGGTCGTACATACAGGTATATGGAAGAAAAACCCTTGTATCCTTTTGGTTTTGGGCTGAGTTATACTATATTTGAATACGATAATATTGTATTGGATAAAAATGAGATTGCTGCCGGTGATTCGGTTGAGGTGAAAGTTGATGTGAAAAATACCGGGACTGTCCGCGGAGAAGAAGTCGTTCAGCTATACATTACCGATACGGAAGCATCAGTCGCGGTGCCGGCATATGCCCTTAAGGGATTTCAGAGGATCGCTCTGGAGCCGGGTGAATACGGAACCCTGACTTTTACAGTTACTCCTGGTATGTACTCAATTGTTGATGATCATGGAAACAGTATAATCGAAGCAGGAGAGTTCCGTGTTACTGTAGGAGGTTCATCACCGGGGAAACGAAGCGATGAACTAGGAGCGGCTAAATCAGTAAATATTATGTTTAGTATAAACTCATAAAAAAATTGAAATCATGAAAAGATTACTTCCTGCTATCATTGTTTTTGCTGTTATGTCTTGTCAACAGCAACCCCAATCACTTGTAAAGAAAGAGCTTTTTGGCATTTCCAGTCAGGGTGACACTGCCTGGTTATATACACTGAAAAACGACAACATGACTGTTCAGGTTACCAATTACGGTGGTGCTATCGTTTCTATTATGGTACCCGACTCATCCGGAGAAACCGGTGATGTGGTTCTTGGTTTCGATAATCTGGAGGATTATATGGAGGATGGCGCTTATTTCAACACGATCATTGGCCGTTATGCAAATCGTATTGCAGATGGTAAATTCATGCTTGACAGTGTGGAATACCGGTTGGAGATCAATAACGGGCCCAATCATCTGCATGGCGGCCCGAACGGCTTGCAAACCCTGTTCTGGGAACCCGGTGTAATTGACAGCACCGGAGAAGCAAGCCTGCAGTTTGTTTGCAGCAGTCCCGACGGTGCAGGCGGTTATCCCGGAAATATCGAGGTTGTTGCTACCTACACGCTTACCGGTGATGATGAGCTTATTCTGGATATGAAAGCCACAACTGACAAAACCACGATTATTAATTTGACGAACCACGCGTATTTTAATCTTGATGATGGTGGTGCAAGCAGTATAGAGGATCATTTGATTCAGATCAATGCCGAAAAATATACCCCGGTGGATTCGACTCTTATACCTACGGGTGAAATAGCTGATGTTGCCGGAACACCATTTGATTTAAGAGAACTTAAATCAATTGATGCTGAGATCGATGCTGTTCATGATCAATTGGAACTGGGCATGGGATATGATCATAATTTTGTTTTGCCTGAGTCAGGAGACAGCCTTGTTTTTGCAGCAAAAGTAATAGGTCCTGATGCCGGGAGGGTTTTGGAAATCTACACTAACCAGCCGGCCATTCAGTTTTATTCAGGGAACTTTTTTGATGGCAGTATTACAGGTAAAGGTGGTATTACTTATGAATACAGGAGTTGCCTGGCGCTTGAACCTCAGATATACCCTGATTCGCCCAATCAGCCTGATTTTCCGAGTCCTGTTTTACGTCCTGATGAAGAATATCATTTTGTAACAAAATATAAGTTCTCAATAATTAAGTAATAACCTGTAACAAGCCTTCGACCCCCTTCCGTTGTATTTTACCGGTTGGGGGTTTTTTTTAGCACATTTTAAAGATCAGACCGGATAAATTTTCTGCATGCCTTGATAATTATAGTGCTTTCTCAGGTATTGTATGTAAAAAACTATAATTTTATTAACAGAAGTGTGTTATCTTGAATTATCCAACATCAGGTCCGTGACTAATGCAGGTTACATATATTCCTGATCCGCCCGAACAGTATGGATGATTATTTGTTTGTATTTATTATTAAAAGATCTTAAGTATGGATGAAAAAGAGGATGTGCGCAGCAGGATATCAAAAATAAAGACCTTTTTTGCCACCGCGGAAAGAGCTCCTGAAAAACAGCTTATTGATGATCATAATACTATTGTATCCGACGAACAAATAAAACGGATGCTTGATGATCTTCCCATTATGGTTCTCATTCTGAATTCATTCAGACAGATCATTTATCAGAACAATCATGTATCCAATTCAGCAGAAGACCATGCCTTTGTGGATATTCTGGGCAAACGGCCGGGGGAGATGTTGGGTTGCATTCATAGCACAGAAACAGAAGGAGGATGTGGCACAAGCCGCCATTGCAGTGTTTGCGGATTGGTAAATACAGTTTTGAAAAGCCAGAAAAAGCAGGAAAAGATTATTACTGAGAGCAGAATTACAGCAAAGATCAACGATACATTGCAGGCGTTTGATTTTGAAGTAACTGCAATACCCATCAGAATAAAGAATAAAAGTTTTACAATAGTATATTTGAAAGATATAAGCGATGAGAAAAGAAGAAGAGCACTGGAAAGGATCTTTTTTCATGATATTATGAATAAGGCTCATGGTTTGAATGGATATGTCGGGCTTGTAAGCGATGAACTGAAGCAGAATGATAGGCTGAAGGAGCCAATTGAGATCATAGAACTTTTAAGCCATGATCTTGTAAGTGAGCTATTGACACAGCGTACCCTGTTTTCCGCGGAAAGTGGTGAGCTGGATGTACAAATGGAAAAAAAATCATCACTCGCGATTATTGAAGAGTCTGTTGATCATATTATACATCACCCGGTAGCCAGAAGTAAGAATATTTTAGTCAATAAAGGGGCTGATGATCTTGTTGTTGAGACCGATCTTCTTCTGATTGACAGAATACTGGTAAATATGTTAAAAAATGCCCTGGAGGCAACTGATGAAGGTGGAAAGGTAAGTATTGACTGTCAGCATGCTAACCAAAGCGTTGTGTTTTCTGTACATAATACTGCAAGTATTCCGGAAGAGGTAAAACTTCAAATTTTCCAGCGTTCATTTTCGACTAAAGGTACTAACAGGGGATTAGGTACCTATAGCGTCAGGTTACTTGGAGAAAAATACTTAAAGGGAAGAGTTAGTTTTGAGTCGGATGAAGCTCAAGGCACTATATTTCGTATTGAATTGCCTTTGAATTATGTTTAATGTCTATTGACAGACCTCGATCAGAGCGTGCTGGAGAACACGAAATAAATTAATAATGAGTGTGATACGGAAATTAATTATTTGTAATTTTGCAGAAAAAGCCTTATATGGTGGAAGAAAGGGTAAGAATTGACAAATGGTTATGGGCAGTCCGGATATTTAAAACACGATCGCAGGCCACCGAAGCGTGCAGGCGGGGAAAGATTATCATTGGCGGTGTGACTGTGAAACCCTCGCGGGAGGTTAAAACAGATGATATTATTTTTGTGCGAAAGCTTCCTGTAGTGTTTACTTATAAAATTCTAGCAGTGATTGAAAAACGGGTATCTGCCGAGCTGGCCCGGCAATGTTATGAAGATCTTACATCACCGGAAGAACTGGATAAAATGAATATAAAGGAGTCGGTTTTTATAAAGCGTGATAAAGGAAGCGGGCGTCCGACAAAAAAAGAGAGAAGGATTATCGATAAAATAAAAAAAGATCATTTTTAATCATGATTATTGCACGTGATAAAAAACAAAATAATATTGCAGAATATGTGCTGTATATCTGGCAGATTGAGGATCTGATCAGAGCACATGATTTTAATATTGAAAAAATAGAAGCAAATATCGTTCGTGGTTTTGATCAGCCGGGAAGTGTCAGGAAAGAGATAAAGGACTGGTATGCCAATCTGATAGTAATGATGCACGAAGAAGGTATCATGAAAAAGGGGCATCTCCTTTTTATAAAGAATACTGTAAATGAATTGCATGATCTTCATCTTCGGTTACTGCACCACAAAAAGGATGCAGCCTACATTGATCAATACCGCGGGGCAAAAGTAAATATCGATGAATTTGAGCGAAAAACAGCTCAAAAATCCGGGAACGAGATCGAAACATGCTTTAACGGATTGTATGGTTTATTATTGTTACGGTTGCAAAAAAAGCAGATTTGCACGGAGACCACAAATGCCATG
>CAZBJH010000091.1:0-14120 GCA_964492185.1 uncultured Bacteroidales bacterium | reverse complement strand
AGCTCACTTCGTTCGGTTCGCGCGCCTTGATCTCGAACATTCTGAACAAACACTAAGAGTTTATTGACAAAAACTAATTAGTATATGATTTCACTAAATAATATGCCCGCCGGTAAGAATGGGATTATCAAATATATTGATGGCGGATACGGTTTAATTCAAAAACTGGATACATTAGGCATCCGGACAGGAAAAAAAATAGAAAAAATAAGCAAACAATGGATGAGAGGCCCTGTTATAATACGTTCCGGTAATTCTGAACTTGCAATAGGATATGGCATAGCACAAAAAATTATGGTAGAGATGAATTAAAACAAAGATGAAAATTCTGTTAGTTGGCAACCCGAACGTAGGTAAAAGTGTGGTTTTCAATCGTTTGACTGGAGTTGATGTTATTTCATCAAACTATGCCGGTACTTCCATCGATTTCACCAAAGGATATGTAACCCTGAAAGGGGAACGGTCTGAACTAATTGATGTACCTGGTACTTATACCCTTGAACCAACCTGCCCGGCCGAAAAAGTAGCCATCGAAATGCTCAGGGAAGGCGATATTGTAATCCAGGTTATTGATTCTACCAATCTTGAACGCAATTTAAATCTTACTCTTCAATTGATCCGGCAGAAAAAGCCAATGATAATTGCACTGAACCTTTATGACGAAGCACAACATACCGGCATTTCAATTGATAAAAAGAAACTTGAACATATTATTGGTATACCTTGTGTAACCACCTGTGCATTGTCCGGTGAAGGTATAAAAGAACTAATCCGGAAAATTGATGATGCCAGGGTCTCCCGTTTTATTTATGATGATACGCGAAGATGGAACGAGATAGGTAAAATAATTGATCAGGTTCAGAAAATAACACCCAGGGAACATACTTTTTCTGAAAAATTGCGTGATGCATCAGTTAAACCTTTCACCGGTATACCTATACTACTGGCAATACTGCTGGCAGTGTTCGTGATCATTCGTGTCATAGGAGAAAGCCTGATCAATTATTTGTTTGAACCATTTTTTCAAAAAGCCTGGTCACCAATCATGTTAAGGCTTTCAGAAATATTAGCAGGCCATGATATCCTGAATGACCTGCTTATTGGTGAACTTATAAACGGCAACATAGACTACGGGCAGTCATTCGGTTTGCTGACAACCGGACTATATGTTCCAATAGGTGCTGTATTGCCCTATGTATTTGCATTTTACACAGTTCTTGCATTCCTTGAGGATTCAGGTTACCTTCCACGTGTGGCTGTTATGGTAGATAACATCATGCATAAAATGGGACTTCACGGCCTTGCTATAATACCCATGCTTATTGGCCTTGGCTGCAATGTTCCCGGAGCTTTAGCAATACGTATACTGGAAACCAGAAAAGAAAAATTTATCGCTGCAACAATAATGTCTGTTGCGGTACCCTGTATGGCATTGCAGGCAATGCTTTTCGGACTTTTAGGTCCATTTGGAGCAAAAAGCCTGGGTATCGTGTTCGGTACATTATTTATAGTATGGTTCATTACCGGATTATTACTAAAACGAATTGTAAAAGGTACATCACCGGAAATATTCGTGGAAATACCACCATATCGCATTCCCTATTTTAAGGGTGTATTAAAGAAAACCTGGATGCGGTTAAAATGGTTTACAAAAGAAGCCATTCCTTTTGTTTTGCTTGGTGTTTTAATTGCCAACATCCTTTATTCCCTGGGTATCATGCAATTTATCGGACAAATAACAGCTCCTGTATTCAATCATTTATTAGGACTGCCTGAAGAAGCATCAGGAGCTATGATTATGGGGTTTCTGCGAAAAGACCTTGCTGTAGGGATGCTTATTCCATTAAACATGACTTTAAAGCAGCTTATAGTAGCATCAGTGGTTCTGTCTATGTATTTTCCCTGTGTAGCAACCTTTGCAGTACTGGTTAAAGAACTGGGAATAATTGATATGTTAAAATCTACAGTGATAATGGTATTATCAGCTTTAATCGTCGGAGGGGCATTAAATGCAATTTTGTCTGTTGCATTCAAATGATTCTGTTACTCCTCAAATCCCAATCATCAGATCCTTAGTGTCAGTATGAATCACGAAAACATATAAAAACAATTATTATATTGCTGTCAAACTTTAATCTGCATTATTGGCTTTGCCGAGCTAACGGTTCAACTTTCAACGACTTGCATTTGCCCCAAACCTGATGTATGAATAATACAGGTTAGCGTAAAAGAAAAATTAAAAATTTATATAATACATGCAAACAAGTGATTTTGTGATTATCTGAGCAGGGATTATAGGATTGTCTGTAGCCCGGGAAAAGCTGATTTCCAACCAAAATATTCGGCTTTTTATAACTATAACAACAGGAAATATTTTCATTCAGGTGAAAAATCATGTTGATTTATTTTGAAAATTCATTAATAATCCATATACCTTTGTGAATGGAATAACAATAAATTCCTGATTCAATACCCGTTCTTTCAATAAGCATTTAAATGAATTACCACTATAATTAATTTATAATAAGGACCTTACATTAATTAGCAGATGATAGAAAAAAAACAGAAAATAATTAATTCCATAAAAAACTTCATTTATTTATTTGTTATTTTATTGGGTATATGGATGGCTCTTACTCAGAGCCTGAAAAAACAGGAGTTGTTTACCGGAATTATCGTGAGTTTTATTCTTTCTCTCATATTATCCGAAGGCTTTCAAATAATTGGATTTCCAAAAGTCACCATAAAAAAGATTATTTTTCTTTGCCTTTATATCGTAGTCCTTTTCAAGGAAATAATCAAAGCAAATTTTGATGTGGCTTACCGGGTTATACATCCTAAAATGCCTATCAAGCCAGGAATCATTATTATTCAAACGGAATTAAAACAGGATTTGGCAAAAATGATACTTGCCAATTCTATTACACTTACCCCTGGTACTTTTACTTTAGACATTGATGAAGATAAGCTTTTAATTCACTGGATTAATGTAAAGACAAAAGATACTGACGAAGCTACCGGAATTATAGGGGAAAGATTCGAAAAATACCTGAAGGTAATTTTCAAATAAATCATTTATAAACATTTACATTTGGAGCAAAATTTCGAACATCTGGCAGAATGTATGAGGGCGTTGGGAAATCCAATACGATTGAAGATTGTGAAGGGACTGATCAATAATGAATGCAATGTTTCCCAGATTCAGCAAAATCTGGATGTACCGCAGTCCACTATTTCCCAGCACCTGAAAATCCTTAAAAATGCAGGAATTATTGAAAGCAGAAGAGAAGGAACAATGGTTTGTTATAAAGTGCTGGATCATTGGATAAAAGAAGTCTTTAACGATATGTAAAAGGAATATTTTTTTACATTATAACATCGTATTATTTGTATATACTAATAGTAGAATATTAAAGATGAAATAATAAAACCCACGGCATGATATATTTAATTTTTATAGCTGTCATCAGCATTGGAATTGTACTCTGCATAATTCGCATGATTAAAGGACCTACAGCAGCCGACAGGGCAATAGCCATGGATACGGCCACCACCGTCTCTGTTGCCCTGCTGGTATTACTTGGCTTTGTTTTCGACAGGTATATATACATAGACGTTGCCCTGGTATATTCAATAATTTCATTTGTAGGGCTAATAGCTATTGCCAGGTATCTGGAGAAAGGAATATAAACTATGGAACTATTCGGTATAATCGTAACAGGTATTGGCGTTGTATTTCTTTTTATAGGCAGCCTTGGCATTTTAAGGATGCCGGATGTCTATAACAGGGTGCAGGCTGGAACGAAATGTACAACACTGGGGAATTTCCTTACTATCATCGGGGTGGGTATCATGCAACCGGAATGGTTCTGGAAGACAGTGATCATTGCAGTCTTTGTTCTTATTTCCAATCCTGTTTCAAGTCATGCACTGGGCAGAGCTGCCAGGAAAAAAGGGATTTCACTAAGTGATAAAAGCGTCGTTGATAAAACAAAAGAATTTAAAGGGTACAAGTAGTAATCATGGAAATAATTGTAACCATACTCATATTATTAATGATCGTCTCAGCAATTGCAGCATTAGTCTTCAAAGACCTGATAAGTGCTATAATCGCTTCATGTATCGTAAGTTTAATAGCTGCAATTCTGTTTTATTTTCTGCAGGCACCTGATGTAGCCATGGCTGAAGCAGCAATCGGCGCCGCCCTGGTAACAGGTATATTTATTATTGCTGTTAAAAAAACCAAACGATTTGAAGAATGAGAAAGCTTATTGGTATCATATTGCTGACAATAATTGCCGCGGGCATTTCCCTTTCATTGAAAGAAATACCTTTTGGCATACCAAAAACAATAATCGGTAACCATTTTATAAATAAAGGAATAGAGGAAACAGGTGCTATAAACATTGTAACTTCCGTTGTAGTTGGTTACCGCTCTTTTGATACATTAGGTGAAATTACAGTGCTTTTTACAGCAGCCATTGGTCTGGGGGCACTTTTCAGTCTTTATAAAAATAAAAAGACCGTTATATATAAGGAACCTGCAAGCCTCATCGTATATACCGGGTGCCGGTTTTTGTTTCCAATAATTGTGCTTACAGGCATTTACATTATTATTCACGGTCATCTTACTCCGGGAGGCGGATTCCAGGGCGGGGCAATAATTGCATCCGCATTTCTTCTTATGTATCTCGGATGTACGGGTAAACGAATAAACTATAAGCTTAGTACAATAGCAGAAGCGGTGGGAGGTTTAACATTTATCACATTAGGAATAGTCGGCCTTATAACAGGTAAGGATTTTCTCTTCAATTTTATATCCAAAGGCGAACCGGCTTCCCTGATGAGCGCGGGTATCATTCCCTTAATTTATATGGCGATCGGATTGAAAGTAGGTTCAGAATTAACAGGCATTATCGATAATTTAATAGAAAAAAGCCAATGAACTTTTTAAGTGAAAATATTTATTATATTGGAGCTTTTAGCCTCATTTTTATTGGATTATACATTTTACTGGTTAAAAAAAACCTGATCAAGGTAATTATAGGATTCAGTATTCTTGATACAGGAATATACCTGTTTCTTATAACAATTGGTTATATCGCGGACGGAACAGCGCCCATATTTTCAAAATCCGGCCTGAAAGCTGATAGAATGGTCGATCCGGTACCCCAGGCCCTGGTACTGACTGCTATTGTAATTGGTGTAGCCGTGCTGGCATTGGCGGTTTCCCTGGCTGTCAGATTATATGGACATTATGGCACTCTTAATTTACGTAAAATAAAAGAACAAAGATGGTAAACCCTGTACTTTTAATTGTAATTCCTTTAAGCCTGGCGTTTTTAATTCCGATTTTCGCATTCATTTCGAAAAAGATCCTGAAATTTATCCCGTTTGTTGCATTTTTATTTAATCTTACAATCTCATTAAAACTTTTACCCCGGGTTTTGGAACAACCCGTGCTCACCACGATAGGAGGTTTCGCCCCCCCATTCGGTATTAATATTGTTGCCGGGCCGCTGGGAATTCTATTTGCCACCCTTATAGCGCTTGTGGGTTCACTGGTTTCAATCTATGCATTTAATTATATAAAAGGAAAGGCACAGGAAAAATATCATATACTTTATCTGCTGCTTCTAACCGGAGCTACAGGAGTGGTTCTTACCGGCGATATATTCAATCTCTTTGTTTTTTTTGAGATCCTGTGTATCTCTTCATACTCTCTGGTAGCTTTTTTCGGAGATAAAGCCGGTATCGAATCTGCCGTTAAATATCTCATTCAGGGAACTTTGGGATCAAGTCTTATACTAATTGGCATCGGATTGCTATATGGCCGGTTTGGAACACTTAACATGGCTGATATTGCAGGTAATATTCATTCGGTTCATTCCATGTCTGTTTTTGTACCCATGGTTTTCCTCATTACCGGCTTTGGTATAGAGGCTGCAATCTTTCCGTTAAATGCATGGTTACCTGATGCACATTCCTCTGCACCCTCATCAATAAGTGCCATTTTATCGGGAATAGCAATTGAAGTGGGCCTTTATGCAATGGTAAGAATAGTATTCACTTTATTCGGAGCTTCAAGTATACTGACTTTCCTGCTGATTTTGGGGGCACTTACTTTATTAATTGGCGAATTATGTGCTTTCAGCCAGGAAAATATTAAAAGAATGCTTGCCTATTCCAGTATAGGACAAACAGGACTCATACTATTTGCCATCTCTATGGGCTCACTTTCCGGAATAACCGGGGGCTTATTCCAAGTTGTGAGCCATACCCTCGGTAAGGCTTTATTATTTCTGGCTGCAGGATACATGATACATCGCAGCGGTTCAATGAATATTTCATCATTCGGGGGAATGGGGAAAAAAATGCCTTATACATCATTCGCCTTTTCCATAGGTGCCTTTTCACTGGTTGGATTACCGCCATTCATAGGCTTTCCCGGCAAATTCATGATTATTAAAGAGGCCTTATCTATGCAGGAAGCAATGTTTACAATATTGATCGTACTGATCCTTCTGGCAACAATAATTGAAGCTGCCTATTTCTTTAAAGTAATTCAGGTTATTTATTTTAAAGGAGAAAGCGGTAGCCCTGTTCCGGAAAAAGAAATTGCCCCGGCCGGCATATTGCTGTCGATATTCATTTTTGTAGCACTAATAGTTGTTATGGGAGTTTATCCGGGGCTTATAACAGATGCGTTAAATGCATCTGCTTCAGAATTATTGCACAGAGTTGATTATATAAAAAGTGTTTTGCCATGAACCTGCAAATTATACTTGCAATTGCTTTTGGAGGTGCATTATTAACATATCTTGCATCGAAAATATCTGAAAAAACCAGGGATGTAATTGCCGTAGTTATTTCCCTGTCCCTGGTAGTTTGTATTGCTTTTCTTTATAATCATCCTGTCAGCTACCGGTTTAATACAGGTTTTTTAAATTTTCCGCTGATTTTAAGGCTTAATACCTTATCGTGGTTTTTTGCCATGACCATTGCAATTGTAGGTTCGCTTGCTGTTATTTTTTCTTTAAGCTATATAAAAGAAAAAGAAAGAACAGATTTTTATTATTTAATGATCTTACTTGTAAATGCCAGTATGATCGGGATCGTGTTGTCAGGTGACCTGATCATGTTTTACATTTTCTGGGAGATCATGTCGTGGGGTACGTTCCTGCTAATTAGTTATAACCGGGGCCCTGCCCTCCCTGCAGGAATGAAATATATTGTTATGTCAATAGCCGGTTCTGTAGCTATGCTTATAGGTATGCTCTCTCTGTATTCGCGTTATAGCACATTCACCATAGAAGAACTTTCAAATATTTTATCTTCTGCATCCAACGGATTTGTTTTATTTATTTTCATTCTCTTTTTTATTGCATTTGGAATAAAAAATGCCGTATGGCCTTTTCATACCTGGCTCCCTCCTGCCCATTCGGAAGCCCCGTCTCCATTTTCCGCTATCCTTTCCGGAATACTGGTGAGAATGGGAATGTACGGATTTCTTGTTATCTTTTTAGTAATAGCAGGGGTTGACTTGTTTTTAAACCTGGGTAAGGGTCTAATCAGCTTTAATTATATTTTAGCCTGGATTGGCGCTATAAATATACTTATTCCCACGTTTATAGCTATGCTTCAAAACGATTCGAAACGCCTTCTGGCATGGCACGGTGTCGGTCAGGGCGGATATATGGTAATTGGTATTGCCGTAGGCAGCAGTTTAGGTGTCGCGGGAGGAATATTTCATATAATAAATCACACCTCGTATATCGCGCTGCTTTTTTTGGTAGTGGGAGCAATCGAATACAGAACCCGGGGAGTAAGGGACCTGAATTCACTTGGGGGATTAATAAAAAAAATGCCCGTAACCTTTATAGGCGCCCTGATAGGTGCTTGTGGATTAATAGGTATTCCCCTGACAAATGGATTTGTGTCCAAATGGCTTATTTATAAAACTTTAATTCTTGATAATTATCCTTTCCTGGCTTTTGCAGCATTATTAGGAACATGGGGCACTATACTCTCACTTTTTAAATTTCTCCATAATATCTTTCTGGGTCAGCTGCCTGAAAAATACCACGCCATAAAAAGGGCGCCATTCAGCATGCAGCTTCCCATTATTACACTTAGCATGATCATCCTGATCTTTGGAATTCTTCCCGGCATTCCTCTAAAAGTGATCAATGAGATCATCATGTCAGCGGGACTTGAATCATTGGATATTTCATTATGGGGAATAACATCTGAAACCGGCATGTTGAACACTGTCAATATTTTTGCTGCAATTTCAGTAACTGCTATCATCATTTGGCTGCTGTTTAAAGCCGGACGTGAAGAGATAAAAACAGGACAGGATGATAATTATGCGGCGGGGTTCGGTATTCCTAAAGAGAAATACCATTATACAATTGAATTTTATAACCCCTTGAACCGGATGATATCCCGGTATCTGAGAGATTTTGTTGACGATTTTTATCAAAAGCTCGCTCATAGTATTAAGAATTTGGGTTCGGGAATAAGGCGTATTTATGCAGGAGATATTGGCTATTATGTAATGTATATCATTCTGTTTCTGGCACTGTTAATCTTCATTCAAATAAACTGGGAGATATGGTAATGGATATTGTATTTGAAATCATGATCATCATTTTATCAGCCCTTATCATTGGATTATTCTTTCTGGGATTATCAAGAAAAATAATGGCAAGGATCCACTGGAGGTACGGGCCACCAATTGCACAGCCGTTTATAGATATTATAAAACTATTCAGCCAGACAAGCACCAGTCACGGAACCCTGTTCAATCTTGGTATTATATTCTCTCTCACCGGATCAGTTGTGGTATTACTTTTCCTTCCTTTGGGGAAAATGTGTCCTTTAAGTGAATCGGGCGGATTACTTGTAATTATTTATCTTATGCTTATATCTCCTTTAGGATTGGCATTAAGTGCCGGTGATGCAGCCAATCCAAATGCAAGCATAGGAATATCAAGGAAATTTCTTTTAGCCATGGGATACGAAGTTCCCTTATTGTTAATATTTCTGGCTGTGATGACATATTATAACACCATTTCCATAGCTGAAATTGTAAATATACAGCTATTGACAGGATGGTCGTTCCAACATTTGCCTTTACTTTTGTCAGGAATAGCCTATGCTTTGATCCTTCCTGCCATAATAGGTTTCAGGCCCTTTGAAATGATACAGGCCCCACAGGAAATAGCTTCCGGACCAATGGCAGAATACGGGGGCAAATTTCTGGCTTTCACAACGATACAACATGCTTTCAATGTGTTTATCGGTATATCGCTTTTTACAAACTTGTTTTTAGGAGGTGCCGGTAACCCGGGGTACTTTTTTTTGAAAATGCTGATCGTGTTTATTCTTTTTCTTTTTGTTAATGCTGTTACCCCGCGCTTCAGAATAGAGCAGGCAATCAGATATTTATGGCGCTGGCCGGCTTTGCTGGCATTTGTTGGATTGATCATTGCTGTAATAACAGGTTAATATTTTTTAAAAACGGATAGAATATGGATAGAAACAAGCTTGGCAAATGGCTCAAATCACCGGGCAAAATGGGACAAAAATATTCTCTCCATGCACTGTATTTTTGCACGGGTTGTGGAATTATTGAAATACCTCCCACTATAACTGCCCGATGGGATGCAGAGCGATTTGGTGTTATTCCTGTAGCTACCCCGCGACAGGCTAATTTATTCTTAATTACAGGATATGTCTCGGTAAAAACATTGAGGGCGATCATCCGCTCCTATGAACAGATGCCTGAACCTAAGTATACTGTGGGTTTCGGATCATGCCCGATCAACGGTGGAATGTACTGGGACTCCTATAACACCATAAAACACCTTGATAAATACATTCCGGTTGACGGATGGATTGCAGGATGCATGCCCCGGCCGGAAGCTGTATTTGTTGCTGTTACCCACCTATGGACATTAATAGATAAAGGAATGGCCGACGGTTATAAAAATTACAGGAAAAATTACAACTCTTACCGGGCAAACCAGGAAAAAGTTCTGGGTAAACTGGAATGGCCGCCATTGTTTTCAATTAAAGACTAGAAAATGGATTACACAGTTACATCGCTTAAAAAGAAGCTGTTATCATCATTTAATGATATTCAGGTAGATATTTCAGATGAGTACAGACTGATTGTTGTCTGCAAAAAGAATGTAGTGATCACCATACTAAGCTCCCTGAAAAATGATGGATTTGATCACCTGGCTCTGATATCCTGTGTAGACCGGATCAAAGACAATGAAATCGAACTTGTTTATATATTGACTGCATATACAGAGAACAGGGAAAAAGGAATTATGAACATACTTGTTAAAACCAAAATAGCAAGAGATAAAGCCGAAATACAAACAGTATTAAACCTGTTTGAAAATGCCGAACCTTACGAACGCGAACTGCATGAGCTGTTCGGTGTCCATTTTGACGGCCATCCCAGGTTAACGCCGCTTTTGCTTGAAAGGGAATATGAAATCCCTCCTTTCAGGAAGGATTTTGATACACGAAAATATGTACAGGATGTATTTGACCAGGTTCCTTTTGTAGACAATAAAAAGGAAGGAATATGAGAGAACTCGAATTAAATTTCGGACCCCAGCATCTGGGAATGGTAGGTAATTTCAGTATCACTTTGAATGTTGAAGGTGATCGTATTGTTAAAGCAACCGCCAACCCCGGGTTTCTTCATCGCGGATTTGAAAAGCTTATGGAACAGCGTACATGGATACAAAATTTCCCCCTGGTTTGCAGAATCAATGTTATGGAACCCGATCATATGGAATTGATGTATGCCATGGCTGTTGAAAAATTAGCAGATATAGAAGTCCCCCCAAGAGCGCAATTTATAAGAAGCATTCATCTGGAACTGGCCAGGGTTGGTTCTCATTTATTGGGTTTATGGGCTTATGCCAACATGCTGGGATTCGATACCATAGCCAACTGGGCAATGTATCATCGCGATCTGATAATGGATCTTTTTGAGGAACTTACCGGCGGCAGGGTCTATCACATATACATATGGCCCGGCGGGGTAAGACGCGATTTCCCGGAAGGTTTTAAAGATAAAATAATCAATACCTTACATACTATTGGCAGCAAAGTACCTGATTATGACGATACTTTTTTTAATCACCGGATCTTTCAGCAGCGTTCCAAAAATACAGGGAAGATAAACCTTGAAGAGGCAAAAAATATGGGTGCTGTGGGGCAGGTTCTCAGGGCTACCGGCATGAAACAGGACATTCGTAAAATTGAACCCTATGCAGCTTATGACCAGGTTGACTGGGAAGTTCCCACAAGATCGGACGGGGATGCTTACTCAAGGATATGGGTCGTGCGGGACGAAATGATCGAAAGTGTTCATATGATTTTCAAGCTGTTGGATAAAATGCCGGAAGGGGAAGTATATAATAAAATCCCCAATCCGTTCAAATGGAAAATTCCTGATAACGAAGCTTATGTAAGATGTGAATCATCAAGAGGAGAACTGGGACTTTACCTGGTAAGCGACGGTGGGGATAAGCCCTGCAGGGCACATTTCAGAACACCTTCGTATAATCATGGGCTGACTATACTGGAAAAAGCACTGGTGAATGAAAGTGTTGCCGATGTAGGAAATATCATGATCAGCTTATATATCACAGCACCTGAAATTGACCGGTAATAAATAATGGAGGATGTAAAATGATAAGCAATAGCATTCTGGCACCTTTTAAAGCAGTGAAATACCTCTTTGAAAAGCCAAAGACATTGCGGTACCCGTTTGAAAAGAAAGAACCCGCGCGAAGGTACAGGGGATTTCACGTGAACGACTGGGATACATGCACAGGTTGTGGTAACTGCGCGGATATTTGTCCCAACCAGGCTATCGATATGGTTGAAATAGCTGAACTGGAATCCAAACCCGGACATACCAACAAACGTCCGCAACTGGATTACGGCAGATGCTGTTTTTGCGGATTGTGCATTGATATCTGTCCTACCGGTTCGTTAAAACTAACCCGCGATTTTTTTCATATTCATTATGACCCGAAAACATTCGTGTTCATTCCTAAAAATGAAAGCAAAGAACCGGAGAATTATTTTTCTGATGATGAATATTCGGTGCTGAAAGCCAGTCTGTCCCATCGTAAAAAAGACTATGACGGCTTTGTTTCTGACCTGAAATATGCTTTATTCGAACCGGAGCGGGTAAGGATGCCCATGATCGAGCCTGATAAAAGGAAACTCTCCTTTATTGAGCAGGTGATCGGTTATAACAAAGAAGAAGCACAAAAAGAAGCTTCCCGCTGCCTGGAATGTAAATTGTGTGAAGAAGCATGCCCTGCCCACCTGAAAATATCAGACTATATAAAAGCAATATATGAGGATAAGCCTGAAGAATCATTAAAAAAGATCTATGAGGACAATCCTATTCCTTCCATCTGCGGAAGAGTATGCATGGCTCATTGCGAAGATGCCTGCTCATTAAGCATCAGGGGAGAAGCCCTTTCAATACGATGGCTGAAACGATACGTGGCCGATACTGTCATCGATTTTACAACAGCACTGGAATTGCATCCGGGTGAACCTACAGGTAAAAAAGTCGCCGTGATCGGTGCAGGCCCGGGAGGCTTGTCGGCTGCCTATTTTCTCCGGTTAAAAGGACATGATGTTACGGTATATGATGCCCTGCCAGGAGGCGGGGGCACGATGAGGACAGGCCCGCCAACTTATCGCTTACCACTGGAAAGTATTGATAAAGATGTGAACTATATCGGATCACTTGGTGTTAATTTCAAATTCAATACCCGTGTAGGTAAAGACATCTTGTTTAACGACCTTATAAAAAAGAATGATGTGGTATTCATAGGAACCGGGAATACAAAAAGCCGCTCTACCCGGGTGAAGAACTATGAAAAATGTGAGCTGGCTCTGGAATTCCTAAAAGAGAATAAAATAGGGAAACAGCAGAAGGCAGGAAAAGAAATCATTGTCATCGGGGGTGGAAACGTGGCACTTGATGCAGCCCGTGAAGCATCGCGGCTGCAAAACATTCAGTATCCGAAAGAACAAACTGTTGTGAAAACAGTTTCACTTGAAGACTGGGATGAGATGCCGGCTACCAAAGAAGAAATACATGAAGCCAGGGAAGAAAAGATACAGTTCAATCCTGCCTGGGGGCCTAAAGAAGTGGTTTTGAACGATAACGGGAATATCAAAGGTCTTTTGTGTAAAAAAGTAAAATCCGTATTTGACGACCAGGGGCGGTTCGCCCCTTCTTTCGATGAAGAAAAAGAAATGTTCCTGGAAGGAGACATGATCATCGAAGCTATCGGCCAGGTCCCGGATTTCTCATTTATTCCTGAAGATCTGTTTAAAAAACTCGAATTTACGGAAAGAAAAAAAGTCAGGGTGGATGATAACGGAATGACCTCGATTCCGAAAGTTTTTGCCGGCGGCGATATTGTAAACATTAACCTGGATGCAGTCACCGCAATTGCAGATGCAAAAGTTGCTTCAGAAGGAATTGACAGATTCCTTTCCGGAGAATAAAGCAGGGCATCCGAAGCCGGAATGCATCATAAAGTATTATCTAGCCTGCCATCAGGCAACATATTATCCGGATGGGGTTGGCCTGTTTCTTCCATTTGATAACGCACGCAACTTTCCCAGTCGCCTTTGCAATAAGTTTCAATCCATTTTTTGTCCAGTTTACCCTGTTCATAAAACCGTTTCATCGGGCATACGGGGTACCATTTACATTCACTCATAAAGGCGTGTATTTTATTAAACATTTGTTTCATGGGTTGCATCATAGAAGCATTATAAAGCACAGATGAAGGATGAGGAATTGGATATATTTTTATCCCTTTTAAATAAAACAGTTTTCCAATGCTTTCTGTTGGTATATTATCCTTATTTCCATAAAGACTGAATATATATTTCGTCGCATGATACCCCATGGGTATTAAAAATTCCGGACGGATAATTGCAATTTCCTGTTCCAGGTAACGACCGCATTGTTCAATTTCATTTCGCTTCGGTTTACGATTTTTAGGCAACATGCATTTGATCAGATTGGTCATATAAACCGCTCT
>CAZBJH010000090.1:0-14210 GCA_964492185.1 uncultured Bacteroidales bacterium | reverse complement strand
TACAGGCGCAGAGGATCTTTTCATAATCCCGGTACAGGAAAGGACAGGGTTTTGGTGTATTAATTACCATCCAGCATATATTTTCTTAATTTTTCGGTTTCCGGATTATTAAAAAGATCTTCAGGTTTGCCCTGTTCAATGATTTCGCCGTAATACATAAACACAACGTTATCCGCTAGCCTTACCGCCTGTCTGAGTACATGTGTAACTAAAATAATGGTATACTGCTTCTTTAAATCGCGGAACCGATTTTCAATGATTTTGCTTGATGTAGGGTCTAAGGATGATGTGGGTTCATCGGCCAGAATAATTCTGGGTTTAACAGCCAGCCCCCTTGCCAGGCAGAGCCTTTGTTGCTGTCCTATTGAAAGACTGGTTGCAGGGTCGTGAAGGCGGTCTTTTACTTCATTCCACAACCCTGTTTCGCGGAGATGTTTCTCCACACTATAATTAATCAGCTTTTTGTCCCGTATTCCTTTTAACTTAAGCCCATAGGCCACATTTTTAAATATTGATACCGGTAAGGGAAAAGGCCGTTGTGAAAGCAATCCCATTTTTTGTCGCAAGACAGGTAAATTTGTTGATGTGTTTAATATATCATCATCTTCTATATAAATATTACCGCTCACTTTTAATTCTTTATACAAATCAGTAAGCTTGTTCATGCATTTTAGCAGGGTGGTTTTTCCACAACCGGAAGGCCCCAAAAGAACAGTTATTTTGTTTTTGGGAATTTCAAGGTTAATATTTTTTATAATATGATGTTCACCTGCATGAACGTTCAGATTATGAACCTTAAGGATACTTGTATCTGAATTAACCTCAGTGTTTGCTTGTTCCATTGTTTCTATCATTGTATCACTCTTTTGCATATACATAATTGTCAGTTATTTAATATTAGATTTGGAATATCTTTTAGAAATTATACGGGCTCCCAGACTGATTATTAAAATAATAATTGTTAATATGGCAGCCGCGGCAAAAGCTCTTTCCCTGACTTCAGGGATGGGTGAACCAAGTTGGAAGAAAATGGCCAGTGGCAGCGTGGCAGCAGGTTCATCAAGGTTTACAGGGATCAAATCGGTATAACCTGCCGTAAAAAGCACTGAGGCAGCATCGCCAATTCCACGGCCAAATGCCAGAAGAACAGAAGTAATAAAACCCGGGAAGCCCTGTTTAAACAATATTTTAAAACCCGTTTCCGCTTTTGTCGACCCAAGAGCCAGGCCTGCTTCATGCAGCCCTATTGGGATGGTATTCAGCACTTCATCGAATGTACGCACAACAATTGGGGTTATGAGCAAAGCAACTGTAATGATCCCGGCCAAAAGTGAAGCATTCATGCCGAGATATAACATAAGAGTAAATCCAAATGCTCCATAGACAATGGATGGTATTCCCCAGAGTGCATCCAGAAAATAGCGTATAGTATTTTGGGTGCGTTTTTGTCTTATCAGGTGAACATTGATATATAAAGCAGCCGGCATCCCTATCAGAATAGCAATGAAAGTAGCTCCCAGGGCAATATACAATGAACCGATTATAGCATTTAGTACACCGCCTTCTCCCCCGTAATAATATCCGCCTTTTGGGGTTTTGAAAATCATTTCCCATGAAAGCGAATTGAAGCCTTTAAGGAAAATAATAACAATAATAAAAGCCAGTATGGCAATTAGTGAGTAAGCTGCAAAGCCTGATAAAAACTTAAACAGTTTTTCCTCTAATATTTTTCGTTGGTTCATCGTGCTCTTGTTTTATAAATAAAATATCTGAATATCAAGTTGATAATCAGGATTATTACAAGCAATAGCAACGCTGCAAACATCAGGGCAGAATCGTACATGGGGATTGAGAGCATTTCGCCATAGTTGTTTGCGATTAATGCAGGCAGCGGGTATCCTGCTTCAAACGGGTTGAATTTAGCCTGCACCATATTTCCCACCACCATCATTACGGCTATAGTTTCTCCAAATGCCTTGGCAATTCCCAAACCAAAAGCAGAGATTATTCCCGGATAACTTTTCCTGACCACAACATGTTTAACCGATTCCCAGGAAGTAGCCCCAAGTGAAAGGGATGCTTCTTTTAAACCAACGGGCACGGTTCTGAATACTTCAATAATCATGTTCAGGATATAGGGAATACACATCACGGCCAGAACAATTCCTCCTGCCATAATTGTATAACCTGATGATTTAGTATTTACTGCCGGTACCAGTAAATCTGAAACAAAAGGAACTATGACCAGTATTCCCCATACACCGTATATTACCGAGGGTAAACCGGCAAGTATATCAATTACCGGGTGCATAATTCTTATTAACCTGTTGGATGAAAATTCAGTGAGATATATTGCAGCCAACAAACATACCGGGGCAGAAAAAAGAAAAGCCAGCAATGTAACATACAGGGAACTGGCAATAAATGGCCAAAAACCGAACTTGCCTTCATGGGGTAACCATTCGGTTGTTGTAATGAGATTTAACAAAGATTGGTGTTCAAACAAAGGGGATGCCTTCAGGTACAGTCCAACCCCGATAAATAAAGGCAACAGAAGGATAATTACCAATGCGGTAACCATCCATGTGCCTGTAATTCTATCAAACAATATTCTTTTTAGTAACATACACTTCGTTCGGTTAAGCAGCAACGCGGATATCGGACATTATGGACATATACTATTTAAGTATTTCCAGATATTCTTCAATCTTATTCTGACCGATAGGGACATAACCCGCCTCCGTTACATATTTTTGTCCAGTGGTAAGTGTCCACCTAATAAAATCAAGTGTTGCCTGTTTTTCTGGTTTGCCTTTCGAAACGAAATAGAGTTCTCTGGCGGGTGGAGATGGATATATTCCATTTGCAATGGCTTCAAGAATTGCATCAAATGATTCATAAAAATCCTCTTCCGGGTCAATTATTCCGTTACCGTTTATATCTATTGGAATAACTTCCACACCGGGCCGCTTTTTACCTGTTTTTATGTCGTAAGCAAAAATGGTGTTATTAAAGGCAATTCCGGCAGGATCTTTAGCCATTGCTTCGGCCAGTCCAGGGTCGCCGTAAATACCTATACCTTTCAGATCTTCCTGCTTACCTCCCAGGTATTTTGCCCAGGTTCCGGCAGCACCACAAGCATCCGAGCGGGTATAAACCACAATTTCTTTTTTGTTATCAGTATTGAAAAGTTCATCCCAGTGAGTAATGCTACGCTCAATAAAAATAGTCGCGAATTCATCACGGGTAAGGCCTCTTTTTTTCAATTGGGATAAATAAAGGTTTTTTTCACTGATAGTTGGAACAACAGCATCTATGGTCAAACCGACCCACCAAACACCTTTGTCTTTTTCTTCCTGTGCAATTTCTCTCGAGAACATGCCCAGATCAACGGCACCTGCAAGTGCATCGGCCATTCCTTTACCTGCACCACCACCAGAAATGTTAAAACGTACTTCAGGATTTTCTTTTTTATATTCTTCACTCCATTTCACTACAAGCGGGTATAATGCGAAAGCCCCGGATAAACTGATGGTATTCTCTTTCTTTTTGTTGGATGCACATCCTGATAGAAAAAGGATCGTGATTAGACTGTAACTGATTAAAGTTTTCATAGTTTTTATTTATAAGTTTTTATTACTCTATTGGTTTAGTGTTTAAACAATGTTGGGGTAAGGGTAAGCTGAACATATATAAACTGCTGGTAACCGGCATTGGTTGATCCCTGGATAGTTTCAAGCGATTCGGCCGGCAAACAAAAGATGTATCCCGGTTCCAGTGTACCCCAATCGTTAAACTTATATTTAAGCACAAGGCTGTTTTCATAGCCCAGGTTTTTTTCTTCGGGTGTTGAGGGATTGGTTTGTGCCAGCAGAAAATAGTGGCTGGTATTGCGGATACGAATGGAATGTGATAATTTGTAATCAAGATAGAAGTAAATATCTGCTAATCCGCCCTGGTTTGTGTGAGATGAAAAATTCCTGAAATAGTCCATGTAACCATAGAACCTGTGCCTGGCACCATAAAGTATGTCAAACAGCTTTTCTTTACTTTGTTCCGTGCCGGTTTTGTTGTTGCCTGAAAGATATGTGACACCGATACCCGGTATAAAACTCCCGGTTTTATACCCGGCATCCATGGCAAATAAGAAGGCACTTACATCCTTATCTGCATTCGTTTTTCCATACTGGTAATAGGCTTCTCCCCAAATGTTTATTTTTTCGTTATTATAGATGGAATAAAACCCTGTAGTGTGTTTGAAGCGGAGGGTATTCGTACTATCGGTTTCGGTTATTCCCGAAGCCAGGTGTAATAATGAAAAGGAGAGATTATGGTTAAAATTAAGGTTTATCCATAAAAAATTAAGGTTTTTAATACGGTTTGAAGGGTAAAGGTTGTCCGATGATGCTTCAGCCAAATTGTTCCAGGTGCTTCCCATGTGAATATTCCAATTAGCTGCCTGCATTTTGAAAAGAACAGCATCATATGTTAGCCCGTTGTTATTCCAGTTACGTGCAGCTAAGAGGCGCTGGTTATCGTATTTAAGAACCTGGCGGCCTACCGATACCCATCCCAGGCTTCCAAGTTTTAGCTCTGCATATCCTTCAAAAAGTTCTAGTGAGGCATCATCGCCAAAAACACCGGTTGAACTCCTGATAGATTCATTGCCCCAAAGTCTTACATCCTGCGGGGTGAGTTTTAGTTTAAGGTTTTCGGTTTCGTAAATAAAGGATATGCGGGTACGCTGCCAGATCAATCCGGCCGGAGTTGAGCCTTCAGTGACAAGTGAACGATATCCATCGCGCAGTTCGAAGCGATCGCGTAATTCCGAATTTACTGTAAGCTGGGCATGTACATTTATGCAAATGCTTGTAAAAAGAGATGTAATCACTAATAGTTGCTTCATATTTATTAAATTTAAATATGAAACAAAATTAAGTGTGTTTAATGTGGTGTAAAACAGCTTAAAAACGTATATTTAATTTACGTGTTTGTTCGTATTAATACGCTTTTAGACGTAAGTCAGATTTCAATAATGCCATTTTTAACAGCATAAATTACCAGGCCTGGTGTATTCTTTGAATCGGTTTTGAAGAGTATATTTTCACGGTGTTTATCTACTGTACGTTTACTAATATGCAAAGCTTCCGCTATTTCGTTATTTGAGTATCCTTTACATATCAAATACAATACTTCCTTCTCTCTTTCCGAAAGATTGCCTGATGTTTGGCTTTGATTTTTCCGGCTCATGCTTTTTATAAATCCTGTAAGGATTTCCTGCGAAAAGTAATTATTCCCGGATATGACATGCTGAATGGCCTCTTCAACTTCTTTAATGCCGGAATTTTTTAGTATAAATCCTTTAGCGCCGGCTTCAATCATTTTTGTGTAATAATCTTCGTCGGCATACATTGACAGGGCTACAATATTGGTATCAGGAGAGTTATCCAGTATTTTAACAGTGGCCTCAATGCCATTCATCCGGGGCATTTCAATATCCATAAAAACTATGTCGGCTTTATTTCCATTATCAAAAAAGGCAACACAATCACTTCCGTTTTCAGCTTCATGAATCTCATTTATGTAAGGTAGGTTAATGAGAATTAGCTTCATCCCTTCCCTGAATAATCTATGGTCGTCTGCCAAAAGTATCGATAGTTTTTCCAATTTAGTTTATTTTGATATGAGATACTACCATTAAACCTTCACCCGGTTTTGTAAAAAAATCAAAAGTGCCATTCAATGATTTTATTCTTGAGCGGATATTCCAATATCCTAATCCTGTAAATTCTTCTTTTACCTGCTCTTCCTTAAAACCAATACCATCATCTATATATTTTAATGACAGGTAATGGTTATCTTTTATTAAATCAATGTAAATGTTATTGGCGTTTGCATGCGACAAAGTATTTGAAATCAGCTCACAAATAACTCTATACAATACCAGTTCAACGTTGAACGAGAACCTGGTGTTCTTAATATTTGAGTTAAAATGAATGGATGGGCTTTCGGCAATATTTAACTTATTGACAAATGATTTTACAGCTCTGTAAAGCCCGAAGTTTTTCAGTACATGCGGGCTTAATTTATTCGATATTTCTTTTAAGGTAGCTATGGACTCATCAATCAATTTATCGGCATTAGAAATTATTTTACTGTTATATGATTTATCAGTACCAACTACTGTGGATATTGCCATTTTTACAGCAGATAAGAGCGGGCCAAGTCCATCGTGCAGCTCCTTGGAGAAATGTTGCCGTTCCTTTTCTTCTGTTTTTAAAATAGCTAATAAAACCCTGCTTTCATTTTGCTTCCTCAAATGATCTATCTGTTTTTGTATATCAAAAATCCGCTTGATAAAAATCAAACTGATCAGCATTATAACAGATATCAATACCCCGGTCCAGCTGCTTAATAATCCGCTAACAATTTTACTGTCAGAATCATAAACCTGAAGTATTTCAAATACTCTTCTGATTGCCATTAAGAGAAAACCTCCGGAAATGAGCCACCACGCGATATTATTTCTTGTTCTCTTAATAAGTGATAATGCAATAACGGCTGTAATAAACTGCAAAACAACTGATAATATTAAGGCAATTTTTATGGGCATTTTAATTTTAAATTTAATAGAAATACTTCGGGAATAATTAAATTAATAAAAATTATTTTATCTGCCCTTCAGATATTTTTTGTGGCAACTATTTTAGTCTGTATTATTCATGCAGGTTGGAAACTAATATATTAATTTTAGATTGAAAATTTATTTATCATTGTTCAAAAGGGTTTTTGTTCTCAACACCCTAAAAATACTGATGTTTCAGTTATTTTTAGGTCAAAATCCCTTTTTTATGAATTATTCAGGCTAAGTTGGTTGAAAGTATAGAAGAAAGATATTAAATTATAGAAGTTGAAGGTGGATTTACAGAAATTTATGTCATTTTTTATGCTGTCGGCAAATGGAGGGCATATAGGGAAACTATTTTTTTGATTCTAAAGAGAATTAGAATAGATTTGTTAATTTTTAATTGATAAAACAATTGACATTCTTTAAAAATAACCTATTAACCAAAGTTTTTTTAAAGGATCGCCAAGTTTTGTGAAGTTTTTCAACAGGAGATATGAAGACAGCTTAAATTACCGTATAAAGGTAGAATAAGTATAAAACTAAAGAGACCCCTGAGAATTAAATTCCAGGATCTCTTTACTACTAATAAAAATTGAAATATGAAAGGCAGTATATTAATTATAGTACTTTTTGTATTAAACTCTTTAATTTTATTTTCACAAAAAACGACAATCAATTCACCCAATCAGAAAGTGAGCGTGGCAATTTTCAATCAGCAAAATAATGATGTTGGTGATTGGTATTTAAAGGGAACTTATGTTAATAATGGCAAAGGCTGCGTGGCTATTCCTCAAATCAATTTGGGTTTGTTATTCAGTGATCAGGATTTTTCGAAAGACCTTAAATTGGTGAAAACTTGGAAACCGTTCCCGATAAATGAAAATCACACTGCTTTGCACGGCAAACGCTCACACTGTAGCAATTCTGCAAATGAAGTAACACTTTTGTTTGAAAATGCCAATAAAGCTAAAATAAACCTTATTATCAGGGCTTATAACGATGGTGTGGCTTTTCGCCACGGATTTCCCGATAAGGAAGGCTCCTTTATAGTTAAAGATGAACTTACATCATACAAAATTTCTTCTGATGGCAAAAGATGGATGGAAAAGTTCGACCTTTCAAGTGAAGTCTTGTACAGTTATATGGAAAATGATAGCGTTCAGCAAGAATGGGGATATCCTGCATTATTCAATACAAACAATCCGGATTGCTGGTATCTTATTCATGAGGCCGATGTTGATCGTAGCTATTGTGCTTCAAGGCTCAGTAATAATGTTGAAAAATCACAATATAAAATTACGTTCCCTGCATCATGGGAAGGTGAAGGTGAATTACAGCCAACAATCACCTTGCCATGGGAATCGCCCTGGAGGGTAATTATCTTAGGTAGTCTGGCTGATATTGTAGAATCTACACTTATTCAGAATGTTTCCATTCCCTCTTTAATAACAAAAACAGATTGGATTAAACCGGGTGTTGCTTCATGGAATTATTGGTCGAACAACCATGGTACAAAGGATTACAAGGTGGTATGTGAGTTTGCCGACTTGGCTGCCGAAATGAATTGGCCTTACACCCTGCTGGATTGGGAATGGGCCCAAATGGGCAATGGTGGAAAGCACGATAAAGATTTTGAAACAAAATATATAGCAATAGAAAAACCCTCAACGGTTGAGATTAAAATGCTTCGCCGTGGCGGTTTTGCGGCAAGTTTGAAACCTATTGAGTAGGATAGTATAAAATTTATAATTTAATAAATAGAGTCTGTTAATAAATATACTTTACTGATGAATCGAAGTACAAAACACAACCTAAAAAGGCAGCTGCCCTTTAATAGCAGAATTAGTTTTGCAAAGACAGGATTTTTCTTTCTGGTATTATCGATCAGCCTTGTCTCTTTTGCACAACCTAACAATGAGTGGAATAACCAACCTGATGTTTTTCAGGTGAACCGAATGGAAGCACACGCTACATTGATACCATACAATAGCGAAGAAAAAGCTTTAATAAGTGACTGGAAGCAATCAGAAAATTTCTTAACATTAAATGGTAACTGGAAGTTTAAGTTGGTCACAAAACCTTCATTAAGACCTACAGATTTTTATTCGGTTGGTTTTAATGACCAGTCTTGGGATACAATTACCGTACCGGGTAACTGGCAAACTCAGGGATTCGATTATCCTATTTATACAAATGTTATTTATCCATGGGCGGGTTACGAAAATATATCACCACCACAGGCGCCTACGGTTTATAATCCTGTAGGATCGTATAGAAGAACGTTTACATTGCCTGAGGGCTGGGAAACGCAACAAAATATAATTCATTTTGCGGGCGTTGAGTCGGCTTTTTACCTGTGGATAAATGGGAACTATGTTGGATACAGCGAAGATAGCTACACCCCAGCCGAATTCGACATAAGCCAATATTTACAAAGTGGTGAAAACACCATCGCGGTTCAGGTTTTCCGGTGGAGCGACGGAAGCTGGCTCGAAGATCAGGATTTCATCCGGCTGAGCGGAATTTTTAGAGATGTATACCTCTATAAGGTTCCTGATATTCATATCAGTGATCTTCACTATACTACCGATTTAGATGACACCTATACCAACTCACAATTTAATTTATCAGTTAAGCTAAACGCAAATTCAGAAAATCAGCCAAAAGGTTATGTTGTAAAAGCTCAACTTCATGATTCAAATAAACAATCGTTTGCATCTCTTTCGGATATACCTGTTCAATTCAATAATGGTCAAGCGACGATAAACTCTTCGATAGAGGTTTCCAATCCATTGAAATGGTCAGCTGAACATCCTAATTTATATACACTGGTGATTGCCCTTACTGATTCGTTAGACAATATATTGGAATACCAAAGCTGTAAAGTTGGCTTTCGGGAGTTCGAGATTATCAATGGTCAGGCAAGGCTAAACGGACAGCTTATTCTTTTCAAAGGGGTGAACAGGCATGAAAACGACCCTGTTGATGGCCGTGCAGTTAGCCTGGAAAGCATGATAGAGGATATAATAATCATGAAAAAGTTTAACATCAATGCGGTACGTACCAGTCATTACCCGAATAATACACTATGGTATGACCTCTGCGATAAATATGGATTATACGTAATTGACGAAACAAACCTCGAAACGCATGGCGTACGGGATAATATTCCTGCAAGTGAGCCTGAATGGACCGACAATTGTGTTGACCGTGCAAAAAGTATGGTTGAACGCGATAAAAACCATCCGTGTATACTAATGTGGTCTTTAGGGAATGAGGCAGGAAGCGGATCTAATTTTCAGGCCATGTACGATTGGATACATGCTAAAGACCCATCCAGACCGGTTCATTACGAAGGCAACAGCAATTATGCCGATGTTACCAGTTACATGTACCCTTCAGTTGAAGGTGTGCATAATTATGGTGCTTCAGGAAATTTTAAGCCGCTGGTGTTGTGCGAATATGCTCATGCCATGGGAAACAGTGTGGGTAACCTGTTTAAATACTGGGATGAGTTCGAAGCCTACCCAAATCTGATGGGTGGTTTCATTTGGGATTTTGTTGACCAAAGCCTGAAAAATGACGAAGGGTTTGCCTATGGTGGAGACTGGGGGGATAACCCCAACGACGGTAACTTCTGTGCCAACGGAATTATAAGCGCTGATCGTACACTTCAACCGGAAATATTTGAGGTGAAAAAGGTGTATCAAAACATAAAAATGAAAGCCGTTGATTTGATTGAAGGTGAAGTAGACATCAAAAACTGGAATTTATTTACCAATGTGAACGAATTTGAAGGCACCTGGCAAGTATTATCCGACACAAGCATTTTACAAAAAGGTACTTTTTCCGATGTTCAATTAGACATTGCTCCACAAGAAAATAAAACAGTTAGTATTCCTTTTGATTCGCCTGAAATAGAGGCAGGAATAAAGTACTGGCTCAACATTAGTTTTAAAACTAAAACAGAAAATTTGTGGTCGCAAGCCGGACACGAAGTTGCTGCAGCTCAGTTCAACCTGCCATATACAACACCCACGGTTACGTCAACTGATAATTATGGCACAGAAGAGCTGCAAACAACCTATGCCGATGACACGCTTACTATTGAAAATGCTAATCTTAGCATTACGATTAACCTTAATACCGGAATTATAAACAGTTATACCTACAACGAAGAACTGTTGATAAATCAAGGACCTGTTCTAAATTTTTGGCGTGCGCCGCTGGATAACGACCGGGGAAACAATATGCCATCGCGATGCAAAATGTGGGAGGATGCCAGTAAAGAACGTACCCTTGACACAGTATTTGTTGTTGATGATAATACGACCAATATACGGGTATATGCATTTTATTCCCTTCCTACCATGCCTGTTTCGAATGCCATTGTGGAATATGGAATACTTGCCAATGGAGAGATCCAGGTTTCTGAACGTTTTTACCCCGGTAGTAGTAATTTGCCACAAATTCCTCTTATTGGAAATGTATTAAAACTGCCGGGTGAGTTCGATCGATTTACCTGGTACGGAAAAGGTCCGCACGAAAATTATATCGACAGAATGTTATCGGCACGAACCGCGGTATATAGTAAAAAGGTTGACGATAATTTTTTCCCTTACATACGACCACAGGAAACCGGTAATTACACCGGAACATATTGGATGAAACTGTTGAATGCCGACGGCAATGGGATTTTGGTTGCCGGAGATGAATTTGAATTTAGTGCATTAAGATACAGCCCTTATGAACTAGCGAGAAAAGATCATCCCTATGAATTGATCAAAGATGAAAATACCATATTAAACATTAACCATAAACAAATGGGTGTGGGTGGTGATAATAGCTGGGGTGCATGGCCACATGATGAGTTTCTTATCTGGCCAGACAAAAACTATTCGTATAATTATCGCGTTATCCCAATTAGCGGAGCCATAAATGAAATGGAAATTGCCCGTAAGCAGTACACTGAAATAGAAGGTACATTTGTTCCCGACATAAAAGGGCTAACCGAAGAGGAAGCCAAGCAAGTAATATTGGAAAGTGGCTTTACTTTTGGGAAAATGACGGTTGGATATGGAAGTAATTATGAAGAAGGTCAGATAATTGCACAGCTACCTGGTGCAGGTGAAAACATGCCCGAAGGAACACCTATAAACTATACGGTTAGTGGCGGAAGTAATCTGGCGCTAAATAAACCTGCAACATGCAGTACCCAGGAAGATGCAAACCCGGTTGAACATGGTAACGATGGTGACTATTCCACACGTTGGTGTGCCTCAAATGGAAATAATAATCAATGGTGGAAAGTAGATTTGGGTGCTGTATACAACCTTACTTATTACCGGGTAACCTGGGAACATACAGAAGCTTATAAATTTATGATTGAAGTTTCCCCGGATAATGAAAACTGGACAGTTCAAATAGATAAACGGAATAATACAGTTGTTGATAATACACAAAAAGGTGCATTTTCAGCACAGAATGTAAGGTATGTTCGTATTACAGTTACCGAAAATCCATCGTGGTATTGGAGTAGTTTTTATGAGTTCGAGGTTTACGGATCAGAAGCTATAGCTGAATCTGTTCACAATTCAATAAATAATAAATATGGTTTAAATATTTATCCAAATCCGGTTACAGATAGAGCTACCATAGAGTATCATTTATCGTCTCCATCAGTTATTAACATGAGCCTGTATAATGTTAATGGGGGAAAAGAAGCTGTTTTGGCTAATGGATACCAGAACAGCGGTATACACAAGTTATTATTATATAACGTATATAATCCTGGTTTATATTTATTACGAATAATTGGTGAGGAAGGGTATGCCAATCAAACGATTGTAATGGGTAGAAACATAACAACAACCTCGATAATAAAAAATAAGGGAACCAGGAATAAATGAGAGTACTTTTATGGAATCCAATAAAGCTTATTAATTACTCAAAATAAAAAACGGAAATGTAATTGTATAGAATAGTGTTTACAATCATAAAATTTAAAATGTACGAAAGTCCGTGTCAAAGACAGTAATAACATAATCAAAATCGATAATTAATTGATTATTTATTTAAGGAATTAACAAATTAAAAAATGATTAAGATGAAGAAAAAAATTTATTTAACGGCCATTTTTTTGATGGTGCTGGCAATGGTTTATTTTGCCGGTGCTCAAAGCTCAGTTCAACAACGTCCCATCATTCAGACAAAATATACCGCGGATCCTGCTCCAATGGTGCATAACGACACGGTATTTCTTTATACAAGCCACGATGAAGATGATGCAATGGGCTTTAAAATGCACGATTGGTTGCTTTATACTTCAACCGATATGGTAAACTGGACCGAACACGGCGTAGTGGCATCATTAGATAATTTCGATTGGGTTCCCTATGACAATGGGGCCTGGGCAGTGCAATGCATTGAACGCAACGGAAAATTTTACCTCTATTGTCCCATGCCCGGAGGAGTTGGCATTGGCGTTTTGATAGCCGATAGTCCTTACGGACCTTTCAAGGATCCTATCGGAAAACCTTTGGTTAAAAACAGCCATCACGACATAGACCCCACCATATTGATTGATAATGACGGGCAGGCATACATGTACTGGGGAAACCCAAAAGTTTATCATGTAAAGCTGAATGAAGATATGATTTCCTATTCGGGTGAAATTATTCAGGAGCCTACAACCCCTGAAAATTACCAGGAAGGCCCCTGGGTTTGGAAGCGCAACGGTCATTATTATTTGGCCTACGCCTCCACTTGTTGTCCGGAAGGAATTGGATATGCCATGAGCGACTCCCCGACAGGGCCCTGGGAATACAAAGGTATGATTGTCGATGCATCGGGAAAAACCAGGGGCAATCACCCGGGTATTATTGAATACAAGGGAAAGTCGTATTGTTTCGGGCACAGTTATGACCTGCTGAAAAGAACCACACCAAAATTTTATGAACGCCGCTCTATAGATATGGATGAAATGGTATACTATTCCGATGGTACCATCAAAAACCGGCATTACTGGTCGGTGGAAGGACCTGAACAAGTGGAGCCCCTGAATCCTTTCAATCGTGTTGAAGCCGAAACAATGGTCTGGAGCGAAGGAGTCAAGACCCGATTTGAAACAGAGTGGGAAGGCGATTTCGATTGGGACAGAGGAAAAAAAATCGCCGACCGTTTATTTGTTACTGACATAAATCATGGCGATTACATAAAAGTCAGGGGCGTTAATTTTTCTGATGGTGCTGAATCAGTTGAAGTGAGTGTTTCCCCGATTTACGGAGGCAAAATTGAGATACGGGCCGATAAAATTAACGGACCGGTCATTGCAACGGTGGATGTAAATACCACACGCGAGGAAGGTATTTGGAGTACATTTACCGCACCTGTCAACGACATCAAAGGAGTTCATGATGTGTATTTTGTATTTAAGGGAGAAAAAGACTTGTTTTATTTTGACTGGTGGAAATTTAGATAATTAAATAATTGATATGATGAAAATAAAACCACTCTAATTTGTCGGTCTTTTTGAGAGTTAAATCGCACTTTTCATTTTTTGTCGGGGTGGGGAGATTACCTT
>CAZBJH010000089.1:0-14831 GCA_964492185.1 uncultured Bacteroidales bacterium | reverse complement strand
TATTTATTGGTCAATCCCATATAACAGAGCAGGATTGTCCCGAGTATTATTATCAGCCGGTTTTTGTTCATTTTTGCTTAATTTAATATTACCCAAATTGAGTGATTTTTATTTTCTACGGCCCGGGAACAATACCTGGCCTATTTTACCAATTATCAAAAACTCAGGTACAAAGCCCCAGTACCTGGAATCGATGGAGTGATAACGGTTATCGCCCACGAGGAAATAATAATCCAGCTTGAATGTATAACTGTCGGTTATTTCTCCATTGATAAATATTTTATCATTATCAACTTCTAAAGTATTGCCCTCATACCTGGCAATGACATTATGGAAAAATGATACATTGACAGTATCCAGCAAGACAGTCATTCCATTAACCGGGACTTTCATCGGCCCGTAATTCTCACGGGTATATTTTAAATGATGAGGGAACAATTGGGGGCCGGGCCTCACAAAAATGTTTATTTTTATTTGTGTTCGGCGAACCCTCACCATACTGTCATTTTATTATTTAAGTATTATTCATGTCCTTTTGTCTTTGTTCCTTATTTTATTATACTTTCTTAATGGTGAGGATTTCAGGTGCATAATTTCAATTTGAGTTATTAGTTATTTGATAGTTATATTTTCAAGCATAAGCTGGTGGAAAAATGTTTTTTTTCATATTGTTTATTTTAGAGTAACTAACATAATACAATCGTTATCTTCAATGGTTGAAGAATTAATTAATTTTTGTAATTCTTCTGATTTAGATGAATTTAATACTTTTTGATTTTTCATTTTTTTACTTTCCAGATATTCTTTTAACTCAAATAATGATATTTTCATATACACACGTCCATCTGGCGTAACACCTTCTGGGAAAAAAGTATAACCACCATCAATGTCATTTATAAAACCATAATTTAATTTATCTATATCTTTTAATGATAATTTTATAGCCTTCTTAGTTCTTTTGTCATATACGATTCGAAAAGGATTTGACTTATAATCGCCAGTTAGAAATAAATAATTACAAGATTCATATACTTCATAAATTCTTGTATATTCACTTAAATTCTTGCTTTTGGAATCATAAGTAAGTGGATTTGGATAAATAATTTTGTGCGCTTCATAAATGTCTGTTCCTATTATTTTATATACTATATCTTTTTTATATTCCCAATAGGTTAATGTGTCGCAAGATTTTGCAAATAAAAAATCCCATGTCGCAGATGTCACAAAGGCTTTTTCTTTAGTTATAGGTCTTGTTTTTATTCTTTTTTCGTGTTTAGTTAAAGCTATATCAGATATAGAAATGCTAAAATTATTGTTATCTACAGAATTTGGAAAAACATATAAAAACGTTATATTATCATTAGAAATATCAAAAGCTGTTGGCCTCCCTTCAATTCTCCATCTGTTTATAAATTCTCCATTTAAAGCAAATTTTAACAAATTTGAGGTTTCGTTATCTAACAGATAAATAGAACTATCTTTTAATGAGACATCAATCCAGCCTATACTGATATATTCATTCGGCCCTTTTCCTATTGAACTTATTTTATTAATATGCTTTCCTTTATTATTAAAAATATGAATACTATTCATTCTAGAGTCAACCAAAACAATACGATCTTTTATGAATCTTAATTGACCTATTTTACCTAAATAACTTTGTTCGTTGTTTTCTAAGGTTATATACTCAATATTATTCGCAATTTCACTTAAATAAACCTTAGTGTTTTCTTTTAAGCATTTTCGCAAATCAATTATTTCCTTTTTCTCATTTGGAGATGAGCATGCAAATATTACAATGCATATAAATATTAAATTTAAATTTCTGATTGACATTTTCTTAAGAATTTATTTTTTAAAAAGGGCAGAGAATTTCTACTCTGCCCGTAAAATTATTGGTTTATTTTTTAACAACTTCTTGGCATCCACCTCCAGAGCCACTAAATGATACAGTAGTTTCGGTTTTTCCGGAAGCAGAACAATAAAAATGATCTTCAAAACTTTGCTGTCCTGGAAAATTATCTCCAAGTTTCACGCATTTAGGGGTAACACCACTCCCACTCGTCCCATCCGCCAAAATTTTCCCAACCACGTCCCACTTAAGGAATGCCGGTGTTTGTTCGTTGGTAACCACGTGCACGTTGAGTGCCACTATGGCCGTTATGGCCAGGGTTGTTACCATATTAAGAATTTTCTTTCGCTTTGCTGTTGTATTCACCAGATGATTTTATTTGTTGATTATGTAGATTAAACTGTCTTTCTCATTTATGCAAAAGTCAAGTAACTTAAGATATTCACCAGGCCCCCGGCTTGTTTGGCTAAATCCCTTATTAAATTGACCATACCCAACACTGCCGCACGATTGCATCGTGTGGTATCACGGTTTCATTGAAACTCCAATTGATTTAATTGATAATAAAAGGAATCATTTTCGAGATGTGCTGTTATGGAAAAGAACTTATCATTATGTCCTTTATAAACAGGGTAATACTCTAAATCCAAGTCGCGTTCTATCCGCATACTTATTGTTTCAATTTGTTTATCAGGTGTTACTATATAATATTTAAAGCCTCGATTTGAATAATCAACCGTATTACTTATTTTTTTTTGTTTATAAAATCCGATTTCTGCTTTAATAATAATTTTGTTATGATATAGATATAAACCTTTTACACAACTATTTGTCATTAAGTAATCAATCAACATTTCGCGTTTTGTATTAATAATTTCATCAGCACTTGTATTCAATTCTGAAACAATAAACTCATTGTCTGATATTATTAAGAACTCTTCTAAATTATAACTATCCAAACTTAACTTAAACAAACAAAGTCGATCGGTATATGTAAAATATAAGCAATCATTCATTAAAATCATACCTCCGGCAACAGAATTTGTTTGTAATACTTTATGCTCCTCGGACCCTAAACAACACGAATAAACGTATTCCGCGGCATTTCTATTAAACACAGAAATAACTTCACGCCATCCACCACTATGATAAAAACAGATAATATCTTTATAAATAATAAAGTCATTTATCGCTCTCGTATCCAGAGAAGAAATTTCACCAATATAAGACAGATTTTTGTCATACATGTGTAATTTCAATTGTTTGGAGCACCATATAAATAATGTATCATTATAAACCCTTAAAATTGATGGCGATAGAAACTCTCCCGGGCCCCTGCCTTTTGAAGTGTTTTGATACATTTTTTCACCTGACATATTAAACACGAAAACTCCGGCTGGATTTGTTGTTGCAAAGGCGAATGTACTGTCATTCAAAAAATCAAATGACAATATTTTACCAACAAACTGATCGTCATTAGCAAACTTGATGGAATTATCGCTATAAATTTTTTTATAAGACACTAGCGAAGCATTTTGGTCAGTTTTTGAAAAATTACAGCAATCACATATTATTCCAATACAGATTGCAAATACAACTCTTTTGCACATAAAACTTTTCATTTACAACAATTTAATTCATATCTTCTAATCTACTATATCCCTAAATTACAATTACCTCATTTTTTGTGTCATTCAATTATGAGCATGTTAACTTGCGGGAATATATATTATACCTAATTTGCACCTTAAATAGTTAATTTAAACCTTGAGCCAAATGTTTATTGGCTCAAGGTTAACATACGTTAATTAACGAAGGGGCAGTGCAATTGCAATTATTGCATTTATAATTATCCCCTATTGTACATGTTATTTTTGTACCCTACCAATAGATTTCACGAAGGGCATGTACAATCTTGGCATTTATATACTCCTCCAGTACTACAAATTATTTTTGTACCATACCAATAAATCTCAATAGTAACATCCCAAATTGGACAACATAAATTTGCTAGACCACTTCCACTTCCACTCGTCCCATCCGCCAAAATTTTCCCAACCACATCCCACTTAAGGAATGCCGGTGTTTGTTCGCTGGTAACCACGTGCACGTTGAGTGCCACGATGGCCGCTATGGCCAGGGTAAAGATTGCATTAAAAATTTTCTTTTTCATAATTATAAGATTAAAAGATAAATAAAATACTAAATTTTAGTAATCTAAATGAATTTCTTCGCGTGCTAATTGCAGGCAGGAGATACATTGTCCCCCGAATTTTATTTTCTTATCTTTGTCACATCACCTCCTTTCTTTTTTAGGAGGGCCCGGGCAGGATACCCGAGTAATTTCATTGCAATGCAAAGGGTATTCCTGCCTTTTTTAACAACAACCAGCGTCGAAAAGTTATCAGCCCCGGCGAATGTAGATATCTGCCCTCGTTTAGTATTTAATGTTTTTTTATTTTATTACACAGCTGTCTAAAATAAATATTTTGAAAAATTACAACTGCAAGTAAGTTATTTAGTACAGATAAATAAGCGTTTTTTTATATCGAGTAATTCCTGCTAAAAAAAAAAATCTCATTATTTTCATCACTTAATTAGTGTCTGTCCATAAAGTCCCATTTGCATCGTTACGCTTGTCCGAAAATTGATCATTTACGACTGGTAAACTCCGCGTTTTCAGACCGCGCGAGCCTTGCAAATGGAACCTTCTGAACAGACACATGACTAGTTAAATATTCTGACAACTTTATAAATGGAATCTAATTAAATTAGTTTTGTATAGGGCCTGCAGAAAATGCGAAAAAAATCTATAACCAATATAATACTGTAAATAATTGTTTTTAAATGTTTTGTCATCAGATGTATGTCTTTTGAAATCACCCCTTCCGCTTATGATCCGCGATCAATAAATGAATATAATTGGAATTAACAGTATTATTCAGTATTGCCAGATTAAACCACTTCTTTGCTTCGTATAACCTATGTAGCCAATTAATCCTGTCTTTTCTGAATTTCAACAAATGTCCTTTCTGATGGCACCGGTTGGTAATATTCCATATATTGCCGGGTAAATAATATATGTTGGTTCGTGGCATAGATTCGGGGCTTTTTTCCTTAAAGATACCATTACCCCTAAAAACGACCCTATAAGGCTATGAAATGGGATATAAATTGTGTTATTAGACAAATAATGAGCACAATAGATAAAAATATCAGAGAAGCAAGTGATCTACTGTGCTCATAAATTACTAAAACAATTGTAACCTGCATTATTCATAAAAATGAATGAGAATTATGTAATATGTTGAAGACCACTAAAATAACAAATTAGAACCGTGAAATTTATTTTTCATTCATTTTTACAAAGCGCACCAATTTCAGGGCATCTGCTTCCTTGCGAAAGCTTCGCGGTAGGTTACTACAGCTTCAACTTCCGACGCCTTGCATCTGCCCCAAACTTGACGCATGAATAATACAGGCTAAAATAATATTTATATTGGACAGTTGTATAATCAAATTAAACTTTAATTATTTTATTGCATTGGCACTAGCTGCAAACTCGCGCCAGTAAAGGGGAATGATACATGGGTACGAGTTGGAAACTCACGTAGGCGGAGTTACAAACTTATGGCAGCGGGTAGTTCTGATACATGAATCATGCAGGTTATTAATAATATATTCAACTTATTAAGATTTTTTATTATATTTATGACTTTATTTTTTCAGGTATTAATAATGGAATTATAATTTTTATTTGAAATTAAATATATATTGATATGGATTCAACGTACATGATTGATTTTTTACAGAAAAGGAAAGAAGAATTACAGAAGCAATATGAAAAGGATATTGAGGCGATCAATAGTACAATTCATATTTTGAAGTCACAAAAAACAGATGTCCAGGCAGGTAAAACAAAGAAGAAAAAGGATGTGAAAAGGCGGGCTGTAAAAACAACAGCAAAACCGAAAAAAACAGCAAAACCAACTGCTACAACAAAACGCGAAAGAAGAAAAAAACAAGACAGTATACCTGAACAGGTGCAGACTATAATTACGAAGGCAAGAAGGTTTATGCAAAGTGCTGAGATATACGAAATGCTTGAGGATCCGAAAAAAATGGATCAGCATGACAAGGAAAAGCTGATGCGTTACATATCAAATTCACTTTCTATAAAGAAAAAAGAAGGCGCTATTGCTGCTGTTAAGGATAAGCAGAAAGGACGTAACCAAAAGCTGTGGGGTTTACCCGACTGGCTTGATAATAAAGGTAAAATTAAAGAAGGATACAATCCGCAGGCTTCTAAGTAGTGTCTGCCCATAATGTCCGATATCTGTGTTGCTGCTCACATTTTAAATCCTCGAATACTTTAGTATACCGCGGTTTAAAATGTTTTTCACAACGTTAATAATTTTTAAAGGTGTTCAAGAGCTCACTTTTATAATAAGTTCTTTAACTCATTTAAAAGTGTTCCAAAACTCACTTTTAAATGAGTTAAAGAGCTCACTTCGTTCGGTTCACGCGGCTTGATCTCGAACATTCTGAACAAACACCGCGGGTTTATGGACAAACTCTAAGTAGTATCTGTCCATAAAGTCCAATTTACAGCGTTACGCTTGTCCGGAAATTGCTCATTTGCAACTGGTAAACTCCACATTTCCGGATTGCGCAATCCTTGCAAATGAAACTTTATGAACAGACACATGACCGATGAAATATTTTACTGAGTTTATAGACAGACACTATTTACGGATCCAGAATAAATACAGAAAACCATATATCTCAAGCCTTCCAAGCAACATGTTCAATGAAAGTATCCATTTACCGGCTTGAGGAAGGTCGTGATAATTACCCATTGAGCTTACATCTCCAAAACCGGGTCCGACATTGCCCATAGTAGCAGCAGAAGCAGAAAATGCCGTCATGTTATCAACACCTAAAGTTGTTAGTGATACGGCAGAGAAAAATACTATCATCAGGTACAGTACAATAAAAATTACCGTATTCCTGATTATCTCATCATCGACCTGGTGACCTTCAAACTTTAATGTGAATACCCCTCTCGGATGTCTTATCTTCTTCATATTATAGGCCACAGACTTAAAAAAAATCACTATCCGGTCAACTTTGATCCCGCCCGATGTGGAACCAGCGCAAGCACATTGAAGGGTGAAAAAGATAAGTATCAATTGCGCTGCCCCGGGCCAGAA
Source organism: uncultured Bacteroidales bacterium (assembly GCA_964492185.1). Classification (GTDB taxonomy): domain Bacteria; phylum Bacteroidota; class Bacteroidia; order Bacteroidales; family UBA10428; genus JAFGSZ01. The sequence goes on along the minus strand of CAZBJH010000089.1, from coordinate 7,766 downwards.
TTTTGTTTCTATAGTGGCAAATCCGGTTGTTGTGCCAAGTGAAATAACCTGGAAAGCCGCATAGCGTAAGCTATTCCAGAAATCATTAAAAACATTTCCCCACAATGTCATTGATACTATCAGCACTCCTGCCACCATACCAATAATATAATATTTTACTATCCCGGAGTTTAAGATATTTCTTTTATGTCGTAAAGCAGTGGAAAATAACAACCCAAAGTGAATACCTGATAAGACCATAAATACCATAATAATGATCTCTACAGCCAGATTATTATAATAACTGATACTTGTATTCTTTGGTGAAAAACCTCCTGTCGCAATGGTCGCGAATGAATGGGTTACGGCATCGAACAGGTTCATTCCAAAAATCCTTAATAGAATGATCTCCATAATGGTCAGTCCCAGGTAAACAATGGCAAGTATCTTAAGTACACGTTTTGTCTGGAACCTGAAATTGCTTTCAGCAATATCCGACATTTCGGTTCTCAACAGGATGAACCTGGCATGTCCGATATTAGGCAAAATTACAAGGGTAAGCATTACCACACCGATACCACCCAGCCAGTGTGTGGCCGAGCGCCAGAAAAGCAGGCTCATGGGCAATGATTCAATATCATTAAGAATGGTAGATCCCGTAGTCGTGTACCCTGAAACACTTTCGAACCATGCATTTGTGAAAGTAAACTCACCACCCCACAATATATTAAGGTAAAGATCCGACCATACACGTGATCAGCCATCCACCTATTATAATGAGAAATCCCTCTTCTTTCGTGATATCCTGTACAGAAGGCACGTAGATTATCGGAAAAATTCCGAATATAAAGCTTACCAGTAATGTATACAACAGGGCGTACAAGCCGCTGTCCCTCATAAATAATGCTATCAGGCAGGAAATGGCAATAAAAACCGTATTGATCAATAACAAAAATCCGATATATCGTGCGATAACGTGTAATCTCATGATTTTATGGACATTGATTGAGTTAATCGACGTACAGATTCGGAAAGCGTTTGAATTTCATCACTGGTCTCAATTTCTATATCATATGGTTTATTTAAAGACTGGAAATCCTCTATTGCATGTGAAATATTAATTATCGGTTTTACAAAATAATGAGTAATAAAAAAGACGAACAGGAGTGAAAAAATAACTGCTGCAATAATTGCAACAATTCCCGGCATCAGGGCCCTTCTCGACCTGTTCTTCAATTCGGAACTGGTAGCATACATCGTATCTTGATTTATGGTCATAAGTTCCTTTACATCATGTTTAACATCAAGAAAATCCTGATGAAGCTGCATATAATACCAGTTTATATCCCCTTCTTTTTCTGTCCCGACGATCGGCCTTTCCCACTGGCCTTTATATTCCAGGTAGCCAGAATATATTTTTTCAACATATTTATCTTCCCCGGGAATAGTTATATTATTCTTAGCAATCGAATATCCCGACATAAAAAGACTGTCTGATGACATCAATAATTGTCTGCCTTCATTCCATTTTCCAAGAATTAGCAACAAAATACCGCTATCCTCACGCTCGAGCGCTTCAAGCATGGTTTGTGAAGCATCTATACTGATGTAATTATCATCAAGCAAGTCCTGCACTTTTTGACCGATATTAGTAAATTCGCGTATCGAAACAAAACCTGCTACCAGCAACATTAAAGCAAGCATTAAAAATCCGGAAATAATTTTAAATTTTATCCCCATATTACATTGTTTTTAAATGTACTACATGATGAAAGGATGAAATCATCCAACTGAATCCGCAATACAAATATAATCAGTTACGAAAACAATCATAGAATTAATATCTTTCTTCTGCCTCTCACCTTATCCTTCTCACCTCATAAAGATCATTACGGCGGTCTTTCAGGTTGGTGACACTTCCCTGTTCGTGCAATTGCAGGAGCAGGCCCATGTCGAGATCTGCAATAAGTGTCATTTCTGTGTTGGGCGTAGCTTCGGCCTTCACTGCATTGGTCGGGAAAGGAAAGTCGGAGGGTGTAAAGATGGCCGACTGGGCATACTGGATATCCATATTGTTTACCCGGGGCAGATTGCCCACGCAACCGGCAATGGCAACATAACATTCATTCTCAATGGCACGTGCCTGTGCGCAACGCCGCACGCGGAAATAGCCGTTTTGGGTATCGGTTAAAAAAGGAACAAATAAAATATGTATCCCTTCTTTGGCATATAAACGTGCCAGCTCGGGAAACTCAATATCATAACATATAAGTATACCTATTTTCCCGCAGTCTGTGTCAAAAGTCCTGATCTTATCACCACCCGCCATTGCCCACGCCCTTACCTCTGTCGGGGTGGGCTGTATCTTGTAGTAGGAATCCCAGCTGCCATCACGCCGGCAGAGGAAGGAGACATTATAAAGCTTCTTATCTTCAACAAGGGGCATGCTGCCTGTAATAATATTTATATTGTAGGAAACGGCAAATTCAAGGAATTTTTTACGTAAGGGCTCAGTATATTTAGCAAGTTCACGAATAGCCCTGGCTTCACCCAGATCATTATAGCGTGCCATGAGCGGAGCATTAAAGAATTCCGGGAAAAGAATGAAATCCGACTGATAATCACTTACTGCATCAATAAAATATTCAATCTGCTCGACCAAGGCATCGGTTGACGGGAAAAGACGCATCTGCCATTGTACAATACCCAGCCTCACGACTGTTTTTGGGAGGTTGATCAGCTTATCTTCTTCCTGATAATAGATATTGTCCCATTGAATGAGTACGGCAAATTCTTTCGATTGATCATCTTCAGGCAAATAACCTTTCAATATCTTCTTTACATGAAAGTCATTGGATAACTGAAAAGTCAACACCGGATCGAACAATTCCCTGTGTCGAACTTTTTCAATATACTGCCTGGGCGTAATGGAATCTGAATATTCATTATAACCGGGAATACGTCCCCCGGCAATTATAGCCCGTAAATTAAGATTTTCGCAAAGCTCCTTACGCGCGTCATATAACCTGCGTCCCAATCGCATGTTACGATAACCGGGATGAACAAACATCTCAATACCATATAAAATATCACCCTTTGGGTCGTGGGTATTAAAACTGTAATTCCCTGTAATCTGTTTATAAGTATGCTTATCGCTAAACTTTTTATAATCTACTATCAATGACAAAGCACTGGCAACCACCTTATTGTCAACTAAAATACAAAGCTGTCCTTCCGGAAATACATCGAGCAGGGTTTTGATTTCCTCCCTGAGCCAGTATGTCTGCTCAAGCCCCGGATAAGCATTAATCATAGCCTCTTTCAGATCGAGGTAATCTTTCAGCTGCAGGTGCCGCAATTCGATCGGGGCATCAGTCGTTTCATTCATAATATCATTAATATAATTATTCAAAGATAAGGCGGGTTTGATAAATAAAAAATGCCGGTATATATGGCCTTAAATGAAATTATGCCCGTGTGAACGGAGATCCCGCTGAGCTATAGCTCCCGGCTTTTTCCTGTCTGCATCAGCATACAGATCATTCCATGAATGACGAGGACGCTTTTTCCATGTATTGCCGTGATATATATAGCTGATTATCAAAGGAATCACACTGGTGGCCTCGGCATATACCATTTGTTCATAACGGGTATCCACTTTACCCCATGATGAAGCTTCCTTGAGAGTGGACGAGGAACAGGCACCATCACGGGGATCAGCCACAGTGATCTGAACAGCATACTTATGCATGGGTACAGGTTCACCCAGCATTTCGGCACAAACAACCGTATCCTGCACAAAATTCTTGGGCACGCCCCCTCCTACCATAAACAACCCGGTAGTTACCGCAGCTATCTTTAACATAGTCAGCTCCCTGAAATCCCTCACCGAGTCAATAACCACATGCCTATCGGGATGTTCCCACTGATGTTTTACCAAACCGAAGCCGGCACTGCTGTCGGAAAAAGCCGGACAAAAAACCGGAACACTATTTTCGTAGGCAAGTTGCACAAGTGAATCTTTCTTTACAGCATACCGGCCCAGATATCTCCCCAATTCATAAATAAACTCACGAGAAGAATACACACCCGGAGGTAGTTCATCGGCAATTTTTTTAATTGTCTGATCACAAAGTTGAAGGTCATCTTCATCAATAAAGGTATCATATATACGATCTATGTAAAACTCCCGCAAACGTTTATCCGGAATATCCGTTACGCCGCGGTAATGCTTAAATCCCAAAGCTTCAAAAAAATCCATATCTATGATACTGGCACCCGTTGCCACAACAGCATCCACCATATTATACCTGATCATATCCGCGTATACCTTCAGGCATCCCCCGGCCCCCGTACTACCGGCAAGGGTAAGGATCACCGAGCAATCTTTATCACTTGTCATCCTTTTCAATATCTCAGCGGCTTCGGCTGTATCACGGGAAGTGAATGACATTTTTTTCATGGCCGTTATCTGGGCCGTGGCATCAAAGGAAGTTATATCAATATGTTCGATGGTTTCCTTCAATAAATCCCGTTTTCTCATCCGTTTAAAATAATTAACTATTTAAAAATAAAATTACCCGGTATCATGAACCTTTAGCCCGGCAAAGCCGGTAGTATACATTTATAACCGTAGTCAACAAACTTTTTCAGGGGGTGAATATATAATTATTATTTACATGTTGTTATAATTATTCTGTCCATTATAAAAAAATTTCAGGAATGATATGGAAAGCGATTTACCAGCCTGCAATAACGGGTTGAACAACTTTTATTCTTAAACGACGATTTATTAAAAACAGAAAACCCGGAAAATATTATCCTCAATTCAAAGAAATCCTTTCAAAAAGTGAATCCCAGATTCACATACCATTTCAATGAATAATCGGGAGCAGTGCTGCCCATGAAAAAGCTTAACGGGCCGAACAGGGTTTTTACCGTTACACCGCCCCCAAATCCGACATAATGATAATCGGATGAATAATCAACAACTCCTGCAAAAAGTTTTCCTGCACTATCGCCTGTTGCCGCCCAGTTAATGATCAGTGAAGGGTACAGATTGGGCAAAACTTCATAAGTCAGGCTCATTTTCAATTTAATATAATTATTCACCAACCCCTCGTTAAGAGACAATCCCACAAAAGGAATATGGCTGTTTCTAAGGTTATAGCGATATCCGCCCATAAAGAAATAATCAGTAAAAATAATATCCCGGGAAGACAAACCCAGGCTGAATCCGGGGCTTATGATGATTTTGGGGCTGACGGGGACATACCTGTCAACGTTAAAATAAAATTTCCAGAAAGGAGCAGGAACAAGGTTCAGATTATCATAATCAGAACTGTCATTTTCTTCTACTCTTAATATCACCCTGTTATAAAAATTCTGCTTAAACAATGCATCAATACGTGTTCCCTTTGTGGGATACAGTAAGCTGTTAAGAGTGTTACGATTATAATAGAGCCTTACATCGGCTCCCCCGAAACCATAACGATCGAACCCGACATCAGTAAATATCTCTTTCAGTACATGATTAGGCTGAACTGTTGATATTTCATAATTTAGTGAAAATCCGGCTTGTTGGTTAATATCCGAGGAAAACACCGAACCGGCAGCAATATTAAAATGAGTCTGGTTATAATATCCTACAGGATTACGGTCTTTATAAAGAGGCAGCCGATTGTAACGGGTTATGGATTCAAAATAGCCCACCAGCTTCTGCAGGGGCCCCATATATTTGTGGAAATAGAGCTTGAACTGGGGGTATTTACTAATATCGGCTTCGGCTATAAATTTAGTTCCCGGAAAAAACAGATTCTTCCCGGTATAATTAAGAATAAGGCCGGCATCGTAATAATTATCATAATGAACAGATGATTTAAGATAAGTTTGGGGTTTTTCCTGTACATCAAAGATCAGCTGATAACCATAATCCGTTTTACTAAATTTATAGCTTATCTTATCATAATTCAGTGTTCCAAAAACCCTGTCAATGGCCCTGTCCATATCCCCGGCTGTAACCCGGGTGCCGGGCTCAATTCCTGATTTCCGCTGCACAAACTCGGGACTGGTATATTTGGTGTTTTCCACCAGTATCTGAACGATAAAAATGGAGTCCATTTTACGATACTTCACAGTATCTTGTTTAACCTCGTATAAATTCAGGGTATCAGCTATGGACTGTAACTGATCTTTTAATTCCAGTGCAGCATTTCTTCCGATCTCTTCAATTTCTGATGTATTATTGAAACTTGTCATTGAATAATCAGAAAGATCGGGCTGGATCAGCAGATCCACTTTTTCTTTTTGCATTTCAGTATCAAAGGCACCATAAAAGCTGGCTGTACGGGCAAGCAGTTCGGGCATTGACCGGAGACTTTCAGGAGTAACCTCATCGGTAAAACCCACGTTAACACCAATAACAATGTCGGCACCCATTTCAATCACCTCATCAACCGGAAAATTGCGCAATACCCCGCCGTCAACTATTAACTTTGATGTATCCATCAGAACCGGACTGAAAAGGCTGGGTATAGCCATGCTAGAACGCATGGCAGTCGGGAGGTCGCCCGAACGAAATTCCACACTCTTTCCTCCAATAAGATCAGTACCGAGGCATACGAAAGGAACAGGAAATTCATTAAAATCATCAATGCCTGCAACCGGCCAGGACAATTTTGAAAACAACTGTGATACCTGTTGGCCCATGATCAACCCTGATGGAATGACCACCTTATTCCTGATCAACGGAAATTCAACCATGTAACGCTGATAATCATATTTTTCTTCCATAACAACGTTATAAAGCGGAACCTCATTTGTTAACAGTTCATTCCAGTTCATGCTGCTGTTCAGCTCTGACAGCTCATCGGCGGAATAACCAATAGCATACAAGCCGCCAATAATGGCACCCATACTTGTACCACTGATATAATCGGGCCGGAGACCTGCATCTTCCAATACCCTTAATACACCTATATGGGCAACTCCTTTCGCACCGCCTCCACTAAGCACCAGTCCGAGCTTAGGCCGGTAAAGACTGTCATTAGGGCTTCCCAAAGCTATGAGGACAGGAAAAAGTAAATAGGCTAAAAGGAAAAGGTAACGATACATAATATATAAACAATAAACCTTATAAATTACTAAAATAATTCCAGTGTTCACATTTAAACAAGAAAAACAAGTTCTTTATTTTATTTTTTGCAATATTTGCAATTGAATTTTATCCTGTTTTTTGGTCATGACCGAAATAATAAATGGGCATTGAAAAGTTAAGTCGGTAAAATGTATAACTGGTCAAGTGTCTGTTCAGAAAGTTCAATTTGCAAGGCTCGCGCGGTACGAAAACGCGGAGTTTACTGGTCGTAAATGAGCAATTTTCGGACAAGCGTAACGCGGCAAATGGGACTTTATGGACAAACACTATTTAGTGTCCGTCTATAAACTCGTAGTGTTTGTTCAGAATGTTCGTGATCAAGGCGCGTAAACATTTTAAACCGCGGTATACTAAAGTATTTGAGGATTTAAAATGTGAGCAGCAACGCGGATATCGGACATTATGGACAAACACTATTTAATAAAAACTATATATCGGGGGTCTTAGCTCAGTTGGTTCAGAGCGCATGCTTGACAGGCATGAGGTCGTGGGTTCGATTCCCTCAGATCCCACTTTTGTTTTTTCCGGTGTTATGCAGTTCTGTAATTATATAGAGTCAGTCTATAAAGTTGGCAAAATGCTTAACCGAAAATGAGTCTGTTCAGAAGGTTCCATTTGCAAGGCTCGCGCG
>CAZBJH010000088.1:0-14904 GCA_964492185.1 uncultured Bacteroidales bacterium | reverse complement strand
ATTCAACGATTCAACAGTTCATCAATTCAACGATTCAACAGTTCAACAATTCACAGGCCAGTTACTGCTCCATCTGCATCCTCACACGTTCCTCCTGCCTGATCCGGTATTCAAGTTTGCGGGCATAATCACGTGCTTTTTTAATCCCGTAATCTGTATATGCCTGCATGGCATATTCTCTCGCTTTATCCAGATTACCCTTTATTTCCTGTATGATTGCATAATTGTAAGTTGCCCTGCCAGCTGTCTTCGGATTATTGTCAGACATGGCCCTGCTCCAGGCTTCACCTGCCCCATCCCAGTCGTTTACCTGTGCACGTCTTACTCCCGTCACGAAATCAGTGTTTTTTTTGGGTCTCTTGTAAAATTCACGTGTCACCCTGTACCATGACGGGGCTATTCGCTGGCCATAATCCCTGCCTGCATCATAACTCACATTCAATACGGCATCTTTTCTGGCGATAAGATGACCTATTGCATCCCTTGCATTCCTGCCTTCGGCATCCCATGCACCATTTTGGGTAAAACGCGACTGATCGGCAATGGCCCTGTTTGCCGGATCATAAAGCCGGAAACCTATATTAACCCTGGCTACACCATGAGCTTTAAATACTCTCACTTTCCGCACATTACCTTCCTTATCTTTTTGTTCACGCTGCTCTGTTGCGTGTGTTACAATAAAATCAGAATCAAAGTTCTCAACCGATAATACTGCATCGGACTGAAAATGATCACAGATCTCATCAATATCGGACCAGGATAATGGCGGGGGAAAATTATTTCCAAACTTACCACCTTTATATTTCCTGTTGGTAATCACTGTCGTGTACCGGGGTGATCCGTCCAGGATCTCGTGTATACCGGCCAGTGCATTTTTCGCACCCTCACTGTCAAGCCCTACTCCCTCGCCTGTAAGTACACCTTCGATAATATTAATGGCTTTATTTTCTGCTTCGGTCCGGTCAATAAGTGCAATAGTCTTTATATGTCCGGGTATGGTTATATCCGCGGGCCGCATAACAGGTACATAAACATTCTGCATACAACCTGTCAGCAACAGAATTAATATTACTGCAAAAAGTCCTTTCGTTTGTGCTTTCATGGTTATTGATATTAATATACTATTGATCTGCATATATTTAACTTTTTCCCGTATACATTGTTTTACGGCATTGAACCGGAAATGTTATCGGATAAACAAGAAAAGCTTTGAATACAAACCGATGCTTAAAAAAAAATAAAATAATTACTTTTACGACCGTTAAAGAATACACAGAACTATGCCCATGATAAAAGTTGAAAAAATCGGCGGAACATCAATGTCACAATTTCAGGATGTGTTGCATAACATAATCCTCAGAGGTCGTAAGGAAGAAACCATGTACAACCGGATACTCGTGGTCTCTGCCTACAGCAATGTGACCAATTGGCTGCTTGAACACAAAAAAACAGGCGAACCCGGTATTTATGAAAAATTTCTGAATAACGAGGATTACGGTAAAAGTATGGATGAACTTCTTGACAAATTGTTACTGATCAACAGGCAGTTTATCGATATTCAACTCGATCTCAAAAAAGCGGATGAATTCATTACCCGGAGGGTAAATCAGGCACGAACTTACCTGAACAACCTGAATGATGTTTTATCCACAGGGTATGTAAATAAACAGAATATACTGCTTGCAGCCCGTGAGATACTCTCATCCATAGGTGAGGCACATTCAGCCTTCAACTCGGTGAATATACTTCAAAACAACGGTGTAAATGCCACCTTTATTGACCTGTGCGGATTTAATGATTCTGAATATTTAACGATTGATGAAAGGATCCATAAAGCATTTTTAAATCTTAATATTTCACGGACATTACCGGTCGCCACAGGATATACAAAAGGAACAGAAGGCATCATGCGGGAGTTCGACCGTGGCTATACTGAAGTAACCTTCAGTAAAATTGCCGTTGAGGTGAATGCAGGTGAAGCTGTCATACATAAAGAATTTCATTTATCTTCTGCCGATCCGAATATTGTTGGTGTGGAAAAATCCATACCTGTAGGATTTACCAATTATAATGTTGCCGACCAGCTGGCTGACCTGGGCATGGAAGCCATTCATCCAAAGGCTTCCAAACCGCTTGAAGTTGCCGGCATCAATATCAGGATAAAAAATACATTTGAACCTGATCACCCCGGTACCCTTATTACTAAAAATTACAGGGGTGAAAAATCAAAAGTAGAGATCATTTCCGGCTCTGATCAGCTTGTTGCAATTGAGATCCACGATCCTTCGATGGTGGGGGAAGTGGGATTTGACCTTAGTATCATGCAGATATTTCAAAAATATAAGGTTAGCTATATTCTTAAAGCAACAAATGCCAACAGCATTACCCAGGTCATATGGGAAAGTGATAAAAAGAATTCACTAATCAAGGAATTAAAAAATAATTACCAAATAGTAGAGATCAAAAAAGTGGCAATGGTATGTGCACTAGGCACGAACATTGCCAAACCCGGGATTCTGGCCAGTGCTGCCAAAGCTCTGTCTGACAAGAAAATCAATATTGAATCATTTTCCCAATCCACGCGCCAGGTTAATATGCAATTTGTTATCAACAGGAAGGATTACAGGAAGGCAATAATTGCACTGAATGATGCCTTATGTATTGAAGAACTATAATATTGAACTATAATTAGTGTCTGTCCATAAAGTCCCATTTGCCGCGTTACGCTTGTCCGAAAATTGCTCATTTACGACTGGTAAACTCCGCGTTTCCGGACCGCGCGAGCCTTGCAAATGGAACCTTCTGAACAGACACATGACAGGCTAACATTTTGCTTACTTTATAGACAGACACTAATTATTATGCTTGTAATGCAGGCATAAAGATCACCGTTCCATAAAAATCGCTTGATTTGCTACGGAAAGTTTTCTCCCCGCGAAACCCAAACTCACTCCTCCTTCGTCGTCGCCCGGACAGGGTTCTTCCAGGGCCCCCGCGACGAAAACCTTCCTTGAAATCTACACGATTTTTCTGATACGGGCCCCGCTACTGCAAAACTTTATGCTGGTTTTTTAAGGAAATGGGTTTTGCGCAACAACGGCTACATTTGCTTGGTGTAGAGTAAAAAACATCCGGATTTGTAATCCGGATGAGCTGTGTGCCATAGGACAGCTTATTATAAGTAAATGTAAGTTCCTTATGATAGCATCCTTTCCAGATCAACCAACAACAGGACGGGACCCCGCCTTCAGGATTTTCCGTTAAGAAAAATCAAGGTGATCACCGTTAAAAAAATCGAGCTGTCCGACGTTAGGAGTTCTCGATTTTTAGGTGAGCACCTTGATTTTTTAGGAAAATCCTGTCAGCGGCGGCATTTCTTTGTTTACTTTCTTTTTGCTGTAGCAACTTAGCCGAAGGCGATCTCACGACCCGTTAGGGGAGTAACAAAGTAAATCGAACCGCTTGGGGAGCGGTTTGAAACATTTGGCCCTTGAAGGGCATTATTTTATAAAATATTGATAAAACAATATTCTAATTAAAAATCCTCTTCATGATTATTGCCAAACCCGACAGAGATGTCTTATCCGGATTTTTGTGAATCTCTCAACTCCTCAAAAAGCGATAGTATTTCCTCCTTACGCTCCACGGGAGCTTCAAGATGCCCCCAGCCTCCGGATTTCTGGAATATACCGTTATATGCTGAATCATGATATGACCTGATCACCGCCGGGATATTCCTGTCCTTCAATACCGATTCAAGCAAACGGGCTTCGAATTCATTCTCAAAGACCAGTATTTTTTCATATTTTTCCATAATCACACCTGTCTTATTTACTGCTTTAAGATACGAAAAAAAATGACAACCTGTTACCGGTGACCTTTTTCATTGTTTACCCTTCTCCGTTCATCCTTCACCCTTCATTCCGCCTCCCCAACATCCTTTACCACCATCTGAATTGTCTGCTTGCTACGCTGTTCCAGAATGAGGTCTTTGTTTACCAGCACCCTCTCAATCGTATCATTGTCATAATAACGGATAGTAACCAGCTCCAGGCCGTTCTGGTATGAAACATCGAACTGTTTGTTCAGACAGTCGATGATCTCCGGAATTCGCGACTGGTCGTTATTGACACAAACATTAAAGCTTACTGCCGAGTTTTGCATCAAATTGATCCTCAGTGCGAAGCGTGCAAAACAACCAAAGATCTTTTCAAGGTTATCCTCAGCAATGAACGACAGGTCGCGCGGAAAGATCTGCATCAACACCTGGTCCATTTTAAAAATAAACGAAGGGGTCAGCCTGTTATATGAACTGTCACCGATCACCGTGCCCGGCTCATCTACTTCCATAAAAGACCGTATGACAAGCTTAATTCCTTTTTGCTGTAAAGGCTGTATTGTCTTCGGATGAATAACACCCGTACCGTAATAGGCCAGTTCAATAGCATCAAGATAAGATATTTTTTCAAGCTTAACGGTTTGATCAAACCATTTGGGATCGGCATTTAATACACCCGGAACATCTTTCCAAATAGTTACATCAAAAATATTTAACAGGTAGGCTATCACGGCAGCCGTATAATCGGAACCTTCCCGTCCCAGGGTTGTTGTTAAATTGTTTTCCGTTGAACCAATAAATCCCTGGGTTACAAAGGCAGGGGTGTCACGAAAAACAAATGCTTCCCTGACTGGTTCTGCCGAAAGTTCAAAGTTTACCCTGGCCTCACGGTAATTATTGTCGGTCTTCAGGCATTTTCTTATATCCGTCCATTTTGAAGGTATCCCCATTTTATTGAGATAACCGTTGACAATAAATGTGGAAAACAGTTCTCCATAAGAAACAATCTGATCATATTCAAAATTATAGTTTAAGGAAGGGTCCTGCTGAAGCCGCTCCCCGAGTTTATCAAAGAGATTATTGATACCAGTAAAAAACTGCCTGTCATCACTTGTAAACAAATCATTAATAATATTATAATGGAATTCTCTTATCCTGTCAAAGGCCTCCCTCCACCTGTTGTTCTTTTTGTAATACAACCCGACCAGCATTTCCATGGCATTTGTGGTTTTGCCCATAGCCGATACAACAATGACGGGCCTTTTATGAAGTTTTTTTTTCACGATCAGAAAAAGATTCTTTACCGATTGGCTGTCTTTCACCGATGCACCACCGAATTTATATACGATCATATATTAATGTTAAGATGAACAATAACTGTAAATTTACTATTAAATTCCCGGTTCCGTTTTGAGTTTTAAATGATAAAAATCCATAAATATGAATATAACCTATGTAAGATATTGAATAAAAGATTACACGAAAATAAGTGTATTATTTCGTTCGGTTGAGCAGCAACGCGGATATCGGACATTATGGACAGACACTAATTAAAAAATTCTTTAAGAAAAAGTATCCGAAGTTGGAAAAATAATGTGTTAATTTGCATTTTTTACAGGTAGCTGAATACCTTCAGCTACCTTTTTTAGTTACTGCATAGTCTTGAAAACAAATATATTACTACAGGAATACGCGAATCATCCTTTACTGGAGAAACTGACCGGGATCGTTGAAAAACGATCATCGGGAGTGACCGGTATATCCGGGTTGTCAGGTTCATCAAAGGCAATAATCTCATCAGTAACAGTGAACAAAACAGACGGTGTGCATTTTTTTATTCACACCGGGAGAGAAGAAGCCGCTTACTTTTATAATGATATGGTCAACCTTGGAGGAAAGGATGATGTCGTTTTCCTTCCTTCCTCCTATAAACGGTCTGTTCAATATAATCAGATTGATAACGGTAATGTAATATTAAGGACAAACGCGCTGAAAAAGATTTCCGATTTCCGTGGCAGTAAAAAAGATCATTTAAGTATAGTTACATATCCTGAAGGGCTTTTTGAGAAGGTAGTAACCAGGCATAAGCTGCAAAAACAAACACTTGAGTTGAATAAGGGTGAACAGATATCCATTGACTTTATACGGGAGGTGCTTGACGAATACCATTTTGAGCAGGTTGATTTTGTATATGAGCCGGGGCAATATTCCGTTCGCGGGGGTATCGTGGATATTTTTTCCTATGCCGATGATTTTCCTTACCGGATCGATTTTTTTGGTGATGAGGTGGAATCGATCAGATCATTTGAAGCAGACAGCCAGCTATCAAAAGCATCTTTTGATAATATAGCAATTATTCCAAATATTCAGCATTTGTCAGGTAAAGATATCCGCGAACCGGCATGGCGCTACTCCGAGAGTGAGGTATTCTGGATGTTAGACTCTTCCTATACCATTGACAGGATCAACAGCTTATATAAAGAAGTAATTCCGAAGAACGGTGAAGGAGATGAAATGGAAGTTGATAAGAATACCTTATTCATAACCGGCAACCAGCTGAAAGATGAACTTGAAAAAAGTACCGTGCTAGAATTTATCAGCGGAACAGGTACAAATTGTGATAACCAGGTGCAATTCAATACTTCAGTACAACCTGCTTTCAATAAGAATTTTTCTTTGTTGAACCGTAACCTGAATGAGTTGATAGACAAGGGATATAGTATATCTATCCTGTCCGACAGTCAATCGCAGATCGATCGTTTACGATCGATCTTTCACGATACTGACGAGCACATTCAGTTCACCGATGTTCTTCCTACCCTGCATGAGGGATTTATTGACCATGACCTGCGCCTGTGTTGCTACACGGATCATCAGATATTCGAACGTTATCACAAATACAGGATCAGCTCCTATTTTTCAAGTAAAGCGGCTATTAACCTTAAAGAATTAAAAAGTCTCCAGCCCGGTGATTACGTGGTACACATTGACCATGGCATTGGACAGTTCGGCGGGTTGGTCAAGGTACATGAAGACGATAAAGAACAGGAAGTCATCCGGCTGGTATATAAAGACAACGATATTGTTCATGTAAGTATTCATTCCCTTCACCGGATTTCAAAATACAAAAGTAAAGATGAGTCGCCCCCGAAAATTCACAAACTGGGTTCGGGAGCCTGGCAAAAACTCAAACTAAATACAAAGAAAAAAGTAAAAGATATTGCCAAAGACCTGATCACATTGTATGCCAGGCGGAAATCACAAAAAGGATTCCAATTCTCACAGGATACATACCTGCAAAATGAGCTGGAAGCATCGTTCATATTTGAGGATACCCCGGATCAGAATACAGCCACAAAAAAGGTAAAAACGGATATGGAATCGGATACCCCTATGGACAGGCTTGTATGCGGAGATGTAGGTTTCGGTAAAACCGAAGTTGCAATACGGGCAGCATTTAAGGCCGTTGCCGATAATAAACAGGTTGCCGTGCTTGTGCCGACAACTATTCTTGCCCTGCAACATTTCAACACCTTCAGTGAAAGGTTAATGGACTTTCCCTGTTCAGTTGATTATATCAGCAGATTGAAGCCGGCAAAAAAACAAAAAGAAACCATTCAGAAGCTTAAAGAAGGTAAGCTTGATATTATTATCGGAACCCACCGTCTTATAGGAAAAGATGTGGTTTTTAAGGATCTGGGGCTCCTGATCATTGATGAAGAGCAGAAATTCGGGGTAAGTGTTAAAGAAAAACTAAAGAAACTTAAACTGAACGTAGATACCCTTACACTTACAGCAACCCCTATACCCCGCACACTGCAGTTTTCACTTATGGGTGCCCGCGATCTGTCGATCATAAACACACCGCCATCCAACCGTCATCCTATCATAACAGAGCTTCATTCTTTCAATGAAAATATTATACATGAGGGTATTGAATACGAATTATCACGTGGCGGACAGGTATTTTTTATCAATAACCGCATACAAAATATATATGAAATAGAAACGCTTATTAAAGGTTTATTCCCCGGGGCTTCTGTTGCAGTTGCACATGGACAGATGGAAGGTCCGAAGCTGGAAAAGATCATGCTCGGCTTCATACGGGGCGATTATGATGTATTGGTAGCCACAGCAATCATAGAGTCGGGCGTAGATATCCCCAATGCAAATACTATTTTCATCAACAATGCTCATCATTTCGGCCTAAGTGATCTGCACCAGCTAAGAGGAAGAGTCGGCCGTGCCAACCGGAAGGCATTCTGTTTTATGCTGGCACCCCCGCTTACAATAGTTACCCCTGAAGCAAGAAGACGATTAAAAGCCATTGAAGAGATGGCCGAACTTGGAAGTGGATTTAATATTGCCCTTCAGGATCTTGATATCAGGGGGGCAGGCAACCTGCTTGGAAGTGAGCAAAGCGGATTTATAGCAGATATCGGTTATGAAACATACAACCGGATACTGGATGAGGCTATCAGGGAACTCAGGGAAACAGAATTCAAAGAACAATATAAGCGTGGAGGTACGAAAGAAACTACTGAAAAAGACCACGAATTTCTTCAGGACTGCCAGATAGATACTGATCTGTCACTGATGTTTCCCGATAAATATGTCAGTAATATTTCGGAAAGGATACGATTGTATCGCGAGCTGGATAATATTACCGGACAGGAACAGCTTAATGACTTCGAGAACAGGCTTATCGACCGCTTCGGGCCACTCCCCGATCCTACAAGAGAATTATTGCTTATTGTGAAACTACGATGGGAAGCTGTCAGACTAGGTTTTGAAAAGATCATCCTTAAAAACAAATTATTCATCGGATACTTTATCTCCGATAAGGAATCAATCTTTTATACATCCCCGGCTTTCGGAAATATACTTCGTTTTGTACAAATACAACCCAGACGTTACAGAATGAAAGAGGCAAAAAACAGGCTCACCCTTACTGTAAAACATATTGATTCGGTTCGTAAAGCACTTGACCTCCTGGAGGAAATGGTTAAATTTCGTTAAAATTCAATATGATATACTACAAGGGTTTGTTCCGCATGTAGTTATTCCCTACTTTTGCAACATATTAGTGCAGGTATCCTTAAATTTTATTACCATCGGTGAATCTGATTATTGACATTGGAAATTCAAGGACAAAAACAGCTGTATTTGACAATACTAAAATGATCAGCAGCAGAGTTATATATGATCAGCCGGAAAATGAAATAAAAGAATTTTTAAAAAAATATGACATGACAGGTAAAGCCATCATCTCCTCCGTGACCGGAGATGATCGGGGGATCACCCGCCTTTTGAATAAATGCTTTCCCATTGTTATCCGGATGGATCATAATACCCCCCTGCCTGTTAAGAGCATGTATAAAACAAAAGAAACACTTGGAAACGACAGAATTGCCGGGGTTACAGGGGCAAATGCATTGTTCCCGTCAACAAATGTTCTGGTGATAGATGCCGGCACTGCAATTACATACGATCTGATAACCCGCGATTCAGTATACAGGGGAGGCAATATTACACCCGGATTAAGCATGAGATTCAAAGCCCTGCACACATACACCGGCAAACTTCCACTCGCGGAAAAAACAGAACATTATCCTCTCATCGGTGAGGATACAATCTCAGCTATCGTTGCAGGGGTTACAGGGGGTATACTAATGGAAATTGAAGGCCATATAAACGCATTGAAAAAGGTTTATACAGACCTGAAAGCCATAATTACAGGTGGTGATGCTGAATTCTTTGATAAAAAACTAAAAAACACCATCTTTGTGGTGCCAAACTTAATAAGTATCGGTTTAAACACTATATTGGAATACAATGTCAAAACTACATGAAAAAGGACTGATTTTTTTGATTATAATTGTTTTTGGTCAGGGTGGTCTTTATTGCCAGAACTATGTAAATTCGCCCTATTCACGATTTGGTATCGGCGACCTGAAACAGGAAGGTTTTGCCCACAACCGTGCATTAGGACGTGTATCCATACCCTTAAGGTCCTCCAACCAGATCAATTACCTGAATCCTGCCTCCTATTCCGCGCAGGATACCTTATCATTTATTTTTGATGTAGGTCTTCAGGGCCAGATCAATAACCTTATCACTTCAGCAGGTAATGCATCCACCCGGAATTATAATATTGACCATCTGGCTATTGGCTTTCCTGTTACGAAATGGTGGAAGTCGAGCATAGGTATTGTTCCATACAGCCGTATTGGTTATAATCTTATCCAGGAAGGTACGCTGGCCGGCTCATCCGATGATGTCAGCCTGATATATAAAGGCGAAGGAGGAATAAATGAATTTTATATAGGAAGTAGTTTTGAACTGTTCAATCATATTTCCATAGGTTTGAATGCAGGATACTTGTTTGGATCTCTTAATCAGTCAAGATCTGCCGGTATTGAATCAACCTATTCTGCTGTAACATGGTTTGAAGACAAGCTGGTAGCAGGTGATTTTTTCTTTCAGGGCGGAATACAGGTCTACGGAGATCTGTGGAAAAAGCATCACCTGACCCTTGGGCTGGCGGTTGATAATGAAACCAGCCTTTCAAGCCGGAATGATGCATCTATTTTAAGAATAACACAATACACCGAAGACACTCTGAGTTTTGAACAAAACCGGGACGGGATTTTGAAAATACCATTAAAACTCGGGCTTGGATTAGCTTATACTTACAATGACCAGTTACTTATTGCTGCAGACTATATATCTCAGGACTGGACCAAAGGTTTGGTTTTCGGAAGTAATGACCGGCTTAATCCCTACCATTCATTTCATTTCGGCATAGAATATAAACAGGTTTCTGTTTCTCAACGTGCCCGCGCAAACTACTGGCAATTGATCAACTACAGAATCGGAGGTCATTATTCCAATTCTTATATAAAAACAGATGATAATGAAATCAGCGACATTGGCATAAGTTTTGGACTTGGTTTACCGTGGAAGAACACTAACAACATGCTTACAAAGACAAGTTTTAATATTACTTATGAACTTGGACAACGCGGTTCTGAAAATATTAATGCATTGAAAGAAACATACCACATTTTTTCAGTGGGGATTACAATATATGATTTCTGGTTCATACAGTCAAAATATGATTAAAATAATTACATGATGAAGCATTTATCAAAAAAGATTTACCTGATCATTCTTACTTGTTTTTTCATTTCTTCACTTTTGGGACAAAAAGGAGTTGAAGACGGTTCAAAGTACGGGCATGGTGAAGACAGTATCCGCTGCATAAAAAATCTTTCGTTATACAGGGAATATGCAAGGCAGGATGATTATGTGTCTGCCTACCCGTTCTGGAAGATCGTTTTTGACGAGTGTCCCCGATCCAGTAAAAACATTTATATTGACGGAGTAAAAATTTACAGATATTTTATCGATGAAACAGATAATACAAAACGCGGATCAGATCTGACAGATACACTGATGCTGATATATGACCGCAGGCTTAAGTATTATAATGAAATTGCCAATGTAAGGGGACGGCAGGGTGTGGACCTGCTCAGATATCGAAGGAACGAAGATATTCAATATATTAAGCAGGCTTATGATTACCTTGAAGAGTCAATCGAGGCAGGCGGGAATAATTCATCAAACCCGGTGCTTGCAACTTTTGTCTCTGCTTCCATAACACTTTATCAGAATGAAGAAATTGATGAAAACAGGGTGATTGAAGATTATATTACAGCTTTTAACATCATCCAGAACAAAATGAAGATCCGCCCGAAAAATGCCCGGCTAAAAAGCCTGATGACCTCGATCGATAACAATTTTATTAACGAAGGTCCTGCACAATGTTCAACCCTGGAGCGTTATTTTTCAGTCGAACTAAAAGATAAACCTGAAAATGCAGGATTTTTGAGAATGCTGACCTCTTTACTGCAAAAAAGGGACTGTTCAGATTCAGAACTGTTCTTTGATGCTTCCAAAAAATTGCACACTATGGAACCATCGGCACAATCGGCAGTGAACATTGCATCAATGGCATTCAATAATGGTTTGTTTTCTGAAGCAGCGGATTATTATACACAGGCGCTGCAACTTGAAACCGACAGCACGAAAAAAGCTGAATGGTACTACGGGATGGCTGCATGCTACCGTGAACGTGGCAGGAAATCAGAGGCACGTTCATACGCCCTGCAGTCAATAAAATTAAATCCGGACTGGGGTGAGCCCTATTTACTTATCGGACAATTATATGCTGACAGTAAAAGCGACTGCAACAGCTTATCATTACCAAATGCGGTATTTTGGGCGGCTGTTGACAAGTTTGACAAAGCGCGTCAGGCAGACCCGAGTATTGAAGCAAAGGCAAATAAGCTTATCTTAACTTATTCGAACTATTTCCCTAATAAAGAAGAAGCTTTTTTCCAGGATGTATACCCGGGGAACACATATACGGTAGGTTGCTGGATAAATGAAAAAACTCTCGCGCGTTTTAATGATTAATAAGTATCCATATAATCTGCACTCTGTTATTTATAAAAGTTGCAAGACAACATTTTTGCAGGCATTAATCTTATCGGCACTGATCACTTTCGTATCATGCGAAAATGATATTGAGAAAATTCATGCTATAAGTGATGACAAAGAACTGGCAGACCAATCAGGTAAAAATGTTGAAGTTACTTATTCTGATTCGGGAAAAGTAAAACTGAAATTTATAACGCCCGAGCTTTACAGGTATCCGGAAGCAAGTGAGCCAAATTATGAATTTCCAAAAGGTATAAAAGTCTTTTTCTATGATGATCAAAACCAGCTCGAATCAACAATCACAGCAAATTATGCAATCTATTACATTGAAAAAAAATTGTGGAAAGCACAAAATAATGTCGTAGCCAAAAATTTTGAAAAAAATAAACGGCTGGACACCGAAGAACTATACTGGGATGAAGAAAGCAAAAAGATCTATTCCGACAAATTCTCAAAAATCGTGAATGAAGATGGAATATATTATGGGGAAAACGGATTTGAAGCTAATCAGGACCTTTCAAAATGGAAACTGATCGGTTCAAAAGGAACAGTAACTGTAGATGAACAGGAAAATCAGTAAGGCAATAGAATTTATGTGGCTGACCCTTGCCGTGATATGTTTATTGTTTGCAATATACAGATCTTTTTTAGCAGGCTTTAATGAGGGATATATGTTTTTCATTCTGAGTGCTGTAGCGCTGATAATGTTTTTCCTCCGCAAAAAAGTCAGAGTTGCATCTGAAAAGAAGAAGAATTAGAGTCTGTCTATAAATAAGCAAAATGTTAGCCGGTCATATGTCTGTTCAGAAGGTTCCATTTGCAAGGCTCGCGCGGTCCGGAAACGCGGAGTTTACCAGTCGTAAATGAGCAATTTTCGGACAAGCGTAACGCTGCAAATGGGACTTTATGGACAGACACTAATTAGAGTGTGTCTATAAACTCACAGTGTTTGTTCAGAATGTTCGAGATCAAGGCGCGTGAGCATTTTAAACCGCAGTATACTAAAGTATTCGAGGATTTAAAATGCGAGCAGCAACGCAGATATCGGACATTATGGACAGACACTAATTAACTAAAGATGAATCTTATACTTATCATTATTATTACCCTGTTACTGAGTGCATTTTTTTCAGGAATGGAAATTGCTTTTTTTTCATCAAATAAACTTCGTATCGAGCTTGATAAGAAACATGGCACTTTCGGATCAGGGATCATATCCACATTTACCTCTAATCCCGGTAAATATATCACCACAATGCTTATTGGCAATAATATTGCCCTGGTGATTTACGGTATTTTTATGGCTATACTGCTGGAACCTTTTATTCTTAATTTTACCAATTCGGATGCGGCTATGCTTATCCTTCAAACTATCCTTTCTACTTTAATTATACTTGTAGTAGCAGAATTTTTGCCTAAAGCCGTGGTAATGCTGAATCCGAACGGGGCACTCTCCTTTTTTGCAGTTCCCATCTTTTTTTTCTATGTCCTGTTCTATCCGGTCTCCCAATTTATCTCATGGCTTTCCACCATGTTCCTGAAAGGAATATTTAAAACAGATCCTTCAAACCAGCAAAAAGCAAGGATATTCGGGGCACTTGATTTAAATTTCTTAATTAAGGAATCACAGGAAGAACCTGATGAAAAAGAAGCCGAAAATAATGAGATGAAATTATTCCAGAATGCACTCAGCTTTTCAAATGTAAAACTACGTGATTGTTTGGTGCCACGAGCCGAGATCGTTGCCCTTGAAAAAAACAGCAGTGTTGAAGAACTGAAACAAAAATTCATTGAAACAGGATATTCAAAAATTTTAATATATAATGAATCAATTGATAATATCCTGGGATATGCAACATCAAAATCCCTTTTTAAGAATCCTAAAAACATTGCATCCCAGTTGATCAGCGTATCATTTGTTCCCGAAACCATGCCCGCGAATAAACTCTTACGCGAATTTATTCAGGAACAAAAAAATCTTGCTGTCGTGGTTGATGAATTTGGCGGTATTGCAGGAATGGTTACTATTGAAGATCTGATTGAAGAGATCATCGGTGAGATCATTGACGAGCATGACAGTATTGATCTGATTGAAAAATGTACCGGCGAAAACGAGTATATCTTTTCGGGAAGAATGGAAATTGATTATTTAAATGAGCATTATGGTCTTAACCTCCCCGAATCAAACGAATATGAGACACTGGCCGGTTTGATCTATTACCTGCACGAAAGTATACCTAAGATAAACGCCCGGATCAGATATAATAATTTTGAGTTTAAGATATTAAAGGTAAGCAAAACAAAAATCGACCTGGTGGCAGTGCGAAAGGAGTTGTAGCTGTTGAATTGTTGAACTGTTGAATTGTTGAACTGTTGAATCGTTGAACTGATGAACCGATTAAACGATTAAACGATTAAACGATTAAACAATTTGTTGAACTGTTGAACTGTTGAATCGTTGAACTGATAAACCGATTAAACGATTAAACGATTAACCGATTAAACAATTAAACGATTAAACGATTAAACAATTTGTTGAACTGTTGAACTGTTGAATCGTT
>CAZBJH010000087.1:0-14916 GCA_964492185.1 uncultured Bacteroidales bacterium | reverse complement strand
CCGCCTAAGCGGGTGAGCTCGTGAACACCATTTAGAATAAACAACAGGTGAACAACCGATCCCGCCTAAGCGGGTGAGCTCGTGAACACCATTTAGAATAAACAACAGGTGAACAAATACCACCAACTTTGATTAAACGAAATAACAAATTAATTACTAATAACTTAGCAAATATATATACGGATGAAAGGTATCGATAGATGAAACTTTAAACTTGCAAGACCAATACGGCCTATTTAGAGTCCGTCTATAAAGTAGTCAAAATGTTTAACCGTACATGTGTCTGTTCAGAAGGTTTCATTTGCAAGGCTCGCGCGGTCCGAAAGCGCGGAGTTTACTAGTCGTAAATGAGCAATTTTCAGACAAGCGTAACACGGCAAAGAAGACATTATGGACAGACACTATTTAACTTGTAATATTATAAAAGGATAAAACCATCGGGCAATAATAGTTGTTAATATTATAAATTGTACGTTAATTCACTTATTAATAACTTTGTGGCAAAATAGGAAGTTTTGTGAACTATGGATTACCGGTTTTTTTGAATCATATTTCACATACTTTTTTTGGTGTAAATACTAACCGGTTAACGAATACTCTTTTATAGAGTCACAATAATATAATTAGAGTTCGTCTATAATGTCAGCCAAATGTTTAATTGTCCATAGCAAAATAATACAGGCACGGATTGCAAATCCACGCCAGCAAATCCGGCATGGCTTACGCGGTTCGAAAATGCAAGAACATGCTCGCTGCGCGTTTTACATTAAAAAGTACTTGCATATGAAACCCTCATCCTTAAGGAATTTAATTTAAATAGTACAAAGATAAAAGGACATGAATATATACTAAGAAATTATTATGAAGGGATGAGGGTTCACCGAGCACCTTATTAAATTATTAATTTGCGAGGTAACCAATACCACCAACTTTGATTAAGTGAATTAACATATTAATTACTAATAACTTAAATAAAACATATTCGTATGAAACCCTCATCCTTAAGGAATTTAATTTAAATAGTACAAAGATAAAAGGACATGAATATTTTTATAACCTGGTTATTGGTGAGAGTTCACCTAGCACCTTATTAAATTATTAATTCGCGAGGTGAACAACCGATCCCGCGTAAGCGGGTGAGCTCGTGAACACCATTTAAAATAAGCAACAGGTGAACAACCGATCCCGCGTAAGCGGGTGAGCTCGTGAACACCATTTAAAATAAGCAACAGGTGAACAAAAACCACCAACTTTGATTAAACGAAATAACAAATTAATTACTAATAACTTAAATAAAATATATTCTTGTGAAAAACCAGGAAATCAAGGCATTGATCAATTTGTTAGATGATCCTGATAATGAGGTTATTAATGTAGTGTCAGACAACCTACTCAAGAAAGGGGTAAATATTATTCCCCTTCTTGAAAAGGCATGGGAAAGTACCCTTAATGAATTGCTGCAGGAGCGTTTGGAGAATGTTATACAAACTATTCAATTTGATATAACAAAAAACAAACTTGAAAAATGGTGCAGTACGGGTTATGACAATATTTTGGAAGGCGCTTATAACCTGGCCCTTTTTCAGTTCCCGGAAATCGATTTCAATATGATCGACGAAGAAATTGAAAATATCAGAAAAGATGTATGGCTTGAGATCAATAATAATCTTACGGCACTTGAAAAGGTAAAAATATTGAATTATGTAATTTTTGATCTGCATAAGTATTCCAAAAACACTTCAAACTTCTATTCTCCCCAGAATTCATATATCAACCAGGTAATGGAAACAAAAAAGGGTGATCCCATCTCACTTGCTATCATATATATGTCTGTTGCGTACAAACTTGGATTGCCTATTTACGGGGTTAACCTGCCAATAAACTTTATACTTGCCTATAAGGACGAATACCGGCAGTATGATTCCAAAGATGAAACTGAGGATATACTTTTTTATATCAATCCATATAATAAAGGAGTGGTATTGGGAAAGCGTGAGATCGATTATTTTCTGGCACAACAAAAGCTGAAACATAACAGATCCTATTATGTTCCATGCACCAACATTGACATTATCTTACGACTGATCAATAATCTGATAATGGCTTACGAGAAAGTCGGATTTACAGATAAAATTAACAAACTGAAAGAATTGATCAGAATAATTAAACAAAGCTATTTTGCATAGTTAACTGCTCTTGTTTCCCGGATAACGGTAATTTTAACCTGGCCGGGATATGTCATCTCATCCTGAATTTTTTTTGCAATACTATAGGAAAGTTCATCAGCCTCCTTATCAGAAACTTTATCACTTCCCACAATCACCCTTAATTCCCTTCCGGCTTGTATAGCATACGTTTTTAATACTCCGGGGTAAGACAATGCAAGATTCTCAAGATCCTTTAAACGTTTGATATAAGACTCGACGACCTCACGACGGGCCCCGGGACGTGCTCCTGATATGGCATCACAAACCTGCACAACAGGTGATATCAGACTCGTCATTTCTGTTTCATCATGATGAGCTCCGATCGCATTGCATATTTCCGGCTTTTCCTTATATTTTTCAGCAAGCTTCATCCCAAATATAGCATGAGGAATTTCTGGCTCATCGTCAGGAACCTTACCTATATCATGTAAAAGTCCGGCTCTTTTTGCGATTTTAGGATTTAAACCGAGCTCGGCTGCCATAATAGCGCTCAGGTTGGCTACTTCGCGTGAATGTTGCAGGAGATTCTGCCCGTAAGATGACCGGTACTTCATTTTACCTATCAGACGGATCAGTTCAGGATGTAAGCCATGAATACCCAAATCAATCGCAGTTCGTTTCCCTATTTCAACAATTTCTTCCTCTATCTGGTTCTTGGTTTTTGAAACTATTTCCTCAATACGTGCCGGATGAATTCTGCCATCCGTAACCAATTGATGAAGAGCGAGCCGGGCTATTTCTCTTCTCACCGGATCGAATGCCGACAAAATAATAGCCTCGGGAGTGTCGTCAACAATAATTTCTACTCCTGTTGCTGCTTCAAGCGCCCTGATGTTTCTCCCTTCCCGGCCAATGATCCTTCCTTTGATCTCATCACTTTCTATATTAAATACAGTTACGGAATTTTCAATGGCACTTTCCGAGCACACCCGCTGAATCGTTTCAATAACAATTTTTTTGGCCTCCCTGGAAGCTGTCATTTTCGCCTCATCCATAATCTCATTGATGTATGACATAGCTTCGGTCTTTGCCTCTTCCTTAAGCGAATCGATCAGCTGCTCCCTGGCTTCTTCTGCTGATATCCCTGAAACCGCTTCCAATTGTTCAACCTGTTGCCTGTGTATCTTCTCGAGTTCTTCGTTTTTCTTTTCAACAAGTGAAAGCTGCAGATTCAAATTCTCACGTATGGCATCCATTTCCTGTTTCGCCCGTTGATTTTCTTCAATCTTTTGGGAAAGTGCCAGCTCGCGTTGCGTGAACTTCGATTCGGCAGATGCCATTTTATTGTTCTTTTCATTAATATATTTCTCATGTTCAGTCTTTAACTGGAGAAATTTTTCCTTGGCCTGAAGTATTTTATCTTTTTTTATCACTTCGGCTTCAGTCCGGGCTTCTTTAATAATACTCTGGCTTCTTCGCTTATATGCAACAAAGAATATTAAGTAAGACAAGACTCCTCCTATAACAAATGAAGTAGCACCAATTATCAATCCTTTAATAAAGAATGGTACTTCCAGTACTATTGTCGTCATAATTTATCATCATTTTAATTTAACAAAAAACCCGCATAATTCTCCAATGTTTTGATAAAACCCCATACTGACATGGGTGGAGTTGCCAATCTATGTCGAGCTTCCATTGCCTTCCGGAGAAGATCCCGCCGAAACGGGTTATGGCCTGCTCTAAATAAATCGAGCTGTGCTCCAATTTGTTTAGTGTTGAGTTTCACAAAAGGTATTGAAGAACCTATGCGGGCTATGAATTAAATATTTTAAAGAACGTTTATTACTCTCGATTAAGATATTCGTTAAGTTCCTCATTAATTTCCCTGATACTTTCAACCAGTGGCGACATATTATACTGTCCTTCACATTCCATTAATCTTGTGACAAACTGTAAAGCCGCCATCGCCATAAAATCCTGCACATCCTTATCAAGGTAACGTTGCTTATACTGAAGAACTTTTTCATTTATTAACTTAGCAGCCTTCCTGATCTTTTCTTCATCCTCTCTTACTATCTTTAATGGATAATATCTATCGGCAACATTAACTTTTATTGATAGCTTATCCTCCATATCCTGAAAAATCATTTACTGGTTTAAAAGAGCAATACATTTATCAATCTCCCGCACAATTCTGTTAATTTTAATTTTTGCATCGTGTGAATCATCATTTCCCAATGCAATTGCCTTGCCCACCTTTATATTATTATACTTGTTTTTAATATCATAAATCTCGTCTTCCAAAACCTTTATCTTATCAGTTAATGATTTATTTTCACCGGCCAGATCAAGATTTTTTTCTTTTTCTACTTCATATAATGTTATAATAGACTTTATCTTCCCCCTTAATTCGTTTATTATTTCATTATACTTCTTATCCATTATTGTAAAGAAACCTTAATACTGCAAATATAATTACAAAATTATAAAATTCTCGGTTTTTGATTTTAATTAAAAAAATTAAAACTTAGTTTTACAGCAATTATCAGGTTTTTCATTTAATAAATCAACTAAATATATGGAATTTTTACGACTTCTCCTATATATATTATTGATATTTGTCACTGTTCCTGTTTCCTTTTGTCAATCGGCAAACCCGGCTCAGTCATTTACCCCGCCGCTGGATATTCCAATGGTATTATCAGGCACATTCGGCGAATTAAGGAGCGGTCATTTTCATGCCGGGATTGATATCAAAACACAGGGTAAAACAGGAAAAACAGTTTATGTAACACGGAAAGGCTATATTTCACGTGTGAAAGTTCAAAGCGGCGGATACGGCAAAGCTATATACATCAGTCACCCCGGGGGATATACAAGTGTTTATGCACATCTGGATTCATTTTTCCCTGATTTGCATAATTATGTAACAGAACAACAGTATAAACAGCAAACACATGAGATTGACATTTATCTTTCTGAAAATAAATTTCCTGTCAGGCAGGGTGAGATAATTGGAATTTCCGGAAACAGCGGAAGATCCGGAGGACCCCACCTGCATTTTGAGATAAGGAAAACCAATGGACAAATTCCGGTTAATCCGCTAAAATTCGGATTTGATATCGAAGACAGGATCAAACCTGTTTTGTATAAATTCGCTGTTTATCCCCTCGGCAAGAACAGCCGGGTAAATCAAAAACACGGCAAGCTGATCATGCCGGTTGTACGTAATAACGGAAATTACACAATCCCTCAGGATCCTGTAAATGTTAGCGGTAAGGCAGGATTCGGACTTGAAGTATTTGATTATTTAAATGGTGCACCAAACCCATGCGGTATATATTCGATTAAATTGTTTATTGACAATATTCCTTATTACGCTCACAGGATCGACCAGATTGGCTTTCATGAAACACGATACATAAACAGTCATATTGATTATGAAGAAAAGCTAAAAACCAATGCCAAAATACAAAAGCTATTTCTCGATCCTAATAATTGTCTTGGTATTTATGATGTTGATAACCACCTGGGGATTTTTGACTTCAGTGATGATACAATCCATAGTGTCCATATTATTGTTAAGGATTTTTACGACAACGAGACCGCTATTGAATTTAAAATAAAATCGACTCCTTTTAATTCTCCTTCCTCCCCGAATGAGACCTTTCCACAATTTGTAAAAACTTTTCATTATCATACAAAAAATGAATATGAAAATGATCAGTTCAGGATATTTATGCCGGTAAACAGTCTTTATACGAATTGTGACTTTCAGTACGCGAGAACACAGAATACCCCGGATCTTTATTCTGGCATACATATGGTCCATAACAAATATACTCCTGTACACAAACACTTTGATATGTATATAAAAACACAGGAACTTCCAGAATCATTGCAGGAGAAAGCCCTTGTTGCAGAAATTGATGATGAAGGCAATCTGACAAGTACAGGCGGATCATGGTCAGACGGTTTCATTAAAACCTCAATCAGAAATTTCGGAAAATTTGCAGTAACCGTAGATACAATACCTCCTGAAATAATTACAGCCGGTTTCAGGGAAAACGCAACATATTCAGCACATCAGGAATTACTATTTAAAATTACCGATGAGTTGTCCGGTATTAAAAGTTACAAAGGATTTATTGATGATGACTGGGCATTATTCGAGCTTGATGCAAAAAGCAACACCATGTCATACAGGATTGACCCTGCAAGACTTGAGTCAGGCATGCTGCATAAACTGAAACTTGTTGTGGAAGATAAAAAGGACAACAGGTCCGTTTACCGGACATCATTTTATTATTGAAAATTTTGAGTCGAATATGAACTCCTGCAGGGTTATCGGGATCATGTCAGGCACGAGTCTGGACGGACTGGACATTGTACTGTGTGATTTTAACAAACAAAATAACAGGTGGATTTACCGGATCCTGGATGCAAAAACAATTATCTATGATACAGCATGGAAAAACAGGTTAAGCGGGGCATCCGATCTTACCGCGTCTGATCTTTTAAAACTGCACAATACCTATGGAGAATATATAGGACAGGAGATTAACCGTTTTCTTAAAAAAAAGAACTACCATGCGGACATCATTGCTTCACATGGTCATACGATTTTTCATCAACCTTCTTCGGGATTTACTTTTCAACTCGGTCATGGTGCATCCATTGCAGCAACAACCGGCATCACAACGATATCGGATTTCAGGTCACTGGATGTCGCGCTCGGAGGCCAGGGAGCTCCACTGGTACCCTTAGGAGACAATATGCTTTTTGCTGAATATGAATTTCGGCTTAACCTGGGAGGGTTTTCAAACATTTCATACAATAATGCTGAAGGATTACAGGCCTATGACATTTGTCCGGTAAACATAGCCTTAAACCAACTGGCCAATTCACTTGACAAGGATTATGACAACGAGGGAATGTTGGCCCGTTCAGGTAAAATTCATGATCATTTACTTCAACAACTTAATAATCTGGATTATTATTCACTTAAAGGACCAAAATCGTTGAGCCGTGAATGGTTTGAAAGATCCTTCCTCCCTGTCGTCAGGAACTCTTCAGCAGGCACCAGGGATAAAATGCATACCATCGTTCAACATATTTCTGAACAGATCGGATTCGCGATCAATCATCTTAATAAAGGAAGAATGCTGGTGACAGGTGGCGGTGCCTTTAACAATTTTCTTATAGAAAAATTAAGGAATAATGTTAAACACACTATAATCTTACCGGATGAACTTCTCATCCATTACAAAGAAGCACTGATTTTTGCTTTTCTCGGATATCTTCGTTATAAAAACCAATACAATGTACTGGCTTCTTTTACCGGAGCCAGAAGCAATTCGATTTCAGGATCAGTTTTTAAAACGTAACAGGAAAAAATAAAAAAGAAAGGTGAGGATTACCTGATCCTCACCTTCTTAACCCTAACTACAAAAAGACAATCTAATTATTAACTAAACCTGCTAACTACTAACTATACTTAATATCTATTGTTTATGTTTCAAAAATATAACAAAAAATTCTCAGACAATAATATTTTTTGTTAACCTGTTGACTGATTATTCATAAAACATATTTTATGTAAGCAGGACTAAACAAAAATAAACATTAATTAATAATAAAAATAATGAGATATTAACATTTAACATTTTTTGTGAACATATATTTATGGTGAAACATAAAATACACATTTTTGTTCATCGAACACTATCCTGAATTATTGGCTTTACCTGACTATAGGTTTTAAAAAATGAATGATAATTACCTCAAACCTGACCCAGTAATAAAATAATACAGGCAAAAATATTTTTATTATTTTACATACAAATTTGAAATACTCTTATTCTATTGGGGTTATTACAAAGTATCAGATTAGATCTACATATTATTATATTTTAAATATTATTTAATTATTTAATTATTTAACTATATGAGAAAGAAAATATTGCTAACAGGAGTTGTGTTTTTATTGATAACAAATGCAAGACCATGTACCAACTTCCTGGTGACGAAAGGAGCCTCTGAAGATGGCTCTACAATGATCACATATGCTGCCGATTCACATGTTTTATATGGTGAGCTTTATTTCAGACCAACAGCCAGTTATCCTGATAATTCCATGCTGGATATAAAAGAATGGGATACAGGGAAATTCCTTGGTAAGATCAAACAGGTAAAAAATACATATGCTGTTGTCGGGAACATGAATGAACATCAACTGGCTATTAGTGAAACTACTTATACAGGCCGTAAGGAACTGCAGGATACTACGGGAATAATTGACTATGGGAGCCTGATGTATATCACCCTTCAGCGTGCAAAAACCGCCCGGGAGGCTATCACCGTCATAGCAGAGCTTCTTGATGAATACGGATATTACAGTACAGGAGAATCCTTTTCCATTTCGGATCCTGATGAAGTATGGATCATGGAGATAATAGGAAAAGGAATGAAAATGAAAACCACAGGAAGTGGAAACAATAAAAAGGTGATTAATGAAAATAAAGGGGCTGTCTGGGTTGCCAGAAAAATTCCGGACGGATATATCAGCGGTCATGCCAACCAGGCCCGGATAACTACTTTCCCCAAGGATGATCCGGAAAATTGCCTTTATTCTGATGATGTGATAGATTTTGCCCGTGAGATGGGGTATTATGAAGGTAATGACAAAGATTTTAGCTTCGCGGATGCCTTTGCACCACTTGATTTTGGTGGTGCCCGCTTTTGTGAAGCACGCGTATGGTCAGGATTCAGGAAAGTGAATAAAAACATGGAACAATATATTGATTATGCCAGGGGTGAGAATCCTGAAAACCGAATGCCGCTCTGGATAAAACCTGACGAAAAACTTTCCGTTCATGACGTGATGGAGCTGATGCGTGATTATTACCAGGAAACAGAACTGGATATGTCACTCGACTTCGGCGCCGGCCCTAATAAATGTATAGTACGCTGGCGTCCCTTAACATGGGAAATTGACAGTGTTACCTATTTTAATGAAAGGGCAACATCAACACAGCAAACCGGATTTTCATTTGTAACCCAGTCACGCTCATGGTTGCCTGATCCTATCGGAGGTATCCTGTGGTTTGGAGTGGATGATACCTACAGTACGGTATATTCACCAATGTATTGCGGTATTACAGAAGTTCCCGGGTCATTCACGGAAGGTAAGGGAAGCATTATGGAATTTGATAATGATGCAGCATTCTGGGTTTTCAACCAGGTTTCTAATTTTGCTTATTTACGTTATGATTTAATGATACCGCATATTCGTGAAAAACAGAAAGAACTGGAGCTTAATTATATTGACATGACACCTGCTATTGATCAGGCGGCATTGGCTGTTTATGATACTGACAGATCAAAGGCAATTAATTTTATTACTGAATACTCTGTATACACAGGGAATAATACCGTAAAGGAATGGAAAGAACTATACAGGTACCTGTTTACAAGATTTATGGACGGCAATGTAAAAACGAAAGTTGAAGGACAGCAAAATCCTGAAGTAGAATTTCCGGGTTATAGCGAAGAATGGTACAGATTGCTAATCAAAGAAACGGGAGATAAATTCATATATTTGGACGGGGAAGGAGAATGAAGAAGGTAATCGGTATTCGGTATTCGGTATTCAGTAATCGGTATTCGGTAATTAGAGTTTGTCAATAAACTGTAGTCTCTGTCTATAAAGATAACAAAATGTATAACTGGCCATGTGTCTGTTCAGAAAGATTCATTTGCAAGGCTTGCGCAGTCCGAAAATGCGGAGTTTACTTGTCGTAAATGAGTAATTTTCGGACAAGCGTAACGCGGCAAATGGGGCTTTATGGACATACACTAATTAGTGTTAGGTATGAATAGTACTTTTGAAGTGGTTTATATTAGGGGGATGCTGAAATATTGTTCTCTGCTAAGCTAATTTTTACTGCTTATGTTATTTCATCTCAAAAAATATTCGTAATATTGCGACCTGAAAAAATCAGGATTTACAATAATCAAATTATAATCAGGATGGACCTATTAAAAGTTGCAGAAAGCGAATTTGCCCAGGTAAAAGAATTTCCAAAATTCTCTGCAGGTGATACAATAACAGTACATTATAAAATCAGGGAAGGTAATAAGGAAAGGATCCAGCAATTCCGTGGTGTTGTCCTTCAACGCAGGGGATCAGGGATTAATGAGACTTTTACCGTACGCAAAATGTCAGGAAGCATAGGAGTGGAAAGAATATTTCCGGCACAATCACCCTTTATTGAAAAAATCGATGTAAACAAGTACGGCAGGGTTCGAAAAGCAAGGATATTCTACCTGAGAAAATTAACGGGCAAGAAAGCCAGGATACAGGAAAAAAGATTTTAATAAAAAAACGGGGTGATATCACCCCGTTTTTTTATTCCTGCAATTTATTTGATTTTTCGCGAGCTTCCTGAAGGATTTTTTCTGCTTTTTCATCAGCTTCATCAATCAGCTTTTGCGCGTTCTTTTCACCCTCCTGCCTCATCTTTTGTGCTACAGGCTCGGCCGCTTTTTTTGCTATAGGGTTCTTTGCCTCCCGTAACAACTTATCAGCATTATCATTGGCTTCCTTTCTGATAATTTCTGCAGCTTCTCTTGCTTTTTTCCTGACTCTTTCAGCTTCGGCTTCTGCACTCTGCATAATCTTTTCTGCTTCCTCACTTACTACTTCACGAGCCTTTTCTTTTTTCTCTTCAATTGCTTCCCTGGCCTTTTCTTCCAGTTCCTGCTGGATAACTTCCCGGGTTTGTGAAGCCGTATTTTTTAAATCCCAGTTTACATCGGGATCTTCAAAAGTACCGGTAACTTTAATATCATAATTGAGAAATGATGATTGATCGATATCGAAACCTGCATCTGAAGCTTTGGAAAAAGCAGTATTTATAGCGCTCTTGCTCAAAACGCCCCGGGGAAGTGTTACATTAATACCATAATTCAATGTCTGGTCCAGTCCCTGTTCACCGGATATTAGAAACTCGGTATTTCCCATCACAGTCTTAAAAGGATCAACAAACAATTTGCCATTCCTGATCTCAAAATTGATATCAATATCCCCTAGTGCCAAATCACTGAATGTGCCGGTATTCAACACAGAGTTTATTTTCTGAAAAATATTACCCCCATTGATACCTATGGAACTGCTTCTCAGATTCCCTTTACCGACAACAGAATTCATAACAGGTTTCATTTTATCATCCATGAAGCTTGTAAACTGCATCCCAAGGCTTACATCGCCTGTAGCTTTGGCAGCAATCGGAGCAAATTCCCGAACCAGTAAAAGGGAGTTGAATGTTTGTGATATAGCTATATTATCAGCTTGTATACCAAAATCTACAAAAGGATTATTGATATCAGTTGTATTATATTCACCATTCATTAACATAGTCCCTCCCAAAGTTTCCATCTTCAGGCGTTCCAGAATAACCTTACTGTTTATAACTTTAATAATGCCTGCTGTATTACGTATATCCATCTGATCATATAATATCTGATCAAACCGGGATGTCAGTGTAAAATCAATATCTCCCGGAACCTCTACAACCGACAACTCTATTGTATCTGTTTCTTCAACTTCCGGCATTTCTTCTGTATCAATCAAAAACTCATTTAAATTCAGTAAACCGGAAGTAAAAATAAACTCACCAGTAAGTGTCCCGTCACTAAATACATAGGGGATAAAATTTTCTACGCGACCGTTAAGATGCATATCACTTTGGCCCATTATCAAATCAAGCCCATCAACCTGTAAAAACCGGGGTGAAAATATCAGAGATGCCTTTTCCATGATAACTTTCCTTGGTACGGATTCTCCATCAACAACCAGATTGGTAATCTTAACAGCACCATCGGCCTTAAATTCCTCATATCTTTCATTTTCCAGTGTCGACACATACCCCATAGCATCAAGGTCCGTGACAATCCTTCCGGCAAGAGAAATATCTTCCATTGGCACAACATCATGCAGACTGGCCAGTTCAATATCCGAAACAAGATTGGCATTTATAAACATATCGCCAACAGGATTATTTATATTTAAAGTCATATCAACCGGATTACCGGCAAGTTCAACATGGAACCTGTTTATATCAATAGTTGAATTATCGGGTTGAACACCATCATAAAGCATTGCTATATCAATTGTTATATTATCTGCCGACCCGGGAAGGTCCGGATAACTGAACATGGCATCTTCCACCATCAATTGGAGACTAGCCGATGGAGTATTTGTTTCATTGTAAACACCGGACACAGTGCCGTTTAATTTCAGAGTGCCTTCTGTTTTGATATCTTCAAAATCTCTCATATAAATAGCAGGGATTAATGACAGGATAGATTTGAAAGAAGTCTTCCTGGTATTGAATTTCATATCAACCACGATATCCTCCTCATTGGGCATGCTAAAATTCCCATCAAATCCAAGCACAATATCATTCAGTGAAATCTCATTTTCCTTCAGAATGAAGATCATATCAGCAAGATTGGCATCAATCATTAATGTCATAGCAAATAACGCGTCCCTTACATACCGTATATTATCCATACTAAAATTTACCCGCTGAACATCAGCATTAATATCAAGTGAGGAAAAATCTTTTGACATATCACCCTTCAGCCGGAAATTAAGTTCATCGAGCGAAGCATTCATACCGGAACTTTCATCGAGATACATCAGATCTGCGTTATTGATCTCAAACTTTTTTAACTGTACCTTTGGATTTAATGTACTTTCTGTTATGGTAGTGTCAGGAACCTCTTCTTCGCTTTCTGTCATAATATCCCAGTTTGCCGTACCGTCTTCAAGAACATGAGCATAGATTACAGGCCTGTTCAATATCACAGCTTTAACCTTGATATTTTCCATCTTAATGGCACTGATTAACTCCACGGATATATCAAATGAATGAAAACTTATAAGGGTATCTGATTCGAATTCATCAATACCCGTAACATTAAGATCTTTAAGCGAAACCGTCAGGTAAGGAAAGTTTTTGATCAGGGAAACACCAAGATCACTGAACTCTACATTTGCATTAACTGTTTTATTGATCTCTTTTTTTGCAATATCCATTATCTTGCCTTTGAATATTAATGGTGTGACAATAATGATCACAAGGATTACAAAAATGGTTATAAGCAGGATTTTTAAAAATTTTTTCATTTGTAAAATATTTAATTAAAGGTCATAAAATTTAATTATTATGGGGTTGTGATATATGATCAGTTAAACATTTTGTTATTTATTGACAGACACTAATTAGTGTCTGTCCATAATGTCCGATATCCGCGTTGCTGCTCACATTTTAAATCCTCAAATACTTTAGTATTCTCCGGTTTAAAATGTTCACGCGCCTTGATCTCGAACATTCTGAACAAACACTATGAGTTTATAGACAGACTCTAATTAGTCTATAACTTATAAATAAATATACAAAATACCAACGATTATATAATAACAATCCGGAAGATCTGAAAAAAATTTTTCCTTATCGTAATAATTACCAAAAACATAGCTTTATGCTTAATATTTTTTTTAGTAAATTATAAAACATAAATGCAATCATAATAGTTATTACTATAACTGTTAAGATCCATTTATTGATCATTAGTCAAAATGATATGAAGAAATAAAACATATTAATTATTTTGCCGTAAAGTTGCACAACAACGTTGTCTAAAAACCATGACATTCGATGCGTGAATTTAAAATTACGAAGCCCGAAATAAAAGATAATTTATGGTTAAATAAAGATTTCATTGATTTTGTTTTCAATAATTCCAACGAAGCGATCCTTATACTGAACGGTTCTGACTGGAAAATTATAGAATGCAATCAAAAATCAATCGAACTTTTTCACGCGGACGCAAAATCTTTATTAATAGATTATTACTTTTTCAGCCTCTGCCAAAGTGAACCTGCCGAATTCAGTAAGGCAATGATAATGAACGAGATCAACACAGGGAAGACATACAGGCAGGAGCTTTCATTTCGCACATTCAATAATCACAGTTTCTGGGGACATTTGTCTGCCCGCAGGCTCAGCATGGGCGATCATAGTATCATCGTATTTAA
Source organism: uncultured Bacteroidales bacterium (assembly GCA_964492185.1). Taxonomy (GTDB): domain Bacteria; phylum Bacteroidota; class Bacteroidia; order Bacteroidales; family UBA10428; genus JAFGSZ01. The sequence continues at coordinate 660 of CAZBJH010000087.1, read as the reverse complement.
GATCAGTAAGGTTATTGATTATCTTAAAGCTGAAGGATCTATTTCAGTATTATTCAAAAAAACATCTAAAGTAACAGGAAATCTATTTTTCAGGGAACTTACCAGCCTGCTGACACAAACATTTGATACCAGGTATGCTTTTATCGGAATAATCGATAAAGATCCCGGATATCTAAATATCATCCAGTTCTGGGCAAACGGAAAAGAGGGCGAAAACTTTGTACTGGAACTAAATAACAATCCGGCAAACAACGTACTGAAAGGATATATCTCATATTACCCTCAAAAACTTGATGAGTTGTTTCCCCATGATCAATTAATATCCAACATGGCTATTGAAAGCTTCATGGGTAGTCCCATATATAACAACAATAATAAACCAATCGGCGTTTTAGGATTAATGGATGATAAACCCATGAAAGAAATCCCGAATACCAGATATATACTCACCGTTTTTTCAACAAGAGTAGGTGCCGAACTCGAACGAATAGAATCTGAAAAGAAACTCAGGCTGCATATCCATTCACTGGAAAATACCGGTTTTAATCAGGTATAACCTGTATTATTCATAATTCATGCCTGCGATTCAGGGAACATAATTCTCATTCATTCGTATATATATTTGCTAAGTTATTAGTAATTAATTTGTTATTTCGTTTA